>NZ_JANGEX010000001.1:0-514994 GCF_033792225.1 Microbacterium sp. LRZ72
TCGATCTCATCCGCTCGCACGCCGCGACGTTAACAGCTCCCACGACCATTAACAAGAACCTAACCAAGTACTACTAGGTGCCCGACGGCACAGATTCGTGGTCATTGCGCGTGATCGTCATCGTCTCCCGGTCCCGCGCGGCCCGCCAGTTCAGTGCTTCGACGAAGCCGGATCTTAATAGGACCCGCGTGTCGGACGGTTGCTCTAGCCTTCCCTCATGCCGTCAATGACGATCGACACCACCATCAACTTCGCCGCTGATGCCGGCGGCAAGGACCCGGACTCGTACAGCCCGACGTTGTACAAGTACCACGCAATGCTCTGGAGCAAGCCGTTGCCGAACGGGACGCCGTTTCAGCTGACGATCGAGCGACAAGGCCGGGTCCACCGTCTCAGGCACGAATCCGATGCCGGCACCTTCACGCTCTCGAGTGACACCCTGGCGAACTCCAGCCGCGGTCCTCGACGAGCGTTCTACGAGCAGATGCCGCCGGGCGTCAATGAGAGGTGGCATGTCGACGGCGGGACGATCGGTGGGCGGCTTGTATTTCCGGCGAATCGAGTCGATGGTCAGCAGACGTTCAATCAGGCTCGGGGGTGGAGCCCCGCTATCAAGGACCGGTTCGATCTCACGCTGGAGAGCATTCGTCGCCACTACGACGGTGGCGAGAGCCCGCTCAGCGAGGTGCTCTCGCGCTACGATGACTTCTTCGGTCTGTTCGAGAGCTTCCGTGGCTACGCAGAGTTCTTTCTTCTCCAAGACCTCGTGGCTGCTGACACTGACGAAGTCCGGTTCTATCTGCCTTTCGACGAGTTCGGCGGCTCGCCGCTGCCGGCAACCTACGAGGAGTACGTCACGTTCCGTGACAGACAGCTCGAGTTCGTCGGCGCGAGAAATGAGCGCATACTCGATGCTCTAGCCGACCTGTGAACGCCCCTCCGTCGGAGTCGTCATTGATGCAGAGCTTGCCGCGAACCAGGGGTAGGTGTGCGTGACGTGAAGCTTCGGCCACAGGTGTTCCAATATCGTGACAATCGTGCCAAGATCGTCACATGAATCTAAGTGAGCCGTTGGAAGGCCTCATGTCTGCCGTCGAGGCAGCCGTGTTGCGGGTTCTCGCGCGCAGCGACGCGGGATTCTCTGGACGGCAAGTCCACGCGCTGGCGGGAACCGGTTCCACGTCGAGCGTCCATCGAGCGCTCGCGGGGTTCGTTCACGTCGGACTGGTCACCTCAGAAGCGCGGCCGCCGGCGATCATCTACCGGGCCAACCGCGAGCACGTACTGTGGCCGTCAGTGGAGATGGGACTGACCGCTCGATCGCGGGTTTTCGAGAGCATCCGGGGCTTCCTCGACGAGATTGCGCCCCGTGAGGTAACGGAGTCGTCGCGCCTCACCGTCCTCATCTACGGCTCTGTTGCGCGGCGTGACTCCAGCCTCGACTCCGATATCGACCTGCTCTTGGTCTATCCCGACGGCGTCGACTCCGACGTGCGCGCCGACCTCGGTTACCGGCTGGCGGAGTATGTCGCGCACATCACCGGCAACGAGACTCAGGTGTTCTCGCTCGAACGCGCGGAATTCGACCAGCGTCTCGCGGAGCAGGATGCGTTCCTCGGCGGTGTCGTGACAGACGGTATCCATATCTACGGTCCAACGCTGGCGGCCCTATCGAGCAACGCCGCATGACTCCGCGCATCAGTCCGAGGCGCCAGTCCATGGATGCCGCCGCCGTGCGCATTCGGCTGAAAGATGCAGTGACTCGGCTCGCGTCGGCAGACCTGCAACTCAGCGGATCCAGCCCGCACGAGTGGAAGCACGCCGCCGAGATCGCAGTCAGTGCGGGAATCGCCGCAAGCGACGCGGTGTGCGGGCACGTGCTCGGCTACAAGGTCGCGTCCGAGTCCCACAGCAATGCCGTAGCGGCGCTACGTCAGGCGTCGAGTGCATCGAGCGCAAAGCACCTCGACACACTTCTGGCCGCGAAGTCGGCACAGTCGTACGGCGATCGACTGCCGACGCACGCGGACGCTTCCCGACTCGTTCTACATGCCTGGCGGCTGCTCGATGCTGCCGAGACCATCGTCAGCACGTGACCGAGGCTCGCAGGGAGCCCGATCGGCGATTATCCGGACATCGTCGCGTACGCCGCGTACGTGCGCCACGACGAGGAATCGGTGGGCGGTGACTACCTGTACTTCTTCGACGGCTACGAGGGGCCCGACGGGCAGCGCCTCGCGCACGAGTCGGAGCCCGTGGAGCTCGATGTTGCGCGCAAGCGGGCGTGAGCGCCCATCGTCTATGCTCCCGAATGGGCCTGCCCGGCTGACTGCGGGCCGAGGGGGTACTGCGCGGCCGGGTCGGGGAGGAGGACCATGACCGTGGACACCCGTGCACTCGTCGGCGACACCATCGACGATGTGGCCGAGGGATTGCGCCCGTTCGTCGATCGCGTTTTCGTCGAGGTGCTCCCGCCGGGGATCACCTGGGTGCAGGTCATCGCACGAAAAGACGAGGAAGCAGGGCGGCCGACCGCTCATCATCATGTCAATGACGTCGGCCTGATGCTGCGCGTGATGTCCGAGAAGCTGGGCAACCTCGGCTTTCCGTTCACCTCACATCTCTCGCGCCAGGCCCGCAACTGGGTGAGCGAGATGCGCGATGTCCGAAACCGTCACGCGCATCAGGTCGCGTTCAGCCCGGCGGAAGCGTATCGCGCGCTCGACTCCGCCGAGCTTCTGCTCCGTGAGATCGGTGCGACCGAAGAAGCTGCGTCTATCGCGGAGCGGAAGCCCGCCATCCTGGCCGCTCTCGCCGGCGGCACCACCCGGCCGCTCCCCACCCCGCCGCCGGCCCCGGCCACGCCGCAACTGCTCGCCGCAGACGCGCCCACGGCGGATGCCCCGCCGACGCGCCGAAGCATGCGTACCCGACGCGACGATGAGCGGCGGTCGGATGTCGGAGAGCCCCAAGCCCCTTCGCCGGCTGCACCGCCGCCCTCACCTGCACCTGCCGGCAGCGCAAGCCTGCGCCTCGACGCGGTCTCCGAGCTCAGCTACGCCATGTCGCACGCCGGGATCACGGTCGTCCAAGAGGTCGGCATTTCGTATCAGGGTCTTGAGCTGCGGGCGGCCTCACTCGAGATCGAAGCGACATGCGCCGCGGGTTCGCTCGGTGACCCGAAAGTGATCATCCTCGACCTGGCCCCCTCGGGAACGACGATCATCCGGTTGCCGGATCTCGCTCTCGACCCGGCCAAGATGTTGCAGGTCGACACCTTTCAGCGCGGCTCCATCGACGTGACACTCCGCGACCCGGACGGCGTTGTCCTCGCGCGTCACCCCCACCCGGTGACTGTCCTGGCGGCCAACCAGTGGATTGTGACGGGCCTCCACTTCGCGCTCGAATTGCTGGCCTGCTTCGTGCAGCCGCAGGCACTCGCGCTCGCCCCGGTGCTCCGCGAAGCATCCGATCGATTGGGGCGCTCCACTCGTAGCTCCGCGCTCGACGGCTACCAGTCGGGCGAACCCGAGCGGGTCGATGCCATCGTCGAGGCGATCTGGGACAGCGTCCGCTCCCGCGATATTCGCTATGCGGAGCCGCCCGCGAGCTGGGGTTTGGAAGGGCAGAAGGTCCGCACACCTCAAGAGGTGCTCGAGGGGCGCCTGGGTACCTGCCTCGATACGACGCTCACGCTGGCGGCGCTCCTCGAAGAAGCCGGCATCAACCCCATCATGTGGCTGACCGACGGTCACATCTTCCTGGGGTACTGGCGTGAGGAGCGCACGCTCGGCGTGCCTGCCACCACCGACATCGAAGAAGTGGTTAACCACGTGGAGTTGGGGCGCATCGGCCTCGTCGAGACGACGATGGTCACCGGCGGTGCCACCTCGTCGGATTTCGTCGCGGCTCGTCAGGCGCCCCGCGCCTACTTGTCTACGCGCCGACATGAGGTGCTGGGGATCACCGACATTCGTGGCGCCCGCCAGAACGGCATTTTTCCGCTGCCGAGTCGGAGCGTCTCGCCCGAGGGTGAGGTCACGGTCGTCGAGTACCACCCGGGGGCACGTGAGGCCCCGGCCCCGTACGTTCCCGAGGTCGGCGTGCAGACGGCCGACGGGCGACCGCAGCCGCCGGCCCGCGTGACCCAGTGGAAGAACGCCCTGCTCGACCTGAGTCTGCGCAACCGGCTCATCAACTTCACCGACCGCGCGGGCCACTCCCTCGCAGTACCCGAGGGTGCGTTGCCGCGCCTCGAGGACATGATCAACGGGGGGACGGCGGTGACGCTGCTCGCCTCCGACGCCGTGCCGCAGATCGCCAGAGAACGCGGCCTCCGGTTCGGTCGCGACCTCGCGCCCGCCGATCGCGAGATGCTGCTCGCCGAGAACCGCCAGGTCTACACATCGGACATCACCCAGGCGAGCTACACGACCCGCCTGCGCGCGCTCGCATCCAAAGCCAGAACAGTGGAAGAGGAGACGGGAGCCAACAACCTCTATCTCGCGTTCGGAACGCTGCGCTGGAGTTTCAACGACAAAGACCTGCGTTCCCCGCTGATCCTGGTCCCGGTCACGCTCGAGAGCGTGTCGCGGGGGCAGTCCTTCAAGCTCACGATCGATGAGGCCAGCGCGTCGACGCCGAACTATTGCCTGCTCGAGAAGCTGCGGGTCAGCTTCGGCATCGAGATCCCCGGACTCGAGAACCCCGAGCAGGATGCCGCGGGCATCGACCTCGCGAAAGCGTTCGACGCTGTGCGGCAGGCGATGATCGATGCCAAGCGCCCGTTCACCGTGGATGAAACCGTGCACCTGGGCATCCTGCAGTTCGCGAAGTTCCGGTTGTGGAAGGACCTCGACGAGAACTGGGAACAACTCGCGAGCAATCAGCTCGTCACGCACTTGATCCATCACCCGAACGAGGCGTTCGCCGACGACGCTCCAGCGCCGGATGACGTCGACCTCGACACACTCGCGACACAGGTGCCGGTGTCTGCGGACTCGTCGCAGCTCGAGGCCGTCGCCGAAGCTGTCGCGGGACGCACCTTCGTGCTCGAGGGCCCTCCTGGAACAGGGAAATCCCAGACGATCACGAACCTGCTGGCGCATTCGCTGTCGGAGGGCAAACGCGTGCTGTTCGTGGCCGAGAAGCGTGCTGCGCTCGACGTGGTGAAAGACCGCCTCGACGCCGTCGGCCTCGGCCCCTTCTCACTCGACCTGCACGACAAGGGCGCGCGCCCCAACGCGGTCCGCGAGCAGCTGAGGAAGGCACTCGACGCGGGAGCGCGCCCCGACCGGGCGGCGCTCACGGCGCAGCTTGAAGGCGCCGAGGCCAGTCGCGGCGCTCTGTGGCGCTATGCACAGCGGGTGCATGAGCCCAATACCGCCGGACTGTCGCTCTACTCGGCACGGTCGCAGCTGCTCGCCGCCGAGCAGACCGTCACACCGCTGGAGGTACCCGCGGAGCTGGTCGCGACCGCGCCGCAGTCCGTGTTCGACCAGCTCCGCCAGATCCTTCGCACCCTCCCTGAGGTCAGCGACCTCGCACGGCCCGGACCCCAGCATCCGTGGGCGTTCATCGATGTCGGCGACGGCATCTCGTTCGACAGCGCTGCTGTGCACGAGGCGGCGCGCGCGTTCGACTCGGCGATCGGCGAGGCGAAGTCGGCGGGCGCGCCGCAGGGCATGCTCGCTCGCGTTGTCGCTCCCGAACAGTTGGATGTCTGGGCCGGCGTCATGCGTGCGCCGCGCTATCCCTTCGACGCCATTGATGATGCCGCGACGGTGTCGCGGGCGACCGAGATCGATCGCCTGAGCCGTGACGTGCAAGCCCTCGTCGGCGAACCGCCGGCGTGGCTCGAACAGGTGGATGCGAGTGTGCTCGCTCGGGATGTCGTCGACATCCACGCGGCCGCGGTGGCCGCCGATGAATCATCGTGGTTCGGGCGCAAGAAGCGTCGCCGTGCTGTACTCGAGCGCTTCGCTGCGGACGTGCGTGGCGAGGCGGCGAGCGTCCCGCTGCGCGACCTGTCGAGCCTGACCGGCGCGATCGCTGACACGGCCCAACGGGTGGAGGCGCTGGCCGACCACCTGCAGCGGTTGCCGCAGCCGCTGGCGGAGGGCGGGTGGAATCCGTTCCTGCCCGGCCAGATCGAATCCGTCCTCACACCACTGACCTGGCTCGCCTGGCTCGCTGGGGCGCTCGCGACGGAGGACTCATCCGCGGGCGATCTGCGTTCCGAGATCCGCGACCATTACCGCAACGCTCCTTCCGACGCAGCGCTTGCCGAGAAGCTCACCACGCTCGCCGAGGCGTGGCGCGTTTTCGCAACTGCTGCGGCAACCGGCGATCCGGGTGCATCGGGCGACCGCCTCGCCGCATGGGCGGGCGACGGAGGAATCATCCCCGCATGGGAACGGACCGCTGCCGCGCGCAATCTCGGCACGACCGAGCCCGTCACCCTCGCCCGGTGGCTGGACCTCGTCCGACATGTCGAGCCGTTGCGGCAGCACGGCATGCACGAAGCGCGCGCGGGAGTGCTCGAGGGGCGGGTGCGTGCCGAAGAAGCTTCCCTGGCGTTCGGCAAGGGTGTGGCCGCCGCATCCATCCGCGAGCGGGAGGACGCGACCGCGCTCGGCGACTTCGACCCGCGAGTGCACAACCGCACCATCGAGCGCTTCACCGCGAGTTCGGCGGCGATCCGCGGCGAGCTGCCGCGGGCGATCCCGTCCGACATCCTGGGGCGGCGTGCGTTCGACCCAAACTACGACGGCGGCGACATGGGCGCGCTCAAGCGACAGCTCGGCCGGCAGCGGGGTGGGGACAGCGTGCGAGCGCTGATGGAGAAGTACGGTGACCTGATCACCCAGATCACTCCGTGCATGCTGATGAGTCCGGAGTCCGTCGCGCGGTTCTTTCCCGCTCGGGCGGGGATGTTCGACGTCGTCGTCTTCGACGAGGCGTCGCAGATCCGCGTCGCCGACGCGATCGGCGCGATGGGCCGTGCCGCATCGGTCGTGGTGGTGGGGGACTCGAAGCAGATGCCACCCAGCACGTTCGCCGAGGTGAGCGCCGACGCCGAAGACGACACGGATGCCGGCGCCGTGGCCGATGAGGAGTCGATCCTCACCGAGTGCACCCAGGCGCGGGTGCCGAGCAAGTGGCTGTCGTGGCACTATCGCAGCCAGGACGAGGCGCTGATCGCGTTCAGCAATCACCAGTATTACGAGAGCCGACTGTCGTCGTTCCCCGCGCCACTGCGGGCCATCACCGCGACGAACGGTGGCCATGGGCCCGCAAGTCCTGCCGCCCAGCCAGGCTCGGTGGCGGCCGACTACGGCCTTTCGCTCGTGCGCGTCGAGGGGCAGTTCGCCCGGAGCGGTAGCCGGGGTGTGCTCCGCACGAATCTCGTCGAGGCGCAGGCGATCGTCGACGAGGTGACGCGTCGGTTCGCGCTGGCCGGCGAGAGGACGCCGTCGCTGGGAATCATCACCTTCAACGTGCAGCAGCGCAATCTGATCGAGAACATGTTGCGTGACGCACCCGACGAGCGCATCGGCCGCGCCATGGACGAGCGTGACGGGTTGTTCGTGAAGAACCTCGAGAGTGTGCAGGGGGATGAGCGCGACACGATCCTCTTCTCCGTCGCCTTCAGCAAGAATGAGCGTGGGGTGCTGCCGCTGAACTTCGGCCCGCTCTCGCGAGCCGGTGGCGAGCGTCGGCTCAACGTCGCCATCACGCGCGCGCGGCGCCAGGTCGTGCTCTACTCGAGCTTCGATCCCGCCGACCTGCGTGCCGAACAGACGTCGTCGCGCGGAATCAAGGATCTGAAGGCGTACCTCGAGCTCGCCCAGCGGGGCGTCGAGTCGACGGACGACTCACAGCACCGCGAGCCGATCGTCGACCGTCATCGCGACGAGATCGCGGCAGAACTGCGCTATCGGGGTCTGGCCGTGAAGACCGACGTCGGGTTGTCCGACTTCCGTGTTGACCTTTCCCTCGCTAGGGGGGACGACCCCGATCAGCCTCTGGTGGCGGTGCTGCTCGATGGCGAAGGCTGGCGTGCGCGCCGGACGGTGGCCGATCGCGACGGGCTGCCGGTGGAGGTGCTCGGAGCGCTGATGCGGTGGCCCGGCGTCGAGCGTGTGTGGTTGCCGGAGTGGCTGCAGGATCGCGAGGCGACCCTCGAGCGACTGACGTCGGCGGTGGATGCTGCGGCCGAAGCCGTGGTGGCGATCGACGAGCGAGGCGACCCGGTCGAGGAGATGTCCGTTGATCAAGCGGAAGAGACGCCGTCGCCCATCGGCGGCTCAGGTGGCGCGGTCGACGCCCCGTCTGGCCTTCTGCGAGCGGCGGCGGCCCCGGAATCCGTCGCTCCCGCCCCCGACCGCGGCATCCGTCATGCGAACCTGCGGATTTTCGAAGCGTGGCGACCGGGGTTTCTCAGCGGGGTCGACGTGCTCGATGCGCTGCCCGCTCCGTGGGCGGCGCAGAAGGTGCGCGAAGCGCTGATCAGTGCGGTCGCGTACGAGGGCCCGATCGCGAAGGTGCGGTTGGCGAAGCTCGTCGCGGAAGGCTTCGGGCTTTCGCGCGTGGCCGCCGCACGTGCCTCGGCGATTCTTCAGCAGCTTCCGCCGGAGCACTCGAAAGGCGACGACCCGGCGTTCGCGTGGCCGACGCGGTTCGAGCCCGAGACGTGGCGGATCGTGCGTACGAGCGAACCTGGCGACGGACGAGTGCTCGACCACGTCGCGCTCGAAGAGATCGCGAATGCGATGGCCGTCGTCGCGCAGCTCGGCGGCGGGATGCAGGACGAGGAGCTCAAACGTGAGGCGCTCGCACTCTTCGGCGGTAAGCGCGTGACCGAACAGATCTCGGCGCGCCTGGAACGTGCGCTTGAACTGGGGGTGGCGACGGGACGCCTCGAACGCTCGGCATCGGGGGCCGTGGTCGCGGTGGTGCAATGAGTAGTTGCGGTCAACATGCGTGCTTGTGTACACGCGAACGGCCCGGCGGCGGACCAGTCGAATGTCGCCGGTCCCGATACCGTGGAAGCGAACCCGCAGAAAGTGACGCGCCGTGCGAGCAGGAGATGAACCTATGACCTTAAGATCTGGAGACGGGCGGCGCATCCGGCCGCACCACCTTAGTTGCGCGTGCGCGGGAGCAACGCAGTGAAGGCTGTCGATGCGAACCTCCTACAGTTGCTCAAGAAGAGCGAGCGGTTCGTGGTGCCCATTTACCAGCGCGTTTACTCGTGGGGTGAGGCCGAGTGCGCGCAGCTGTGGAACGACCTCGTCCGTGCAGGTGTTCGTACGCATCTGAACAACCACTTCACCGGCTCAATCGTCTACATCGAGCGTGACCAAGGAACGACAACTTCGCGCGAGCCGGATCTGATCATCGACGGCCAGCAACGAGTGACCACGGTGACCCTGCTGTTGGCAGCACTCGCCGCTCGACTTGAGGAACTCCCTGAGCAGGACCGCGAGCCGGTGCCGGGGTTCGCCCCGCAGAAGATCCGTGGTCTGTACTTGACGAATCAGTACGAGTCCGGCGATGACTACTTCAAACTTCTGTTGACGCAGCGTGACAAGGACGCGCTGAAGGCTGTCGTACGCAACGCGCCACTTCCGGACACCGCGTCGCGCGTTGTCTTCAACTACGACTACTTCCTCCGGAAGCTTCGTGAGCCGGGCGTCGATCTCGTCGCCGTCTGCCTTGGCCTCGACAAGCTTGTTGTCGTGGACGTCAAGCTCACGCGTGGGATGGACGACCCGCAGCTCGTCTTCGAGTCGATGAACGCTACCGGCAAGAAGCTCTCGCAGGCTGACCTGATTCGCAACTTTGTTTTGATGGATCTGCCGCCGACCCGCCAGGAGCGCCTGTATGAGGATTACTGGTTCCCGATGGAACGGGAGTTCCAGGGTTCGAACGAAAAGCGTTTCGACGAGTTCGTGCGTCACTATCTGACGATGAAGAGCAATACGAATGCCATTCCGCGTATCGACGAGATCTACGATGCGTTCAAGGCGTACGCCTTCCGCCAGGAAGCCGATGGCGTAGCCCGTGAGGAACTCGTCGTCGATCTCAGTAGGCACGCTTCCTGGTTCGCAGCGATGGCGCTCGGCACCGAAACCGACCCACGGCTTGCACGTCGGTTCGCTGAGATCGATCTGCTCGCGACCGTGGTCTATCCATTTCAACTGCATTTGTACGGCGACTACGTGGCAGGTCGTCTGCCGACGCAGGCTTTCGCTCAGATCCTTGACGTCGTCATCTCGTACGTATTCCGTCGTGCGGTGTGTCGAATCCCGACGAACAGCCTGAACAAGACATTCGCGACGCTCGCCTCGGCGATTGATCCCGACAACTACGTCGAGGGTATTTGCGCTCGCCTCCTGACACTCCCTGACTACCGCCGGTTTCCAACGGACGAGGAGTTCGAGGAATCGCTCAAGACGACGGACATGTACAGCATCAAGCGTCGGGCCTACTTCTTCCGCAAGATGGAGAATTACGGGCGGAAGGAAGAGGTCTCCATAGCGGACTACACGATCGAGCACATCATGCCGCAGAACGCCAATACTGCCTGGCAGACGGCGCTTGGCGATGACTGGCAGGTGATCCACGATCGATACCTGCATGCGCTCGGCAACCTGACGCTGACCGGCTACAACCCTGAGTACTCCGACCGACCGTTCCTGGAGAAGCGAGACATGGCGGGCGGCTTTAAAGATAGTCCATTGCGCCTCAACCAGGGCATCGGGCAGCTCGACAGGTGGGGAGCTGCGGAGATCGAGCAACGGGCGAGCTCGCTCGCGGTGCAAGCAGCCCGCATCTGGCCGCGTCCGGTCTTTGACGAAATGGACCTCGCCTATTACCAGCGTCGGTTCAGTGATTCACGCCGCTTCGACTGGTCGTTGGCGCACGCGATCCTCGAGGTAATGCCGGACGGAAAATGGACGAACTACGACAACCTCGCCGAAGCGGTAGGGACAAGCGCGCAGCCGATGGCGAACCACCTCGCCAGCTGCACGGACTGCTCGCACGCCTACCGAGTGCTGACGTACAACGGCACGATCGCCGATAACTTTCGCTGGATTGATCCCGGTAACGACCGGGACCCGGTGGCAGCGTTGCAGGCTGACGGCATTCGTTTCTCTGACGGTCGTGCCGATCCGGAGCAGAGGCTCGACGCCGAAGAGCTGCTCGAACTGGTCGAGGAACCTGCGCTTTGAGCCGCCAACATACAGACTTCGACAAGAACTACCGTGCGCATGAGCTGCAGCGCTGCCTCTCCGACGTCCACCTTGGAGAGCTTCTCTAATCGCGCGCGTCCTGCGTGAGCGTATCCGCAACCGCCTCAGCAGGTGTAGACGGTTCCTTTGTTCCCAGAAGCGCAGGACTTGCCAGCCCGCCGCGCGGAGCCGCGTATCCATATCGCGGTCCCGCTCGACATTCGCCGCGAGCTCCGGGCCCCAGTATTCGCTCTTTCGTAGCGGTGAGGTCTTGTGGGTTGGGCGAAACATCCGTCGATGAAGACCGCGATGCGAGCCGGGATGAAGACGATGTCCGCACGCCGCCGCAAGCCGGGCGCCTATTCGCAATCATCGACTTTGCGGGCTCCTTGGGACGTCGCCCACGACTCGCTCATCGTCATGGCGCCGCGACATCGGTGATCTCGCCCGCCTGCCAGAGCTTGGTGAAGCGCTGCCTCATGCCGGAAGCGAAATCCGCATTACGGATGATCACGCCCGCCTCAAGGTTCCGTTCGGCCGCGGCGACTGAGAGGTTTGCGCTGGTCACAAATGCACTCTGCGAATCTACGATCACGACCTTCGCGTGCTGTGCCGCGTACTGCCCGTTTGGCGGCAAGTACGTCCAGAACCGGGCGCCGGCGAGCTTCCGCTGAAGCATGGCTGCCGTTTGTCCGTCTTTCACCTTCGAGTCGATGAGCAGTGTTGTGCGCACACCGCGGGCGATGGCTCGCCACAGCGCCTGCACGAAAACGGAGTCCGCGGTCGCCGAGTAGGTTGATGCGAAGACATCCTCGTGGGCACTGTCGATCAGGTGCGCAAGCGCCGACGTGGTGTGATCGCTGTCGCCGTCGAACGACGGGCCGCTCCACACCGCACGGATATCGCTGGCATTGGTCCCGGCGGCGATGGCGAAGCCTCGCAGCACCGAAACGAGTGCGTCCGGGCCGAGAGCGGCATGACAGGAGCTCAGAGCAGGCGAGACCTCGGAGTCCGGAGGCAGCTTCTCCAGCGCCTTCGAGAGACGGCCGTCGATCTCGAGACTTGACGCAACCTTCAGCGCCGTTGCCGCGGTTAACCTTGACGCAAGTTCAACGAATGGATCGGCCATCAGCTCGCGCTCACTGCGACTCCCACCAGTAGCGGTTCGACATCCAATGAGCCGCCGTGGAGCCCGAGAACGAAGCGCCGATCAAGGAAGCGATTCGCCCGCTCGCACGAAGTCTCCGAGAGAAAGGCGCAGACGTGGCACGCCGCTCCGTGCAGGAAATCCTCCTGATTCTTGGGCACGCGGTGCGCGCAAATCGGATCGGATGAGCAGCGCTGTGCACGGTGAAGCGCTTCCTGCATCACAGAATCCAGTCGCTCCGTCCGCGCCAGATCGACGAGGCCGCCCAGTGTGCCCTCGCTGTCGGGAGAGGTCGTCGTGATCAGGATGCCGGCGGCCGAATCGCGCGTCTCCGAGGCACGCCACGCGTAGATGCGCTCCGACAGAGACGCCGAGCCGTATCCGCTCGACATCGCCATCTCGCGGATCAGCAGGTGTGAGAGCGTGTGCAGCGCCCAGTAGCGGGGCGGCGGCATCCGATCGTCGGCGTCGACCGCGGCAGCGGTGCTGCTCTGGCGTCGCGCCAGATTCCGCTTGTGGGCGGCACAGTGCTCCGCCCACACCTTGCTGTTCAGGACACCGGTTTCCCACGCTTCGACGACTTCTTCATCGAAGCGCAGGAAGACTCCCTCGCCGCGGTCCTCGGTAGCGGGCGTCCATTTTGGCTTGTCCGAAAGGCCGATCGGCGCGATGCGGGCCGCATCGTCGCCGACCCGGTCCAGCGCATCGATGCGTGTGAAGCCGATGAACGCGTTCGCCTTGCGGATACGATCGACGGCGACGACATCGCAAATCACCGTATCGATCGACGCCGCTATCGGCACGCGGTGCACCTTGAAGCCGTTCCGTCGGTCCTCGGTGAGGAACTCTTCGGGATGGGTCAGTGTCTCCCACTCCGGCGCGAGCAGATAGTTCGGGTCGTACCCGTCGGGCTCGGTGACAGCGGGCGAAAGGGGAGGTAGGCCACCTCGTGCGACCTGAATCGCCTGCCATAGCTGCTCGTCGGAGATGCCCACGAACTTCCCGGTGATGTTCGGGGCCGCGAATATTCGCCAGGGCGCGACCGATGCGAGAGATGTCACGTTTGCTAGCTGGCCAGGAGGTAGCCCCATGACTTCTCTCACGATGTCGGAGGGCTGCGGCACTTTCCGTGACGGCAGCACGAGCACGCTGATCGTAGCGGGGAACCACTGATTCGCCGCGCCGAGCAACATGAGCCGCACCTCACCGGTGCACGGGTTGTCCGGCGACGCGAACGAAGGGAGATGCGGATGCCGCCCGCGGCAGTTCGGCAGGGAGGCCTCGCCCCCCGCACGGGTGAGTTCGACGATATTCCGGGACATCCCGCATTGCACGCACTTGATCGACACCTGTGGGCCGAGGTTCGAGCGCCACTCCAGCATCCGCATCTTCGGCTGGGGGACGCACTCGGCGCGGTGACCGTCTGCACCGTGTACCCAGTCGACGTAGGGGAACTCGTCGATGTGTCCATTCGTGCACGCAATCAGATATCGAGCAGGCACAGCGGTGCGAGCACGCGCCGTGCCACTGTGTCGTCCCTTGCACGAGCGGTGGATGAAACGAGCCAGGTCGGGGCGGTGTTTGCGGGTGTTCTCGAACTCGAACGTGCTCGCAGCTGTGACGGGCGCGAGCAGGTCGCATCCGGTGCATCGCAGCCACTGAGGGAAGACACGCGTGGGTATGCCGATCGGCGTTGTGTCCCCGCCGAGCTCGGCGGGCAGCCACGGTGGCTGACGAAGTTCGCCAACCTGCGCACCCATGTGACGTCGCACAGCTTCGAGGAGACGCGGGACGAGGACGAGCGTTGGTTCGCCGCCCATCCGGGAGTATGCCTTGTCCCATGCATCGATGCCCTGCGGCATGACGGCGATCTGTGGCAGATCGACCGTCGCACCGATGCCCGATGTGTATAGCATCGCGCTGGGACGGATGGAACCAACGCGTGCACGGTTCTTAGGTTGGCCGGCGTCCGAGTAGGGGTCTGCGACCTCACCGGGGACGCCGACCGTGGTCTCGTCGGCCTCCGCCGTAGTCGGAGCAGTCGCGTTCGCTTCGGTCACGTCGCATCCTTCTTCGTCGTGAATGTCCATTTCGGAGTCGTCGCTGTCACGGGCTCGGCCAGCTTGCCGGGGAACGGCGAGACGAGCAGGTCGATTTCCGGCTGCACCTCTCGCATCGAATTCGCGACTTGGAAGAGACGGTCACCTTCCTCACCGATCGTTTCCTCCGGGCTGATCAGGAGCGGTTCCACGATCTGACCGGGCAACGTCTTCTTCGCATACGTGAGCCCCCCCGACGTGGCGGTCGCTCGGTCCGTCCACTTATCGAGACGGAGGACGAGCTTGCTCCTCATGCTTGAGGCCGTCTGCGGGTCGGCGGCGAGGGCCACGCGCGCGACGAACTTGTCGACGAGGGCATCCACTGTCGTACGTCGCAGTGCGATGCGACCCGCGCCGGTATGCACCTCAGGGGAGAGCGATTCCCCGGGTGTTCTCGTCGCGTCGATCACCCGCGCCGCCGACACGATGAGGCCGGTCAGCCCGCGTTCGAGAGCCGCCTCAGCGTACGGCGTCACAGAGAGCGCTTCGACGTTCGCGTAGAAGGTGTCGTGATAGTGCCCGAACTGCTCGTAGTGCGCCATGTCGCGTGGTCGAGCACGGTTGGCGAGCGTTACCACCAGCCCCGGTTTCTCGCTCTCCCGACCGACGCGGGACGAGGCTTGGATGTACTCCGCCGTGTTCTTCGGTTGGCCAACGATCATCATGAGGCCGAGGCGCGGCACGTCCACGCCCACCTGGAGCATGGACGTCGCGAGGACGACGTCATATGGAAGCTCCCTGCTGGGTAGGGATTCGCCTGCCTTCAGCTTCATCGCGGTCATCGTGCGGGCTGCGGTCGTGTCGGATTCGGCCTCGAACGGAGAGGCCAGGTGGGTGAGAGTCCGGCCGATCTCGGAAGAGGAGATGCGGGACGTTAGTTCACCGATTTTGAGCGGCGTGCGCCGTCTCGGATATCCGGACGTCTTGTCGGGGCTGCTTACCCGCGTCGACACGTCGTCTTCGAGGTAACGTCGCATGCCGGCGAGCTCGCGGGTCGCCGAAAAGTAGTCCACGAGGGTTAGGTACGGCTCGGCTGCCGCCCCGTGCTCGTCAAACAGCTTCTGACCGGCGAGCAGCAGTATCTCGCTGAGGCGGATCTCCGCGAGCGTCAGCCGTGCGCCGTGGAAGCACACGCCGAGGTATCGGCGTCCGGGAGCCTCGTCGAGCGACACCTCCTTCGAGAAGAAGGTGTCGCTCACGCTCAGCACCTGCGGCGGGAAGACCTCGACGTCGCGGGCGTAGAGCCGCTGCACCTGCTGAGCGGCGTTCCGCACGGTCGCGGTTGACGCGATCACCAGAGGTTTCACAGACTTCGCGTTTCCGGGATCGCCGAGCTCCCAGCTCGAAAGCAGGTCGATCGCACCTTCGAACAGGCCGACAGCCGTCCCGAGAGCGCCGGTGATGAGGTGAAGTTCGTCCTGGATGATGAGGTCGGGCGGGCGCAACCGTCCGACCTCAGTTACCCGCGAGGCGGGGTACGTGCGCCCGTTCGCGGTCTTCGTGTTGTGCGTATCGGCGCCGCACACGCTGCCGTCGGTGTCGGGGTGCTTGTATCCGTGACGGGGGCACTTCTTCGCGACGTAACCGAAAAGGCTCGCGGCTTCACCCTCGCGTGCCAGACGCGCGAACTTGTCGACGGTTGCCAACAGGAACGTCGGCGGATGCCGGTAGATCTCGTCATCGACGGTGAGTACGGGCAGTCCGACCTCTGCAGCGCCGCCGGCGGCGAAGGGGCAGCGGGCCCGGCGGTCGCCGCAGTAGACGCGGATACGCTTCTCGACGTCGTCGGCTTCAACGTTCGACTTCGGGTTGATCGACGTTCCACACCAGGGGCAGTGGTCGAACTGAAGAACGGTGAGCCCGTAGGCGGAGTTTCCGTCTCGCTCGCGCACGTCCTTCACCTGCTCGGCCGCTTCGGAATACCGCTTTGGGCTGACGCTCGAGCCGACCCAGAGGCCGATCGTGAACGGCGCAGCCCCCCACGTCGCGGCGTCTTCTCGCCGGACGACCTCGGCGGCGCACATCAGCGTGGTCGCACGCAGGAACTGCTGCGACGTGAGTAGGCGCAGCGTGTACCGCATGAGCACCGCGACGCCATCGCTGCCATCGAGCAGGCCCTCGGGCGTGCCGACCTCGCCGTGCAGACGGCGAATACCGAATGTGAAGGCGGCAAGCCCGAGATACGCCTCCGTCTTGCCACCACCGGTGGGGAAGAACAGCAGCTCGGCCCGTGCGAAGTCCGTCGATCGGCGGACGTGCGTCGGGTCGATGATCGAGGGGAGCTGCATGAGGATGAATGCGAGCTGGAACGCGCGCCATGATGCTGCCTTCTCGCCACGTGCCTCGACCTCGGCGACGGCGTCGGCGATCGTCAGCTCCTTCTGCTCGATGCGGAGCGCCGCGACCTGCGACCGCAGGCGCTGATCGCGCATCGTGCGGTTCATGAACCAGAACGCGCGCTGTGCCTGGTCGTTGGAGACGAGCAGGTCGAGCCCGGCGCGCAGGCGCTCAAGCGCTGCGGTGCCGTCCTCAAGCCCGATCCTGCCCTGCTGTTGCAGCCACTCTGGAAGCTCCGCGTTTTCTTCCGTGCGCTCATATAGCCATGTCGAGTATCCGTCGATGAGCGGCCTCAGACCCGCTTCGAGTTCCGCGGGTGATGCCTCCATGAGCGCTCTCATGCTGAGTACGACGCCCTCGACCGCCGGAGCCTGCGTTTGCGGTACCTCCGCCGTCGGCAGCCATGTCGTCCTGACCGCAGTCGCGCGACGAGGATTCGTGGCCGAAAGGTCCCAGTTCGCGGAGGCTGTGCGGCCGACGGCGAATTCGAGGCGATCGCGGTAGAGCAGATCGAGGCGGCGCACTTCCGGGTCCCGAGAGCCGCGGTCGGACGCCATCGCGTCACGGGCGGGAAGGAAGACGGCGTCCCCGTTCGGCGCCGTGACCTCAAGCTCGGCCTGGAACATCCAGAGCTTGGGCGGCAGCTCTCGGCCCGTGATCGCCGTATTCAGAAGTGCCGCCTCGACGACGCGACGGCCCTCGACGTCGAACACCTCGACGCTGATCTCGACGTCCCCAGGCAGTGGCGCACGCGTCGAGCTGTGGTTCGCGATCGCGGAGATGTCGATATTGGCGAATTCTTGGAAGAGGGTGCGATCGTAGTAGGTCAGGATTTTGCCCTGCTCATCCGCCTCGCGCCGCGCCGCGTACTTGCCCCAACGCGCCGCGAATCGCAGCACTGTCGTCTCCGCCGGTACCTGGAACCGCAGCCCCATGGATGACGGGGCGATGATCTTCGACTCGGGGCCGCGGTCCTCGTCGGGCTCGCTCGGCGAGGCTTCGGCGATCGAGTCCTCTTCGTCGGCGGGCACACCCTGAACTTCGTGCGCGCTGCTGAGATCGGCCACGGCGAGGGATTCGTCCGAGCGAACATCGGCGAGCGACGCGCGGTTCTCGCCGGAAGGGGATGCCGCTGCATGCGTGGCGCCATCGAGCAGCGAGATCGGTGCGAGGGCGCCGGCGAGGTAGCGAGCGCGGGGCGTGCCTACGATCGTCTCATCGGGCCCGTCCCACGGTCCTACGAGGTCGCGGGCGATCAGATTAGCCAGTTCGTCGCGGACCTGCGTCGATGTGATCCTGAATTCATCGGTCACTAGAACATCGCTCCCAGGGGTGCAGCTGATTCTTCGAAGCTCTTACCGCCACTCGGATTCTTCGCGTAACCGGCTTCAGATTCGAGCTTTGCGCGCAGTTGATTCTCCTCAAGCAGTCGGTCGAGGATCTCCACACGAGCCACGGGACTCACAGTCCACCGCTCCATCTGCCTGTATGTGTAGAAGTCGTGATCGAGGGGGATGTCAGTCCACCCGTAGGCCTCCATCACGGCCGCGTCTATCTGCGCATGAGTGGAACGCATTGAGGCGGCGTCTCCATCGGCGTCTTCGTGCGGGGAATTCACGAGGTTGTAGAGATCGGTTAGTCCGAGTCGCCGGCGTAGCATGATCTCGCGGCGCGAGACGTCAAGCTGATCCCCAAGGTCGCGCATCCGGGATGTATTTTTTGGGCGCGGCAACGTCTCGAAGACGTCAGATGGAGCGTAGCGAACGGTGGAGCCAAGGGTGGAGCCGTAAGTGATGGCCCAAGCTTGGTGAGCCGTCGACGACAAAAATGCTAGATCGGCGAGATCAGCAGTCGCGAACACGGCTAATCCGTGTGTGAAAATCTGATCCGCCGATACGAGGACCGGCATGACGGGCTTGCTGACCAGCGTGAGGGCTATGACGCGCTCCTGCTTCGCAATTGCTCGGTAGAGGCCGACCGCCCTCCGCTCGTACTGCCACCAGTTGTTCACCAATTTGGGCTTCTTGAGGAGAGTGGCTCGGTACGGCTGAACTAGATCTCTCACGTGCGCGAACGGCGAGGTGAAGCCAGCCGCCTCAGAGTGCGACCGATCTCCGAAATCGACCACGTACGAGTGACTTCCGCAACGGGGATCGCTAGTGAGATCCTCGCCGGTCAGGACTGGCCTCACCACCTTGGCGTTATTCGGTGCGTCTTTGATCATCGCCTCTGCCACAGTGTGCGGCAGGAGGAAGCCGCTCCCGTTGATATACGAGCCGATGAAAGCCAAGCCCGAGTTTCCTCCAAGCCGCACCGGTGCCCCCGATACTCGGCCGCTTGGTTCGAGCAAAGGTGACACCTGACGAGTTCGCACCCCGTCAACTACTGCGTGTACGTCTTCAGCAAGCAGCGCTCGACTGAACCACACCGCCGCGTAGTCCAGGGAAGCACTGCGTGCCGGCCAGGGAGCGCTGCGAATCGCGCGCCGAATCGTGAATCTCGTGACGAGTCGTGTGATGCCAACTTCACGAGTGTCTCCTTGCGCGATTGTGTTAGTCGTGATGAGCCCGATTTGAGCGTCGCGGCAATTGACGAGCGACGCGGCGCGCAGAACAAAGTAGGCGACGAGATCCGCATTTCCGCGTGTCCCTTCGGCGAGGACGTTGACAAGGAGGTCCCGAGAATTGCTGCCGATCGAGTTCGAAACCTTCTTTCCGCCGAGAAACGGCGGGTTACCGATGATGGCGTCGAACCCGCCGTGGGTATGAAGGACGTCGGGGGCTTCGAGGATCCAGTGGAGCGGCTTCCACCGCGCTTCGCCGGTGATTGCGGTGGGGGTGAGACCGGCGTCGATGATGGCGTCGAGTTCGGTGCGGTCGGGCCCGACATCTTCGCCGGTGGGGTAGGCGGCGCGGAGGGCGTCAGCGAGGTCGTCGTAGCGGTCGTCGAGCCTCTTGCCGGGCTTTCCTCCTTCGAGGAGGCCGGCGGCGATGATGCCGTCCGCGACGTCGCGGAGCTTCGAGGTGACCTGCTCGGCCTGGCCCAACAGTGCGTGCTTCGCCTTGGTGGAGCGCATCCGGTCGGCGTCGTCGGCCTGACCAGACGCGAGTTCTCGTCGGATACGGGCCGCGTCGTCGAGATCTTTGTCGACGTCGAACCAGCGTAGCTGCTCTCGGCCGCGACGGCGCTCGGGATAGATATGCTGAGTCTTGAGTTGCTCCTCCGCGGTGACCCCGAGGAGCGAGTTGCCGTGGAAGACGCGATCATCGACGAAGGAGAACGGCTTTCCCTGGTCCATCGAAATGAGCCAGAGCGAGAGCTTGCACATCTCGACGGCCATACCGTTGATGTCGGCGCCGTACAGACAGCGGGCGACGATCTCACGCACCGCCCACCTTTTAGGATCGGACTCGCCGTCCACATCGAGACCTTCGTTCGCGCGTGCTTCGATGAGCCGGTCGGCGAGGTAGCGGGCCGCGGCGACGAGGAACGCGCCGGATCCAGCGGCGATGTCGGCGATCTTCAGGTCGAGGATTTCCGCCGATGACTTGAGCTTCCAGTTGCTGCGGGTCTCGGTGTCGAGTGGTCCTGGGCTGTAGACGAGCGGCTCCAGTGCGTGCAGCACAACCTCTTCTGCGAGAGCGCGGGGGGTGTAATGAGTGCCGGTGTTCGCGCGCTGCGGGGATTCCGTCATCACTAATCCGCCCGCGGGGACGACGTACGGGAACCTGCGCAGGTCGTTGCGGATGAGACCGTGGAAGGGTTCTAGCCGCGCGGCGAGGCCATCGTTGCCGAGGAGGGCGTGGCGGAGACGCGTGCGAGCATCGGCGGCGGCCGTCGGATCGTCGGCTCCATAGGCCTTCGCGATCTGGTTGGCGGTGCGCGGCCTCGACTGCTCCTGAGTCTTCTTTAGATGCTCGACGAGACGCTTCGCGAAGTCCGCCGACGAGGAGGCGGCATCCGCGATCTCCTCAAGTTCGGTGAGCGGGATCTCGGGCTCGAACCCGCTCTTGCCGCGAAGGCCGACCGTCACGTCGTCGACGTATTCCGCGGAGTAGCCGAGCAGGCCTTCGTAGACGTAGCCGATCTGCTCGACGTCGAGGTCGCGGAACGACAGCCGCATCGCGCCGTCTTCGATCGTCTGCACGGCGCGGAGGACGGCGAGCATCGCACGGTCGGTGAGTCGCACCCGGAGGCGGCCCTGAGGGTCGGTGGCGTGCAGCCAGGGGAAACGCACCGGGTCGAAGAGAGAGCCGCCGTAGGCGGGCATCCGCATGTCCTGGAACGAGGCCCCGCCGAAGACCGCGTTGCTCGCGGCGAGCAGACGGTGCCACGCCTCCCACGAGTGGTCAAGCGATTCTACGGTGGTCGCGGTCGCATCACGTTGCAGCTCCTCGCGGAGCCGAGCGATCGCGTACGAGGAACGGTAGAGGTCGTGTTCGGGAAGCAGCCCGCGTTCTTCCGCGAAGAGGAGGAAGACGATGCGCATGAGCACCGTTACGGCGACTTCGTAGACTGTCTTCGGATCGTTAGGCAGCGGAGAGGGCTCGCCCTGAGCGAGTGCGCGGAGATGCGTATCGGACATCGACTGGAGCACGAGCTCTACTGCGCGGCGGACCTGGTCGCCGAGCGCTTCGGTGATCTCCTCCGCGCTGGCAACGCTCTTCGCGAAGACCGACGGAAGTCGCTTCTCCGGGGAGCCTCCCGCCATCGAGGTGTAGCTCGCGAGCGCGAGGAATGCATCCCGGCTGGGACGCTCCTCCCTCCAAAGCAGCGCGTCCCACACGCCGCTGGCGGTCGTGACATCCTTCGCCGCTGAGACCAGGGCCCACCATCGGCCGTCGGTGACGATTCCGATCGTCACCCCGGTTTCCCGCAATAGCGCGGCCATGCGGTCGATTGCGTTCGCCGACCAGCCGTCGGCGCCGATCGAGCGCAGATCATCGGTGCGGTCCACAACGGTGACGAGGGCGGACGGGCCACCATCGCCGGTCAGCGCGGCCCAAGGCGTCACGGTGACAGCGCCGCTCGGGGACTGCGCGGCGATGCCTGCGGGGGACAGCTGGAGGTCTTCGGTCCAGTCCAGAAGGTGGCGCAGCACGGCCGTCACCCAGCGGTCACGTGCCGCGTCGTAGACATCTGCCGGCGCGGACCAGGCGGCGGACCATCGGACGAACTCTTCGACGAAGACGTCTCCCGTCTCGTCCGCGTCGGGGCGGGGGAGCCCCGACGGATAGAACGATTTCAGTGCCGCCTTGGATAGGAAGGGACCGTCGTGGTCGATCAGCGACAACCACTCCCACACATCAACGGGCACCGGCGGCCTCCACCTTCTCGGCGTCTTCGGGGGTCAGGGCGAACACGAGCGCGGCGACGAAGGTGTGCGGCTTCACATCGCGGTAGCGGCGTTCGACAGCGTCGCGTTCCGTCTGCAGCTCGTCGTCGAGGTGAAACAGACGCGTCCGGATGCGATCGAGGTCGCGGTCACGCTGCTGCTTCTCCTCCGGGAGCTGAAACAGCATTTCCTCGCCGGATCGGCGGGCCTCCTCAGCGGCAGTGAGTGTGCTCTCCAGCGTGCTGCGGAACCGGGCGAAGATCTCTTCGACGGCGGCGAGTTCCGCGTCGCGTCGTTCCTGCAGGTCGGACTCGACACCGCCCCGGAGGCGCTCCGTGCGGCGTTGGACGGCGGCGTTGACGCGGCTTCGGATACCACCGACCGCATCCGACTCCGTGTTCCAGTCGGCCACCAGGTTCGCGAGCAGCCGCTCGTTCGGGCGGGTGAGGCGGGTGCCGTCTAGCGCGGATGCCAGCAAGTCTTCCGCTTTCTCCATGCCGAGATCCTGGCGGCGCGAAAGGCGGGTGCCAGCGAGGAAGACCTCTTCGTGCAGGCGAGTGCCGCCCTCGCCGACGAGCACGAGGCGGGCGACCCCCGCTGCGAAGGACTGATCCAAGCCGTCGACGACCACCGCACTCACCCCCCGAACATGCTCGGTGCGCGTCCAGACCTGCCCTCGCAGCTCGCGTGCCGCACGCTGGATGAGAGGGTGGCCGAGGTGCGCGTACACGACGTCGGTCTGGTGTCGCGCTCGGTGCTCGTCGAAGGTGATGGGCCTGAGGACATCCTTCGCGAGCCGAGTGTCGAGCCCGATGAGCGCCTGCGACCAAGTTCGAGACAGGCCGGGGGGCACTTGGAAGAGCTGCGCTTCCTCGCGCGGGTCGGCTACCTCGATCATGCGAGGCTGCCCGGAAATCCGCAGCCCCTCTTCGAAGACTCTCAGCAGGTTGCCCTCGTGTAGGTGCATGCGGTCCCGCGAGTCCTCGAGGCGTTCGGCAAGGCGGGTCAAGGTTCGACGATGATTGCGTTCGGCTTGCATGACTCGGTTGAATGCCAGTGCTCCGACATCCGTCTGCGCCTTGCGTGCCGGACCCTCGCCGAATCCGAGGTCCCGTTGAAGGTCGGGAGCGATGATCTCGTTTGCCGAGACACCGTCGTGCTCGGAATTAGCGATCTTGCTCGCGAGACGGGCGAGCAGGTCGTTGTCCTTGGCGTAGTCGGAGGTGTTCTGCTTGTTGGCGCGAGGGTGCCAAACGAGGGGAGTCTCGTTCTGTCCGTAACGGTCGATGCGGCCGATTCGTTGCTCAAGACGGTTCGGGTTGAACGGGATGTCGAAACTGACCAGACGGTGGCAGTAAGTCTGCAGGTCGATGCCTTCGCCGGCGGCATCCGTTGCCAGCAGGATCCGAACCGGTTCGTCGCGCGGGGGCGCGGTGAACCGGGCGCGGGTCTCTTCGCGGGTGTCGGCATCGGTCGATCCGTCGATGATTGCGAGCCGCTCGCCGCCGAGGCCGCGCGACTCGAGCACGTCACGTAGCCATTCCAGGGTCGTGACGTATTCGGTGAAAATGACGATGCGCTCGTCTCCCCAGCCGAATCCTGGCACGATCAGCTCGCCCTCGATAAGCCGTAGGAGTGCCTCGAGCTTCGAATCCGGACGGCCTTCAAAGCCTCGGCCCCAGGCGATGAGGTCTTCGAGGTCGGAGATGTCGTCATCGGTGAGCGCGACCTGGGCGCGTTTTGCCGTCCGGAGCGCCTCAAGCTCGGGCTGCTCGACGCGGCCTTCTTCTTCATCGGATGCCTCGTCGCCGAGGATGTCGTCATAGTCGGGAAGCTGCACATCCTCGTCGCCGCGCGCCTGGAGATACGTCTCCGCGGTCGTCGCGAAGGCGACGGGAGAGGAGAAGAACCGCTTCTTCAGGATCACCGTGGCGAGGTCGGACGCGCGCTTGCCGCGTTCTTGCCGCATGTCGGCGTTCCGGCGGCGGGTGAAGGCGATGAGCCTCTCGTATGCCTTCGCCTCGTCGTCGAAGGGGTCGAACCACAGGGGGCGGACCTCACGAAGCCGGAAGCCCTCGTCTGGCAGGTCGCGCTTAAGGCGGCGCACCGCCACCTGTTGCAGGGCCTTCTCGTCGAGACCCGCACCTCGAGCGAACCGCTGCGGGTCGATCATCTCCAGGAGGGCGGTGAAGGACTCTGTGTAGCCGTTGTGCGGGGTCGCGCTGAGGAACAGGCGGTGCTCGCAGAGCTCCGCGAGGCGACGCACCGCGATGGTGCGCTGACTGTCGACCGCATAGCGGGCCTTGTCGGCATTGGAGCGGCTCGGAGTCGCCGGGGCGACGTGGTGCGCCTCGTCGACGACGAGAACATCGAACGCGCGACGGTCCGCCGTGCGTGCGTCCTTGACGCTCGCGTACACCTCTTCGAGCATGCGTTCCGCGCGGGGCGAGGGTAGCCACGACATCGAGACGATCACGCGCGGATAAACGCGGAAGGGGTTGGCGTGCACACCGAAGGTGCGTCGGAACGTCTTCATCGTCGCGGAGTTGACGATCTCGAAGTCCAAGCCGAACTTGTCGCGCAGCTCTTCCTGCCACTTGATCACGAGGCCTGCCGGGCAGATCACGATCACCGAGCGGGCGCGGTGGCGCAGGAGCAGCTCCTGTATGACGAGACCGGCTTCGATCGTCTTGCCGAGACCTACGTCGTCCGCGAGGAGCATATTCGCGCGGGGTGAGTCGATTGCGCGGCGGAGCGGCTCAAGCTGGTATGCCTCGACGGATGCGCTGCTGCGGAAGGGAGCCTGCAACGTCTTGGGGTCGGCGCTGGTGAGCGCGCCCCAACGGAGCGCATCGACGTACGCAGCGAAAGTTGTAGGGTCGTCAAATTGGTCGGGGCGCAGGGTTGTGGGTAGGCCCTGTTCTTGGATGACGCTACGACCTGGCTCGAGCTCCCAGATGACGGTGAGTTCGCGCCCGTAGAAGTCCTCTTCGACCGACTGCATCGTAACCGCGTGCTGCAGCTCGGCGCGGCCGTCGTCGGCGCTACTGCGCGGCAGCGACTGCACCGTGACATCGGTGACGGCCCAGCGCGCGCCCCGCACGTTCACCAAGCTGCCGATCTCCGGCACGTGGGCGATGCCAGCCGTTGCGCTTTCCACCACGTTGGCAGTCACTTCAAAACCTCTTTTTCCAGAGCGGGGCCTTCAAGTATCGCCGGCGCGCCCGAACCGTCACGCTGACACCCTCGCCCGAGCCGTCGCTACATGAGCCGAAGGATTCGCCTGCGCAAGGAGCACGTTGAACAGGGCGGCGGTGAGGGCTGGCGGCACGGCGTTGCCAATCATCGTCGCAAGTGCGTGTCGGGTGGGGCAGGAAGAGAAGTCGAAGTAGTCGGGGAAGCCCTGGATGCGTGCCGCCTCGTGCGCAGTGAGCGCCCGGGCCTGCTGAGGGTGCATGTAGCGGCCTTGACCGATGCTGCCGAAGCCGCTGGTGATCGTCTGCGCGGGCTCGTTCCAGCGCAGCCGTCCGTACATTGACTTGTAGGAATGATTGCCCTGGTGGCATTGCGGGCGCAAGACGTTCGGAAGGTCGTACTCGTCATTGTCGAGCAGGTACTGCATGCGCTTCCGGTTCGCGTCGTTCGCCTGCGGTGCACGGTCCATCGGGTCGTCGCCCGTCGCATCGAGAAGATCGCCGATCGCCCAGCGAAGGTCACGGCGCACCCGGGTGGGTGCTGCATCGAAGATCTGGTCCGGTGTAATCGGTTCTCCATCCGCGAGGGCGAGGAGGATGTGGCGCCGGCGGCGCTGGGCGACTCCAAGCGTATCGAGGTCGATGATGCGATCGTCAACCCGGTAACCGAGCGCGGCGAGGTGCTTTTTCGCGCGCTCGACGACTCCCTCGCCGGAGTGCCGATCGTTGCGCACCGCCGGTACATTCTCGATGAGGACGACGCGGGGGAGCAGGATCTCTGCGGCTCGCACGACCCTGAGGTATAGGGCATTCTTCTCGTCGATACGTCGTGTGTGATTGTTGAGATTGCTGTGGCCCTGGCAAGGTGGTCCGCCGAGGAGAACGTCTACGCGACCAGTATTGATCTGGGTGAGCTGCTCAGTGAAGGTCGCGTGTGCACCCAGCTCTCCATCGAAGAACGATTCAACGGAATCGGTCTGGACTTGTTCCGCGTCAGGAAAGTTGCGCCTGTACACGGCGGTCGCGAGCGGTTCGATGTCGACCGCTAGGGCGATCTCCAGTCGCATTGCACTCGCCTGTACTGCCTGCTCTGCCCCCAGCGTCAATCCACCACAACCCGCGAATAGGTCGACGATCCGAACCGGCGCAGCATCCGGGTCAGTGGGTGGCTTTGATCGAGTGCGCAGGACG
This sequence comes from Microbacterium sp. LRZ72, assembly GCF_033792225.1. Lineage (NCBI taxonomy): Bacteria > Bacillati > Actinomycetota > Actinomycetes > Micrococcales > Microbacteriaceae > Microbacterium > Microbacterium sp. LRZ72. The sequence goes on from NZ_JANGEX010000001.1 coordinate 26,544, forward strand.
TGGTCGGTGGGAGTGGTGGGCGGCATTTCGATCTCACTCTAGTGAAGCAGCGGGATAGGACATCGCGCTGGGCGATGCGGGTGTACGCGATTTCGGATGATGATCGTCGTCCGTCCGAGGTCAACAGATGTCAGGAAGGACAGGAAGGAAAGGAGGAGGCCGTGTCGGGGTAGGCAGACCGCTGTGATGAAGGCATTCGCGAGGGCATCTGTCCGCTTCCCGCGTGGCGGTCACTCTCCCGATTTTGCCAGGTGAGCGGGATCGGTGCCGTCGGCGACGATCCGCGCGACGGCTTCGCGAAGGAACGGCTGCGGCGCGAAGGCCGGCAGGGTGTCGCGCACATCGTCCCACGCGCGCTCAAGCGGGATGCCGCGGTGGCGCGCCCCATAGAGCGCGGCCACCGCGGCGGTGCGACTGCGGGCTTCGGCGCAGTGCACGAAGACGCGGCTGCCCGACACGCGGAGATCGGCGACAGCATCCGCCGCCCCGGCGAGGACGGCGTCGAGGTTCGCGTTGCGTCCGGGCTGGTCGATCAGCCACACCTGCAGGCTCGCGCGCCCGGCGGGCACCTGCGCCGCGCCGACCCGGCAGAGCGAGACGACCGCGTCGACCTCGTCGGGCAGGCGGTCGAGGGCGGCTATCGATCCGATCCAGACGCCGTCGTCGTGTGGATGCCGGAACAGGTGGTCGTTGTGGGGATACACCGTCGCGCGCTCGGCGAGCGGCCAGCCCTCGGCATCCGCCGCGCCGCCGCGCGTGGCGAGCACCGCGAAGCGGGGCAGGTCGCCGGCGCACAGGCCCGGCCAGCCGTGCAGCACCCGGTTCCAGGTGATCGGCACTGCGCTGCCGCCCCACAGCGCACCCGCGAGCGAGCCCGCGATCGCGGCGACCGTGTCGGTGTCGTCCCCGCCCCGCACCGCGCGCTCGAGCGCGTCGACGAGCGAGTGGGCGCCCGCGATCGCGGCGAGCGCGCCCTGGAACGCCCGCACCACCCAGCCGTTGCCGTTTCGCGAAGTCACGCGGGTGTGTCCCGGGTGTGAGGGCGGCGTCGACGAGGCCCGTCCAGCGCTCGCGGCGCTCCTGCGGGAGGTGCTCCACCTGTGCTCGCACATCGAGCTGTCCGGTGAGGATCGCGTGCCGGATGCTGAGGCACCAGATGGCGCAGGCGTCGGCGTTGTCATCCTCCCAGTGCGTGAGTCGGGCGACGTCGGTCGCGGCCGCGACGAGGTCGGCGGCATCCCGATCCAGGTACCCGAGGGCGACGGGCCCCGTGCGCATGAGGGAGCCGTTGCCCGCGCTGCGTCCCGACTGCGCGTGCGCGGCGCGGGCGGTGTGGAATGCCTCGTGCGCGCTCGGGTCGTCCGACAGGCGGCCGAGCACGCTGCGGGTGGGCGCCGACGTCGCGGGCGGTGCGGGACCACCCGATCCAACGCCCCGTGATGCGGTCGAGCGTGCCCGGATCATCGAGTGACTCTCCTGCCGAGAGCGCCTGCAGGATCGGCATCGCCATGCTCGTGTCGTCCGTCCACTCGCCGAGGGCGTGCCCGAAGCATCCGCGCCCGAACTCGACGGGGGTGCCGTCGGGGAGTGAGGGGCCGAGCTCGTACTGCGAGCCGAGGGCATCGCCGGCCGCGGAGGCGAGGACGGCGCCGACGGCGCGGTCGAGCTGGAGGGCGTCGAGTCTGGTCATGGTGGCTCCCGGGATGTGTCAGGCGCTGCGTGGTCGGTTGTGGGACGAGTGTGCACCTGACCTCCGACATTGCGCAATCATGCGTAAAATCGTCGCATGTCGTCATCCGGGCCCGCGTATCGCGATCGCTCGGGGCGCACGCTCGCGGAATACCCGCGTCCCTCGGTGGCCGTCGACACCGCGGTGCTCACGATCGCCGGAACCGGGGCGTTGGCGGTGCTGCTGGTGGCGGACGGTGACGGTGCGGCGAGCGCGGGTTCAGGTTTGCGGCTGCCGGGCACGTTCCTCCACGAGGGCGAGACGCTTTCGGCCGCCGTCTTGCGCTCGATGCGTGAGAAGGCCGGAGTGCCGGGTCTCGCGCCGCGACAGCTGCACGTATTCGACGATCCCGCGCGCGATGAGCGCGGGTGGGTGCTGAGCGTTGCGCACCTCGATGTCGTCCGGCGTGAGCGGATCTCGGCATCCGCACGCGCTCGGCTCGTGCCGGTCGACGCCGTGCCGGCGCTGCCCTTCGATCACGGCGTGATCGTGGGATTCGCCGCTGAGGAGCTGCGCGTCGCGTATCGCGGGCGCCCCGACCCGTGGGGGCTCGTCGATCGGCCGTTCACGATGCGCGAGCTGCGACGGGTACACGAGGCCGTGGCGGGCGAGCGCTTGCTGCCCGATACGTTCCGCAGAGCGATGCTGCCGTGGCTGAGGGCGACGGGGGAGAAGGTGCAGACCGGGCGCGGCCGGCCGGCGGAGCTGTACGCCGACGGGTGAACGTCGGCCGCGGGCGAGTGCTGCGTTGTCGCCGGCGTCGTCTAGTTCACGCCCGACCCCATCGCCATCAGAATGTCCTGGTCCGTCCACTTCTCCGAGGGCTGGCTGTGATTGGTCAACCACTCCTGACGATCCTCCGGTGCCAGTGTCCCCGCCTGCAGATCCGTCTCCTGCGTGCTCATGGTTGTTTCCTTCCTGGGTGTCGGTTCGACGCGTGCGCTTGGCCGGGATTCGGTTCAGCCCGCTCGGTCAGGAGATGAGGGTCTTCTCGGTCACAAAAGAATGTTCGCCTGTTTCGTCCTGCCAGTACACCAGGGTGGGCGCCGTGACGGCGTGGTCCGACTTCGGGGTTTCAAGTGCCTGCCGCGTCGCCTTCGCGGACGCGATGAGAGAGTGGAACTCGTTCATGATCTTTCGCTCGCTCTCCATCGTCGACGTGTAAGCGGCTTTGAGCTTGGCCAGTTCCCTCTCAGCCGAGGCGCCTTCTCCGCCGAAGATGCCGGGGAGGCTCCTCTTGGCCCATTTCATGTCCTGCAGCTTCGCTTCGAGTTCGAGAATCTCGTCCTTGATCGCCTGAGAGCGCTCGAGCAGGTCCTCCCAGAACTCGATACCGTCGTCGATCCTGACCTTCAAGTGCTCCATCGACGAGTCGACGGACTTCGGGTTCTCCTGCATGTCCACACAGACGCGCAGGTAGGCAATACGCAGATCCAGGAACGACGCGAGCATCGCGCTGTGGGCGTCGTAGTTGGCATGGTGCACATCGGTCAGGTCTTCGACGTTCGTGACGGACCGCGCCTCGACCAGCTGCCGGAACCTCGCCGCAAGCGCCCTCACGTCACGTTCCGCAAGCGCCAGGCGCATGAGCATGTCGTTCGAGAAGCAGCCCTCGAGGTTGTACTGCCGGTAGACGTCGTCGACGATGACGGATGCCGCGAGCAGCTCGCCCGCGTGCGTCGCCTCTATTCTGGCGAGGGTCCTGTCCAGGGTGCTCTTGATCGTGTCGAGCTTTCGATCGACCTGCTTGAACTGCTGCATCATCACCGCGGTATTCAGCGCCTGGATCGCGAGGATCGGCGCTACGACGGGGAGCGAACTGGCCACCGCGAGGAACGGGGCCTGGGCGACGATTCCGCCGGTACCCATCACAGCGCTGCCGACGCCGATACCCAGAGTCATGAGTGTGGCAGGATTCGCCGTCGCCATGAACAACGTGGACGAGAACGCCGCCGACAAGGCGGTCGCCCCGGTTGCTGCTCCCGCGACGGCGATGGACATCGCACCCTGGGGCGACACCGCTCGTGCGTCGGCGACGTAGCTTCCCGTCGCCAAGTAGCCGTCTCTGAGACTTGCGATCATCTGCTCGCGCAGCTGGCCTTGAAATTCGAACACCGCCAGCTCAGAACCTTCGGTGCCCAGGCGTCTCACTGCGACCTCTTGAGGCGACTGTTCTTGCGACGTAACCATGCAACTCCTTTTTGTCGTCAGCCTAGTTGGCGCCCCGCGGCTACATCCGACCGCGGGGTGGGCTGGAGGGGCGTTAGCAGTGAGCGCCGTGGCGGCATCCACCGGAGCGTGGGGTTTCACCGGGGACGAGCGGAGAGCGCTCCGAATCCGGCAGGAGCGGACTATTCGCCGAGTACCTGACGGTCCCACACGGGTGCCCGCTCGTTCGCATCGCGGAACGTCGGGACACCCGACTCCGCCAATAGGCCCGCGCCGGTCATGACGACGATCTCCGAGTTCAGGGGGCTCGGATAATCGGCCGCGCGATGAGACAAGTGTCGTGAACCGTCGCGTGTCGACGCGTGTACAGCACGAAGGCCGGGAAGCATACGCTCGCCCGGCCTCCGCCTTTGGCAACTTGCCTACTCGATGGCGACGAAGACCTTGTCGGCCATCATGCCGGGACGCACGGCGATGACACCGTCAGCGGGGCTCGGGACCGTAGCACAGACCACCGATTGCTCGACGATCACGCTCAGCTCCTGGAAAGGTCCGAGCGCCCCGCTACCCTGACAGGCAAGGACCGGGGAGGGGCCATTGTGAGTCGTGGGTTCGCAGTGATCGATCTCGAGACGACGGGGCTGTTCCCCGAACAGCACGACCGGATCGTCGAAGTCGCGATCGTGCATGTATCGCCCGACGGGATCGTCGAAGGGGCGTGGGAGACGCTGGTGAACCCGATGCGTGACATGGGAGCGCAACGCATCCACGGCATCAGCGCCTCCGCCGCGTCCCGCGCTCCGGCCTTCGAAGCGGTTGCTCCCGACCTCGGGCGACTGATGCGCGGACGCGTGCCCGTCGCGCACAATGCGCGATTCGACGCGCGATTCCTTGGTCACTCGATGACCACAGTCGGCGAGTTCTGTCCCGATACCGACCGCTGGATGTGCACGATGCAGCTCGCCTCGACCTTTCTGCCGGGCCGGCGTTCGCTTGCAGACTGCAGCGCCGCGATCGGTTCGGTGATCGAGGACGCGCATCGTGCCTCCGCTGATGCCCTCGCCACGGCGACCCTGTTGCGTGCGTATATCGGTGCCGGACACGACCCGGCCTGGTGGGATGCCTGGCTCCGCTCGGCGGGGGAGGGTCCGCTCACCGTCGAACATCCCGTCGGATGGATTCCTCGCGAGGCGGCGGATGCTGCACCCCGATCGATCCTGGAACGCTTGCCTGTACGCGTGGACGCGGGATCCGATGACCGTGCGCTCAACGTCGACTACCTCGCGCTCCTGGACCGGGTTCTGCTCGACCAGCACATGTCGACGACCGAGGCCGACGACCTCCTCCGTTTCGCACAGGGGATCGGCATGTCGCCGGCGGGAATGCGGCGCACGCACCGTGCCTACTTCGACGGCCTCGTCTCGGCAGCGTGGGCCGACGACGAGCTGACGGCGCGTGAGTGGGACGACATCCAGGCGATCGGCGGTGTGCTCGAGATCGAGGCCGACGTGATCGCGAGTGCTGCCGCTCAGCCGGCAGTGGCGGCGCCGAGCTTCACATCGAGCTTTCGGCTGGCGATCGGCGACACCGTGGTGGTGACGGGCGCGACACGGCGGGATCGTGCCGAGTGGCTCGCGATCCTGGACGGCATGGGCTTCGTCGCGAAGGACAGCATGGTGAAGACGGCGAAGGTCCTCGTCGCCGCCGACGCTGACTCGATGTCGAGCAAGGCCAAGAAGGCGCGTGCGTGGGGGATCCCGATCATCACCGAGGACGGGCTGGAGCGGATGCTGGGACTGGAGCAACCCTGAGTGGTACACTATCCGGTACATTCCACTTTTGGGGGTCAACATGTCCGCAATCACCGCTACCGAAGCTCGCAAGACTCTGTTCGGCCTCATTCAACAGGTCAATGACGATCACACGGCCGTGGAAGTCGTCTCGAAGCACGGCAATGCGGTCATCATGTCGAAAGACGACTACGAATCGATGGCCGAGACTGCTCACTTGCTGCGCAGCCCCGCCAACGCGGAGCGCCTGCTTGTGGCGATGGAACGCGCGCGGCGCGGCGAGTTCGAGCAGCACGATCTGATCGACGCGTGACGCGCGCGCTGTCGTTCGACCCGCACGGGTGGGAGGACTACGTGTACTGGCAGACCCAGGATCGGAAGACCCTCAAGCGCATCAATCAGCTCATCGCTGACATCCTCCGAGACCCGTTCACCGGTATCGGGAAGCCGGAGCAGCTCCGGCATGTGCTGTCGGGGGCGTGGTCGCGACGGATCGATTCCGCCAACCGCCTCGTGTACTACGTGACAGATGATCGCATCGTGATCCTGCAGGCGCGCGAACACTATTGATCGTCGAGCGCTACATCAGCGTCGCCGCGACCGCCCAACTGCCGAACGTGCCGCCCCCCGCAGCGCCGAGGTCGAGAAAGTATGCGGCTACACCGCAGGCGACCCACGCCAGGACGAACCAGTTCGTGAGCCGGAGCCACCGTACGGCACCCGGGCGGGGCCACCCGCGCGGGACGCGTAAGTCGGCAGGCGCACGATCACGTCTCTGGGACCAAGCCCCCGGGCAACAGGCTGACCGTGACCTATCGGCAGATCGCGCACGCCGATCCGCGCCACGCCGATGACATAGAGCGGGCTGCGGGCGTCCGCTTCAGGGTCCGCCCGGCGCAGAAAGACCGGTGACCGCGGCGGCGCGCCGGGCGCCGCGGCGAGGGGCACCGGCGCGCCGTCGTTCAGCCGGTCTTTCGGCTCAGCAGACCCGTCCGGGCGGGCGGGCCCGCCGCCCTACGGCATCCGGATCAGTACCAGCCGACCGACTGCGAGTGCGACCAGGCGGCACACGGCGAGCCGTACCGGCCATCGATGTAGCCGAGGCCCCACCGGATCTGTGTGGCGGCGTTGGTCTGCCAGTCGGATCCTGCCGACGCCATCTTGCTGCCGGGCAGCGCCTGGGGGATGCCGGTGGCTCCGCTCGAGGCGTTGTAGGCCTCGACGCGCCAGCCGGACTCCTTGTTCCACAGCGACACGAGGCACGAGAACTGGTCGCCGCCCCAGCCGAAGCTGCTGAGCATGCCGCGCGCCGTCTCCTGCGCGGCGCCCGGGTTGCCGCTGGCGACGACGGGTGCCGGTGCCGGCGCCGGGCTGGATGCTTCGGCGGCTTCGGTCTCGGCAGCCGCTTCGGCCTCGGCCTGGGCAGCGGCCTCGGCCGCGGCCTCCGCCTCGCGTCGAGCCTCTTCGGCCGCCTCTTCTTCGGCCTTCTTCTTCTCCGCCGCCTCGAGGCCGGCGGCCAGCTCGTCGACGTGCTCGTCGATCGACGCGACCTCGACGGTGACGTCGTCGGTCAGATCGGGCACGAGCGGGGCGGGCAGCAGGTCGGCGGCGTCGAGGCGCTGCACCGCGGTCGCGAGTTCATCGGTGTCGACGGTCGTGTCGACATCGCCCAGGTCGAGATCGGATTTCTCGATGTCGTCGACGACCTTCTCTGCGGCCTCGAGCACGGCCTCGGCATCCTCGAGTGCGGTGCGGACTCCGGTCGAGATCTCGTCGGTGCCGTCTTCGCTGATGATCGGCGTCGGCTGCGATGTGAACGACGCGAGTTCCATGGTCGGCGTCGCGGCGGATGCCGCCACCTGGCCCTGCGCCTGTGCCTGCGAGACCGGCGCGGTGGTGGCGAACGCGCCGGCGGCGACGAGACCGAATGCGAGGCCGGTGGCGACAAGCGCGGAACGGCGGCGGGCGCGGCGTTCGGCGATGCGGCGAGTGCGGCGGGCAGAGGGAACGGGGGAGTTCGAACGCATGAGAACCGGATTTCGTGTCAGTGGAGATGCGCGCCGCCCCAGCGGCGCCCTGCATCCGCGCGTGCGGACAACAAAGCACCGACCCTCTCACGTCGTGGCTGTGCGCTTCCGGTGTGTTACCTGGATGAGCGGTGAGTGGCTAATTGTCAGCCGGCGCGCTTCCGCGCAGGATTGAGCTCATCTTCTTGCCCCTCGCCACCTCGTCGACGAGCTTGTCCATGTACCGGATCTGCTGCATCAGCGGGTCTTCGATCTGCTCCACCCGCAGCCCGCAGATTACGCCGGTGATCAGTCGGGTGTTCGGGTTCATCTGGGGCGCCTCGGCGAAGAAGGTGCGCAGATCGACCTCGTCGTCGATGGTCTTCTGCAGGCCCGCGTCGTCGTATCCGGTGAGCCAGGTGATCACTCGGTCCACCTCTTCGCGGCTGTGACCCTTGCGTTCGGCCTTGGTCACGTAGAGCGGGTGGATGCTGGCGAAGCTGGTCGTGAAGATGCGGTGTTCGGCCATGCGGGCGAGCCTAGTCGCAGGGAGGGTCGGATTCCCGGCGTACCCTGAACCGGTGCGCAGCGAAATGACGTCGCAGAACGCGCGGGACGAACTCGTCGCCCTCGCCGGTGACATGACGCGCGGGGCGACGCTCGCGCCACGATTCGGCCCCGCTCCCGTGGGCGGGCGCGAAGCCGCCGTGCTGGTGCTGTTCGGCGTGCTCGACGCGCTTCCGAGCGACCACCGCGCCCACGACGCGGCGGTGTCGCGCGACCTCGACGTGCTGCTGCTGGCGCGGGCGTCGACGCTGCGGGCGCACGCCGGTCAGGTGGCCTTTCCCGGTGGTCGGCTCGACCCGGAAGACGCCGGTCCCGTCGCCGCCGCCGTCCGCGAGGCCCGGGAGGAGACGGGCCTCGACCCGGCGGGCGTGGAGGTGCTGGGCACGCTCGACCGGATCCCGCTGGCGTTCTCGCAGCACGTGGTCACGCCGGTGCTGGCCTGGTGGCGGCATCCTTCGGCCGTGCGCGTCGTCGACGAGGCGGAGTCGGCCGACGTGTTCCGGGCGCCGGTGGCCGACCTGCTCGACCCGGCGAACCGCGGCGTCACGGTGATCCGGCGGGGCGGGCAGGAGTTCCGCGGCCCCGGATTCCTCGTGCGGCATACGGCCGGTGAGCACCTGGTGTGGGGGTTCACCGGGATGCTGCTCGACGGCCTGTTCGACCTGCTCGGGTGGACCGAACCCTGGGACGCGACCCGCGAGCTGCCGCTCGTGCTGACCGACTGAGGGAGGCTCCTTCATCTGCCGGTCGCCAAGAAACGTCGCCCGGTGGAGGCGGAGGCGACATTCTTCGGCGACCGGTGGAGGGGGCTGGTGCGCGGGTCGCCAAGAAAGGTCGCCTCGAAGCCGTGCAGGCGACGTTCTCTGGCGACCCGCCGGGGAGGAGTAGCGCACGATCGGGTGCAGCGTCCCGGCAAGGCGGCGTAGCCTCGCGCTATGGACGAGGTCGTCGTCAACGGGCTGCGCATCGCCTATCGGCAGCGGGGCAGCGGGCCGCCGCTCGTGCTGCTGCACGGCGGGTTCGAGGACTCCCGGGCATACGATGCGCAGATCGAGCGCCTGCATCCGCACGTCGAAGTGTTCGCCTGGGACGCGCCCGGCTGCGGCGGCTCGGACGACGTGCCGGCGGGCTGGGATGACGCGGACTGGGCGCGTGCGGCATCCGGATTCATCCAGGCCGTGGGCCTGCGGGCGCCGGCCGTCGCGGGATTCTCGCTGGGGTCGATCATCGCGCTGCTGCTCGCCCGCGACCACCCGCGCTCGGTGGGCGCGCTCGTGCTCGTCGGCGCCTACGCCGGGTGGGGCGGGTCGCTCGCCCCGGACGCCCTCGCGGAACGCATCGCCGCCGCCCGCTTCACGATGCAGCATCCGGTGCACGAATGGGCCGACGCGTTCGTCGACTCGGTCTTCGAGTCGGATGCCGCGCCAGAGCGCCGCACGCACGCCCGTGGCCTGCTCGCCGACTGGCGCCCGGCCACCACGGCCGCGCTGCTCGAGGTGATGGTGGGGGATTTCCGGCCCGCGCTGCCTGACATCCTGGCGCCCACCGCCGTGGTGCGCGGCGCGCGGGACGCGCGTAGTCCGCTCGCCACCTCGCGGGAACTCTGCGAGTTGCTGCCGCGCGGCCGCCTCGTCGAGATCGCCGGGGCCGGGCACGACTGCGCGGGGCCCGAACTCTACGGGATGCTGGTGGCAGCGGCGCGCGAGGCCGCGGGGTGAGCGCTGCTGTCGCGCCCGCGGGCCGCCAGAAAACGCTGCCTGGGGCTCCGAACGCGACGTTCTGTGGCGGGACTCCTGGACCGGATGGGTCCGGGCCGTCAGTCGGCCTGCTGAGCATCGCTCACGGCACCGCCGCGACGTCCAGTCGGCCGACGCCATCCAGATCGATGCGCTGGCGTGCGCGCCACAGGTCATGCGCGTCCTGCATCGACAGCCAGCTCTCGGCGCTGCGCCCCAATGCCTTCGACAGTCGGAGTGCCATCTCGGGGGTGACTCTACTTGACCCACTCAACACGCGGCTCAAAGTCGATGCGGCGATGCCCAACTGTGCGGCGAGTGCGCGGCCACTCACACCGAACGGTTCGAGATACACGTCGCAAATGAACTCTCCGGGATGCGGCGGGTTGTGCATCGGCTTCAGCTCGTCCATCAGTGATAGTCCTCGTAGTCCAGAACGTGCGCGTTCCCCTCACGGAACTCGAACGTCACCCTCCAATTGCCGTTCACAGTGATCGACCACCGTCCTGCCATGGAGCCCTTCAGTGGATGCATGCGAAATCCCGGAATATCCATGTCGTCGATCGACTGCGCCGAATCGAGCGCCGCGAGCTGCATCCGCAGTCGTTTCGCGTGATTCGGTTGCACGCCCGCAGCGCTGCCCGTCTCGAACAGCATTCGCAAGCCCTTGTGTCGGAAGGACTTGATCACCCCTTTACTGTAGCATGATGCGCAACACGCACTGGCAGGATCACTCGGGTCAGAGATCGAGAAAGTCGCCGAGCCACATGCGCACCGCGTCGAGGTGGCCAGCGGTCACGTGACCGTCGACGCCGGTGATGCGCGCGCGAGAGGGGTGCGGGGATCCGGGTGCAGGCGAGGCTCGGCGAGTGATCTAGCAGATGTACACTTAATTGTACGTTTATTCGCGAAGGAGCTGCCGTGGCCGACGTCGTCTCGATCGCCGAAGCGCGCGTCGCGCTGTCGCGGCTCGTTCGACGGCTTGCACAAGATCCCTCAGCGGAACCGGTCATCATCGGCTCGCATCGCAAGCCCCAAGCGGTGCTGACCTCGTTCCCACGGTCCGGCGGGCACGATGAGGAAGTGCCCTCGCTCGAACACCTGCGCGCCGTCGCGCCCCTCATTCACCGCCTTGCGGCGCTTTCGCGTCTTGCTGAGGTGCGGGTCTATGGCTCGGTTGCTCGCGGCTCGGCCGACGACGCCAGCGACGTCGACCTGTTGGTGACTGCGCTGCCCGACGCGACCTTGTTCGACGTCTCGCAGTTCGAGATCGACATGGAGATGCTGCTGCGGCATCCCGTATCCGTCGTCACCCAGGGTGCGCTCGACTCGCGGCGCGACGCGACGATCCTGGCTGAGGCGCTGCCACTGTGAGGGACGACGAACGCGTAGAGCGCTGGCTGGAGGACCTTGCGGGAACGCTTCGGCGCGCTGCCGATCTCGCCGAGCGGGGACGCGACAGTTATCTCGCGGATCCGGCGTTGCCGCTCGCGTTCGAAGCGTTGAGCAACCGTGTCGGGGACCTGGCGAAACGTCTGCGCACGGCTGATCCCGAACGGTTCGCCGACCCGATCTGGGCCCAGGCAGCGCGCAATCGCGACTTCGTCGTGCATCACTACGACCGCATGGACGCCGATCTGCTCTGGCGAACGGTCACGATCAGCTTCGTGCGTCTGGCCCAGGTCGTGGCTGACGAACAATGACTTCGGCCCTCAGCCGGAGGGCCGGCGACGGCGTTGGCGTCGGCGCTCCCGCGTACCCTGGTCGCAGCCATGGATACCGACGAGATCGAGCGGCTGCGTGACCGCAATCCCGCGTGGCGGCTGCTGCGCGCCCGCAACGCGCCGCTCGTGCTGTCGTTTCTGGGGCAGCGGTTCATCGACGAGAACCGGGGAGCCATCGCGGCCGACGAGCTGGCGTCGAGTCTCGACGACCACCTCCATCAGCTGCACCTCATCGACCCCGAACGGTATCCGTCCGATCCGGCGGCCTATCTCGAGGACTGGGCCGCGCCCGAGAGCGGATGGCTTCGCCGGTTCTACCCGGCGCGCTCGGATGAGGTGCACTACGAGGCGACACCGGCGCTCGAGAAGGCCTATCGCTGGATCGAGAGTCTGCAGGCCCGCGAGTTCATCGGCACGGAGTCGCGGCTGCACACGCTCGTCGACCTGCTCCGCCAGATCGTGCACGGTTCCGAAACCGACCCCGAGGCCCGCATCGCCGAGCTGCACCGGCGGCGCGAGGCGATCGACGCCGAACTCCACGAGGCTGAGAGCGGCAGGTTCGCGGTGCTCGACGACACGGCGCTCCGCGAGCGGTACCAGCAGTTCTCGAGCACCGCACGCGAGCTGCTCTCGGATTTTCGCGAGGTCGAGCAGAACTTCCGCGTGCTCGACCGCTCCGCGCGCGAGAAGATCGCCGCCTGGGAGGCCGGCAAGGGCGAGCTGCTGGCGGAGCTGGTCACCAGCCGCACCGACATCGCGGCATCCGACCAGGGACGCAGCTTTCAGGCCTTCTACGATTTTCTGCTCTCGGAAGACCGGCAGGACGAGCTCGCGACCCTGCTTGGACGCGTACAGGGGATGCCGCAGGTCGAGGCCGATCGGCGGCTGCGCCGCGTGCATCACGACTGGGCGGATGCCGCGGAGCGCACCCAGCGCACCGTGCGCACCCTGTCGGAGCAGCTGCGCCGATTCCTCGAGGATCAGACCTGGCTCGAGAACCGTCGCGTGCTCGACCTCGTGCGTGCGGTGGAGGCCGCCGCCCTCGCAGTGCGCGAGAGCCCGCCTCCGGCGAACGACCTCGGGCTCGTCGTCGACGAACCCGGCGTGCCGATCACCCTGCCGATGGAACGCCCCCTGTACGACCCGCAGCCGGCGGTCGAGGTCGATAGCATGGTGGCTCCCGAGCCGGCGGAGAAGGCCTCCCTCGATGCCCTGCTCGGCCAGCGCTTCGTCGACACGGCACGGCTGGTCGAGAACATCCGCGCCGTGGTGCCGCCCCGCACGACCGCCGCGCTCGACGACATCGTCACGCTCTACCCGATCGAGGAAGGGGTCGCCGAGGTGCTCGGATACCTGGCTCTGGCGGAGGACGACATCTCGGTGCACGTCGGGGACGGCGACATGACGGTTGACTACCAGGACGCGACGGGGACGATGCGCCGGGTGCGGATGCCGAGGGTGACGGTGACGCGGCGGTGAGGTCTCCCGAGGAGCATGCGGTCGCGACCGCGATCATCACGCTGATGCGCGAGGTCGTCTACCGCGAGGTCGGAGCGCACGAGTCCATCTGGGCGACGCTGGAGCGTCACCACGGTGCCGTGGTCGACCATTTCGGATCGATCGGGATCGACGTCGTCGTCGATGAGATCGAGGGGTACGCGTATCTACGCACACGCGACGAGGAGGACGGCGAGGATGCGCTGCCGCGCCTCGTGCGCCGGCGCAGCCTGACCTACAACGTCAGCCTGCTGCTGGTGCTGCTGCGCAAGCGCATCGTCGAGTTCGAATCCGCCGGGGGCGACGGCAAGCTCGTGCTGACGCGCGACCAGATGGTCGAGATGCTGCGCGTCTTCCAGGCGACCTCGAGCAACGAAGCCCGCATCATCGACCAGGCCGACCGCACGATCGACGCCGTCGCGCGCCTGGGCTTCCTGCGGGAGCTGCGCGGGCAGGGCGGCGTCTGGGAGGTGCGAAGGATCCTGAAGGCCTACGTCGACACGCAGACCCTGTCCGATTTCTCCGGGCGCCTCTCCGTGTACGCCGGAATGAAGGATGCCGATGACTGACACCCTCTTCTCGAACCTCGACGTCGCGACATCCGCGCACACGCGCACGGGCTATCGCCTGCGCCGGGTCGAAGTCTTCAACTGGGGCACCTTCGACACCCACGTCTGGACGCTCCGACCCGACGGGCAGACCACCCTGCTCACCGGCGACATCGGCAGCGGCAAGTCCACCCTCGTGGACGCCATCACGACGCTGCTGCTGCCGGCACACCGCATCTCGTACAACAAGGCCGCGGGTGCCGATGTGAAGGAGCGCACCCTGCGCAGCTACGTCGAGGGGCACTACAAGTCCGAACGGAACGAGGTCACCGGAGCGTCGCGGCCCGTCGGACTGCGCGATCACCGGTCGTACTCGGTGATCCTCGGGGTGTTCGCGAACGAGGGCTTCGACGAGACGGTCACGATCGCGCAGGTGTTCCACCAGAAGGACCGCGCCGGTCAACCCGACCGCTTCTTCGTGACCGCGGCATCCGACCTCGCCGTCGCCACCGACTTCGCCGACTTCGGTGCCGATCTCAAATCGTTGCGCGCGCGGCTGCGCCAGGGCGGGGCCGAGATCGACAACACGTTCCCCGACTACCACCGCCGTGTGCGTCGGCTGCTCGGCATCCGCTCGGAACAGGCGATGGAGCTGTTCCACCAGACGGTGTCGATGAAGTCCGTCGGCAACCTCAACGACTTCGTGCGCGGTCACATGCTCGAACCGGTGGATGCCGGGGACCGCGTGCGTGCGATCGTCGACCACTACGAGCATCTCGTGAAGGCGCACGAGGCCGTGCGCACCGCGACGGAACAACTCGCGCTCCTCACACCCCTCGCGGCGGCGGCGGACAAGTACGACGCAGCCGCGGAGCGGCACCGGACGCAGACGGACGAACGCTCGGCGGTCGTGCCCTACATCTCGGAACGCGTGCAGGAGCTGCTGGTGACCGAGATCGCCTCTCGACGCGATGACGTCGAGGCGCTGGAGCGAAGGAAGAGCGACCTGGCTGCCGCGCGCGACGCCCTCGTGCCCGCGCGCGACCGACTCGTCCTCGAGCGCGCAGGGGTCGGCGGAGACCGTCTGGCGGCGCTCGACAGCGAGATCCCCCGCGCGGCCGGACGCGTGGAGGATCGTGCGGAGCGACGGCGGCGGTACGGCGACCACCTCCAGAACGCCGGGCTGGCACCCGTCGACACCTCCGACGAGTTCCGCGACCGCGACGAGCAGGCGGCGGACGCGCGTTCGCGACTGCAGGCGCAGCGGGATGCGCTGCGGGCCCGGCAGGATCCGCTGCTCGAGAGAAAGGCCGACGTACGCCGCGCGGCATCGCTCGTCGCGACCGAACTCGACGGCCTGCGCTCCCGCCGCAACAGTCTCCCGGCCGACCTCGACGACGTGCGACGACGGCTGTGCACGGCGTTGCGCACGACCGAGGACGAGGTGCCGTTCGCGGGTGAGCTTCTGGACGTCCGCGACGAGCACGCCGAGTGGCGCGGTGCGGCGGAGCGCGTGCTGCGGGGGTTCGCGCTGTCGATGCTCGTGCCTCAGCAGCGGTACGCCGAGGTGTCGCGGTGGGTCAACGACAATCGACTCGGCGCCCGGCTGGTCTACCTGCGGGTCGCGGAACGGCGCGTGCGGACGGTGCCCTCGGGCGGTGCGGACGGGCCGCGACTGAGCGATGCGATCGTCGTCGAACCGGGCCCGTTCAGCGAGTTCCTCGCCGGTGAGCTCGCACAGCGCGCCGATCACCGTTTGGCCGAGACGGTGGCGCAGCTGCAGCGGGAGGACCGTGCCGTCACGCGCGAGGGGCTCGTCCGCGACCGCGACCGTCACGAGAAGGACGACCGCCGCGCGGCGAGCGACCCGCGCGGGTGGGTGCTCGGACGCGGCAGCGAGCAGAAGATCGCGGCCCTCGAGGCCGAAGCATCCGACCTCGCCGCGCAACGGGCCGACATCGAGGCGGCGCTCGTCCGGATCGATGAGGAGAGCGCAGCACTCACCGGTCGCGCGAGCGCCCTCGCGGCCCTCGCCGAATACACCGCGTTGAGCGAGATCGACGTCGAGGGGGCACGGGCCGAACTGGGGGCGCTCGAGCAGGAGCGGCAGTCGCTCGAATCGGGGTCGTCGCCGCTGGCCGAGATCAACCGCCGGCTCGACGCGCTCGACGAGGAGAGCGCCCGCATCGGCGACGACCTCGAGAGCGTCGTGTCGGACATCGGGGGCGCGCAGCGCGACCTGACGGGTTTCGAGAAGCGGCAACGACACGAGCAGGATGCCGTCGCGGCGATGGGCGCGGAGGTGATCGCCCGGGCACGGGAGTTCTACCCGGCCCTTGAGCAGCGGGCCACGCGGTCGGCGGTCCGCACCGTCGACGACGGGGACGCGCTGCGCGAGAACCTGATCGCCGCACTCACCAGCGCCATCGAGGGCGCGCAGCGCGAGATGAACGGCTACACCACCAGCATCCAGCAGCAGATGAGCGAGATCCTGCGCCGATGGCCGCACCTGCGGTCCGAGATGGATGCGAGCGTGCACTCGATCGGCGACTTCCGCACGATGCACGCCCGGGTCGAGCGCGACGACCTGCCGCAGTTCGAGAAGGAGTTCCGGCACCAGCTGAACACGAACGCGGTGCGTGAACTCGCGCAGTTCCACAACTGGCTGCGGCGACAGGCCGAGGAGATCCACGCGCGGGTCGACCTGATCAACGAGGCGCTCGGCGCGATCGACTACAACCCCGGGCGCATCATCGTGCTGGTGCCCGAGAACACGGTGAACCAGGACATCCGACAGTTCCGCGGCGACCTGCGCGAGGCGACGTCGGACGTGCTGACCCCGGGCGACACCGACGCCGAGGCGCGCTTCGAGCAGGTGCGCGAGCTGATCGAACGGTTCAAGGGGCGACCGAACCACGCCGACAGCGACCGGGCGTGGCTGCGACGCGTCACGGACGTGCGCAACTGGTACACCTTCGCCGCGAGTGAGCAGGACCGTCGCACCGGGCAGGAGTACGAGCACTACACGGACTCCGACGGCAAGTCTGGCGGGCAGAAGGAGAAGCTCGCGTACACGATCCTGGCCGCATCCCTCGCGTACCAGTTCGGCTTGGAATGGGGTGTCGAGCGGTCGCGCGACTTCCGCTTCGCCGTGATCGACGAGGCCTTCGGCCGCGGATCGGACGCCTCGACCCGATACGCCCTCGAGCTGTTCGAGAAGCTCGGACTGCAGCTGCTGATCGTCACCCCGCTGCAGAAGGTACACGTCATCGAGCCCTACGTCAGCGCGATCGGTTTTGTCGACAACCCGACGGGCGCCGCCTCGCGTGTGCACACCCTGACGATCGAGGAGTTCCGCGAACAGCAGGCCGCGGCGCGGCGATGAGCGACCCGGCATCCTGGACCGGAGTGGCGGGAATCGCCGCCGCCGTGCGTCGTCGCTGGGACGACGGGTCGCTGCTGCGCGCATGGGCCGGCGGGGAGCCGTTCCCGACCATCGAGGTGCCGCTGCGGCGTCCGACGGCGGCGGACCTCGGCGAGCATTTCGACGCGGCCCGCGCGTGGGCCGACGGGGTCTACCGCGGCGGACGCGACGGCCGCGCCTACGACGTGGTGCGGGGTGCGATCGGGGGCCGCGCCGCGGGACGCACGGAACTGCCGGCACGTGCGATCGTGTCGACCTTCGTGCAGGCCTGGCACCTGCTGGGCGCGGCGGCGGACGCCGACGCCTACGCGGCGCTGGTGGCCGCGGCATCCGATGATCTCCCGGCGCGGGAGTGGGCTCTCGCCCATCCCTCGCGCGCGATCGCGGTCGCCGCGGACTGGCGGACGATGCTCGCGGCCTACCGCTGGCTCGATGCCAATCGGGGGAGTGGGTCGTATCTGCGGCAGGTGAGCGCCCCGGGTGTGGACACGAAGTTCATCGAGCGGCACCGCGGTGTGCTGGCGGCGATGCTCGGGGTGCCCGGATCGGCGGCCGGGTTCGCCGCGTCGCTGGGGTTGGCGGGCAAGCCGTTGTCGGTGCGGCTGCGTTGCGATCCCGTTGTGCTGGGGTTGCCGGAGGGGCTCACCGAGGCGACGCTGCGGCGCGACGAACTCGCGACCCTGCACGTGCGGCCGCGGATCGTGCTGATCATCGAGAACGAGATCACCTATCTGAGCGTGGCCGTGCCCGAGGGAGGCCTGGTGATCTGGGGGCGGGGGTACGACGTCGACACCGTGGCGGGCCTGCCGTGGCTGCACGGTGCCGATGTGCACTACTGGGGCGATCTCGACACGCATGGCTTCGCGATGCTGAACCGCTTGCGATCCTCGTTGCCGAGCGTGCGCTCGGTGTTGATGGACCGTGAGACGCTCCTGCAGCACGAAGACCGATGGGGACACGAGTCGGCGCCGACGTCCGTGGCGCTGGATCGTCTGGACGAGGACGAGTCCCGGCTCTATGCCGACATCGTGTCGGACCGGTACGCGCCGGCCCTGCGTCTGGAGCAGGAGCGGATCGACTGGGCCTGGGTGCGCGAGCGTCTGCCGACGTGAGTCGAGCGGAATCTCGTCCTTGATATCGCGGCGCTATCATCGTCTTCATGGCGAGCGAACTGGGCGAGCAGCTGCGCGGACGACGGGAGCGGAGCGGGATGAGCCAACGCGCTCTCGCGCAGGCCGCCGGCATCCCGCAGCCAAACATCGCCGCCTATGAAGTCGGGCGCCGGGTGCCGAGCGCGACGACCCTCGCGCGTCTCGACGCCGCACTGGACGTGCCCACGTTGGCGGACGTGCGAGACGCGCGTGATGCGCTGCTCGCTGCGGCCACCGCCCGCCGGCTGAGCAACGTGCGCGTGTTCGGCTCGGTCGCGCGAGGCGAGGCGGGTTCGGGGTCGGACGTCGATCTGCTGGTGCACCCTGCGATCGATGCGTCGCTGTTCGACCTTGCGGCGTTCATGGATGAGGCGCGCGACATACTCGGTGTCGCGGTCGACGTCGTCTCGGACAGGGCGGCCGGGGCCGTGACCGACGCCATCGCGAGGGATGCGGTGCCGCTGTGAACGAGGGCGAGCGAACGGCGGCGATTCTGTCGGACATCCGGCGGTTTGGTGTGACGGCTCGACGGGTGGTAGCGCGCGGCTCCGAGGCGTTCGCCGATCCCCTGATCGACGATCAGCGGCGTATCGCCCGTTCGCTGATCGTCGACCTCTCCGCCGCAGCGGACCGTCTGCCCGAGCAGTTCCGGTTGCGGCATCCGGAGGTCGACTGGCGGGGGATTCGCGCAGCCCGGAACTTCATCGCGCACGATTACGCCGGCACCGACGATCGCATCCTCTGGCAGGCGATCGCCGTCGAGTTTCCGCGCATCCTCGTGGCGCTCGGGCTGCAGTAGTCGCGGTGCACGGGTCGCCAGAGAACGTCGCCTCGGAACCGCGGAGGCGACGTTCTGTGGCGAGCGGTGAAGTGTGGGGTGGCCGGGACCGCAGAGTGAGGTGTCGAGGGCGACCGCGGGTCGCCAGAGAATGCTGCCCCAGCGCTGCGGAGGCGACATTCGGTGGCGACCCATCGAAAGCTGACCGATCGGGCGCGGGCGGGGGAAGAGCCCGGCCGCGATGTCAGCGAGAAGTGCCGGCGCCTGCCGGCGCACGGCGGCGGAGCGGGCGGAGCAGCAGCAGCGCCGCGCCGAGCGTCGCGAGCGACACGGCCAGCAGCGGGGCCGCGCCGGCATCCGAGCCGCTCGACGCGAGCAGCCGCGCCGCTTCGCCGGGCGCCGTGTCGTCGGGACTGCCGGGGGCAGGCGTGGCGTCCGGCGCCGCCGGGGCGGGCGTATCGCCCTCGGCGGCCGCGATGACGAGCGAGTAGTCCGCCGTCGCGTCGGGCGCTGTTCCGTTGCTCGCGGTGACCGTGAAGTCGGAGGTGCCGGATGCCGTGGGCTCTCCGCTGATCGTCCCGGTGACGGCATCCAGGGCCAGGCCCGCCGGCAATGCGCCAGAGGTGACCGTGAAGGTCGGGGTGGGCGTGCCCGACGCGGTCACCGTGTGCGTGTAGTCGGTGCCGACCTCGCCTGCCGACGGCTCGTCCGACGTGATCTCGGGACTGCTGGTGACGGTGCCGGGAGCGGCGTCACAGCCGGTGGGGGCGATGATCGTGTTCGTGTCGAGTGTGACGGCGGCTGTCCGCGCAAGCAGACGGCCCGTGATCGTCGCCGTGGTGTTCGCCGTGACCGACTGGGCCGCCATGACCGTTCCGACGAACTGGGCGCCGGTGCCGATCGTGGCCGAGCTGCCCACTTGCCAGAACACGTTGCAGGCGCTCGCGCCACCGGTCACCGTGATGATCGAGCCGGACCCGATGGTGAGGGTGGATGCCGCCTGGAAGACCCAGACCGACTCCGCGGTGCCGGCGAGCGTGAGCGTCCCGTTGAGCGCGAGCTCGCCGCCGGAGTACACCCCGGGCGTCAGAGATTCTCCCGCGAGCTCACCGAGTCCCGTCTCTTGCGGAGTGAGGCCGGCGGCGACGTTGTAGGCCGTCGTGAGGTCGATCTGCGCCTGCTCGGCGGTCTCGTCCGCGACATACGTCGTGCCGTTGACGATGCCGGGCGGAAAGCCGGTGACCGACGTCAGCGGGCTCAGCCCCACATCGCCGTCGAGCACCGAGGTGCCCGTGTTCGTGACGGTGGATGCCGCGAGCACCGAGAACGATTCGGCCGTGCCGAGCCCGATCGGACCGTCGATGGTCGTGGCGGCGGTCGCCGTCGTGGCGGGCGCGAGGATCAGGAGCAGCCCCACGGCGCTGACAAGGAAAAGGCGGACGGGCGTCGTTGTACGGACCACGGTGCGGGCCCTTCCGATGGGGAGGGGCATCGTCCGTTCGACGGGGGAAGACGGATGTGCACCTGTTGGCAGGTTTAGCACGGATGTGGCGCGGATGGGGTTTTCGGCTCGGATCGGTGCCGAACCGCAGCCGCGTCGTGCGGAGCACTCTGCTCGCGGCATGTGCGCTGAGTCGCCAAGAATCGCTCCGCCGCATCCGCGGAGGCGACGTTTCGTGGCGACCGATGGGTGCGGTGTGGCGGCACGACCGCGTGGGTAGCCAAGAAGCGTCGCCTGTGGGCTGAGAAGGCGACGTTTCGTGGCGAGCCATGAGGGTGAGGGGATGCCGCACCCGTGCGCTCCTCGTGAGTAGACTCGCCGCGACCACCATCCGGGGAGCAGGGGAGACGCCGATGTCCGACGAGAGCCGCAGCATCCCGCCCGCCGGCTGGTATCCCGATCCGACCACTTCGGGGGTGCAGCGCTGGTGGGACGGCGCCCGGTGGACCGAGCACACGCACGGCGCGCGCCCAGCCGCCGCGGCCGACGGCACCCCGCCCCAGGCCGGAACACCGACGAACACCGTATGGATCTGGCTCGTCGTCCTCCTGCCGCTGCTCTCCCTCGCCACCCTGGGCTTGACCGACTGGCGCGCTTACCTCGACGAGACGATGATGCGCGCGCTTGAGGATCCGACGGGCGCGGCGACGATGCAGCCGATGCTCATGCCTGCGGGCACGTGGGCGCTCGTCGGGATCGGCTATCTCGTGGCCGGCGCCACGGTGCTGTTCGCGTGGCTTGACTGGCGCACCCTGGCGCGGCGCGGCATCCATCGTCCGTTCCACTGGGGCTGGGCGGCGCTGGCGCTCGTCGTCACTAACGGCGTCTACGTGATCGGGCGTGGTGTCGTGCTGCGGCGTCGCACGGGCAAGGGCCTCGCCCCGGTGTGGGCGTGGATCGCCGTGAACGTGGTGAGCCTGATGGTCGGGCTCGCGTTCGCCTGGTGGTTGCTGTCGTACGTGTTCGAGCTCATGATGGTGGTCACGCCGTCGATGGCGGCGTAGGCATCCTCCGCCCGCGACACATCAGGATGCGGCGCGCCGCGCGACCAGCTCCGCCACCACGCGCCAGCCGACGAGCAGCACCAGGAGCGTCACCGCGGCGACGATGACGAACGCGAGTGCCGTGCCCTGGCCGCTGACGGCGCGCAGCAGCATCCCGCCCGCCACCGTCACGATCCAGATCGGGATGCCGGTGCGCACCGGCGCGAGCGGACGGCGCCAGCCCGACGCGGCCAGCCAGCCGAGCACCAGCGCGACGACGAACGGCCACGACGTCTGCACCAGCCCGCTGCCGCCCGGGCCCAGCACGCCCTGCTCATGGCTGGCGCGCCCGATCGCGGCGAAGACCACGACGAGGACGGCGTCGGCGGCGAACGCGAGGGCGGCGACGCGAGGACGGGAGCGGAGCCGGGCTGTGGCCGTGCGTTCTTCAGAGTCAGGGGTCATCACATCAATCCTCGCTCGAATGCAGACCACGCCGCGTCGACAGCAGCGTGATCTCGGGGTGCTCCTCGGCCACCGCCCGCTCGGCGCGGTCGAGCACCGTGCGCACGTGTGCGGCATCGCCGGCCACGACGGACACGCCGACGAGGGCCCGACGGTGCAGATCGTGGGCGCCGACTTCGGCCGCGGCGGCCTCGGTGCGCCGATTGAGATCGGCGACGAGAGGGCGCAGGATGCTGCGCTTCTGCTTGAGCGATTGCACATCGCCGAGCAGCAGGTCGAACTCGATCCAGCCGATCCACATGCCTCGATGATGTCAGGGGCAGGACTATGCGGCGCCGGCCGCATCGGCAGCGGACGCCGGCTCATGAGACGGGCCGCGCCGGATGACGCGGGTGCCGGCCGCGAGATCGTGCGGTCCGCGCCCGTCCTTCTGGAACGCCACCATCGCGATGTACGCCAGGGGCAGCACGTTCGCCACCACCATGAGGACGAGGAGCCAGATGGGAAAGACGGGGTCGTCGGCCGCGAGGAGTCCGACGATGTTCCACACGGCGACGTGAGCGATCTCCCACGGCAGGAGCTTCACGACCGTGCGGACGAGCACGCGAGTGCGTGACGGGAGGGAGCCGGTGGACGCCTCGACGACCTGCAGGCGCAGGACCCGTTTACCGACGGTCGCGTGATGGCTCGACGCTTCGCTTGCGAAGAGGTAGATGCCCACGGGCAGCACGAGCAGTGCGAAACCCCGCACCTGAGCGCCGGCGGTCCCGAGGGCGAGCCAGTCGAAGAACCTGCCGGTGATGGCGTACGAGATGAGAGCTACGACGGCGAGCACGGCCATCCAGCCGAGGATGAGCGCGTAGTCGATCAAGAGCGCCGCCACGCGCACCCAGAAAGGCGGTCGCTTCAGGGGAGCCCTGCTCATGACCGTCAACGTAGTGCACGTGCACTCACGGCACTCGACCGCCCGCGCAGACGCCTACTCGGTCGCCGGCTTCCACCCGAGCGCCGGCGCGACATGTGCCGCGAACGACTCGACCACCCGCATGTTGAACTCGACGCCGAGCTGGCTGGGGATGGTCAGCATGAGCGTGTCGGCGCTGCGGATCGCGGCGTCGTCGAGCAGCTGCTCGACGAGCACGTCGGGCTCGGCGGCATAGGTCTTGCCGAACGTCGAGCGCATCCCGTCGATGATGCCGATCTGGTCGCCGCCCTGGCCGCCTCCGAAGTACATGCGGTCTTCCGCGGTGGTGATCGGGAAGATGCTGCGGCTGACCGACGTGCGCGGCTCGCCGGGGTGCCCGGCATCCCGCCACGCCTGCCGGAACGCGTCGATCTGCTGCGCCTGCAGTTCATCGAAGGGCACGCCGGTCGCCTCGGTGAGCAGGGTCGATGACATCAGGTTCACGCCCGTGCGGCCGGCCCATTCGGCGGACTCGCGGTTGCCCGCGCCCCACCAGATGCGCGAGGTCAGGCCCGGGGAGTGCGGCTCGATCTGCTGCCGCCCGGTGCCGCCGCCGAAGGGGCTGTGCGGGTCGCGGTCGGCCATGCCCTCGCCCTCGATCGCCCGCAGGAAGGTGTCGAAGTGCCCGCGCGCGATGTCGGCACCGCGGGGGTCCTCGGAGCCGGTGTAGCCGAAGGCCTCGTACCCGCGCACCACCGATTCGGGTGATCCGCGGCTGACGCCGAGCGCGAGCCGACCGCCGCTGATCAGGTCGACGGATGCCGCTTCCTCGGCCAGGTAGAGCGGGTTCTCGTAGCGCATGTCGATCACGCCGGTGCCCATCTCGATGCGCTTCGTGCGCGCCGCGATGGCGGCGAGCAGCGGCATGGGGGAGGACTGCTGCCGGGCGAAGTGGTGCACGCGGAAGTAGACGCCGTCCACCCCCGCGTCGTCCATGCCCTGGGCCAGATCGATCGCCTGCAGCATCGAGTCGCGGGCCGTGAGCACGCGGCCGCCGCCGAGGGGACCGTAGTGGCCGAAGGAGAGGGTTCCGAAGCGTTGCATGACGACAGCAACCGTACTCGGGTGAGAAGTATTCCGCTGCATACGGATCGAGAGTCCGCCGCCACCTCAGCCGCCGAGCCAGAACGCGACCCGTTGCAGCATCGCGAACAGCTCGGGCGTGAACCACAGCGTCGCCGACCAGTAGGCCAGCGGCACGGTGCCGCTGACGATGCCCAGCACGAGGCCTGATCGCGAGCGCGTCGTGATCCCGAGCCATGTCGCGACCGTGCCGGTGGCGAGGCCGAGCGGCGACAGGGCCAGGAATCCCAGCATTGCGGGCCAGAGCAGCAGGCTCAGGTACAGCCGGGAGACCGGGTCGCCGATCGGCACCAGCGGTCCGAAGGTCACGAGTACGGCGAACACGCCGATCACGAGGTTCGCCGAGCCGAGCACGACCGCGGCTCCCGCGAGCGCGGGCCGTGAATGTGGCGGGGTCGTCGGCGTGTGCGGCGTCGTGTGCGCGGTGGTCGGCATGGGGTGCGGGCTGGACGGTGCGGGCATCGGGGCCTCCTTCGACCCCGCCATCGTGGCCGCCGCGTCCATGGCCGCCCTCCCGCGGTCGTCCGTGTGGTGGAGAGTGCGTCACGAGCAGCACGAGGGAGGACGACTCGGAGGACGCCCCGGCATCCGCTCGTCTGCACCGCGGCGTACCGTTGCCCTATGAGCCGACCCGCACCCGACCCCGCCGGCCCCGGTCAGGAATCCGTCTGGGACTACCCGCGCCCGCCCCGCATCGAGGCGGTGCGACGGCGGATCAGCATCGAGCTCGGGGGCCGGCGCATCGTCGACACCGACGATGTCGTGCGGGTGCTCGAGACCAGCCATCCGCCCACCTACTACCTGCCGATGGCGGCGTTCGCCCCGGGGTCGCTCGTTCCCGCGGCCGGAGCGTCCTTCTGCGAATTCAAGGGTGCCGCACGCTACTTCGACGTGCGCGGCGGTGACCGGGTCGTCGAGGGCGTCGCCTGGACGTACCCGACGCCCGCGCCCGGATATGGGCAGCTGCTCGACCGCGTGGCGGTGTACCCGGCACCGATGGATGCGTGCATCGTCGACGGCGAGACCGTCACGCCCCAGCCGGGCGGGTTCTACGGCGGCTGGGTCACAAGCGACCTGGCGGGACCGTTCAAGGGCGCCCCCGGCTCCATGGGATGGTGACCGGCCGCACATCACCGCACGCGCCCTGCCCCTGCGGCTCGGGCGAGCGGTACGACGGATGCTGCGGACCCCTGCACGCAGGGCGTCCCGCCGCGACGGCGCTCGCGCTGATGCGGTCGAGGTACAGCGCGTTCGCGCTCGGCTACGCGCACCACCTCTCGGCGACCTGGCACCCGGGCACCGTTCCGGGCGACGTCGGCGTGGATGCGGCGACCCGCTGGACCGGGCTCGAGATCATCGCGACCGACGGCGGCGAGCCCGGCGACCGGCGCGGCGTGGTCGAGTTCGCCGCGCACTACCGCGAGGGCGGATCGGACGGCGTGCTCCGCGAGCGCAGCCGCTTCGTGTTCCAGAGCGGCCGCTGGTGGTACCTCGACGGGCGCGGCTGAGCGCCGGCATCCGCACGCTACGCGAGCATTCGGCCGCTCGCCTCGAGCGCGACGCGTCGCGGCACGAGAGCCGACAGGGTCGTCGCGATCGTGTTGCTCGCACCCGAGACGACGCTCGGGGGAGTGCTGCGCCGGTCGAGCGCCTTCAACGCCGTGTCGACCACCTGAGCGGGCGACTGCACACCCCGCGAGGCGATCTCTTCGGCCTCGGCGATCTCGAAGAACTCGGTCGCCGTCGAACCGGGGCTGAGCGCCAGCACCCGCAGCCCGGTGCCGCGGGTCTCGTAGGCGATGGCTTCGGTGAAGTTCAACACGAACGCCTTCGTCGCCCCGTAGACGGCCATGCTCGGTGTCGGCTGGTACGCCACCACGCTCGCGAGGTTCACGAGCGCGCCCCGCCCCGCCGAGATCAGCTGCGGCAGAAAGGCGTGCGTGAGGGCGACGAGGGCCGTCACGTTCAGCTGGATCATCGCCGCCATCCGCCCGGGATCCTCGTCGACGAACGGCCCGCGCTTGCCGAATCCGGCGTTGTTGATCAGCGTGTCGATGCGGATGCCGCGGGCCTCGAGGTCCGCGCGCAGGCGCTCCGCGGCCTCCGGTTGCGCCAGGTCCATCGGGATGACCGTCGCAGCCACGCCGTGGCGCTCGGTCAGCTCGGCGGCGAGGTCGCGCAGGCGCTGCTCTCGGCGGGCGACGAGCACCACATCCGCACCGCGCGCGGCGAACCGGGCCGCGAACTCCTCGCCGATACCCGAACTGGCGCCGGTGATCAGAACGGTCGTGCCGCGGTAGGTCATGGCGGGGGCGTCGTCTCGGGAATCCACCCGTCCAGGCTATGCGCGCCGGACGGCAGACGGCCCGGTCGCGCGTCGGGAGGGCTAGCGTGGAGCCATGTCGCGCATCCTCGTCTTCGGCGGCCACGGCAAGGTGGCCCTTCTGCTCGCCCCGCTGCTGGTCGAGGCCGGCCATCAGGTCACGGCCGTCGTCCGCAATCCCGATCACACCGCCGACGTGGCGCAGGCCGGAGCCGACGCGCGCGTCGCCGACATCGAGCAGCTCGACGTGGCCGCGCTCGCCGCGTTGGTGAGCGACCATGACGCGATCGTGTGGACCGCGGGCGCCGGCGGCGGGGACCCCTCGCGCACGTATGCGGTCGACCGCGACGCCGCGATCCGCTCGATGGATGCCGCCGTCGAGGCGGGTGTGCGCCGCTACATCATGGTGTCGTACTTCGGCGCCGGCCCCGATCATGGGGTGCCCGAGGACAACAGCTTCTACCCCTACGCCGAGTCCAAGAGCGCCGCCGACGCGCACCTGCGCGACGCGCCGCTCGACGCCACGATCCTCGGCCCGAGCGCCCTGACCCTTGACTCGCCGACCGGCAAGATCGACACCGATGCGCCGGATGCCGCGTCCGTCTCGCGCGCCGACGTCGCCGCGGTGATCGCCGCGACCCTCGCCGATGACACCACGATCGGACGCACCATCCGCTTCAACACGGGAGCGACGCCGATTCCCGAGGCCATCCACGACTGAGGGCACGCCCGCCACTCGGCGGTCGGCACCGTTCGTTCACCACCCCGTCGCCCGGGCGTCATCGCCGCGCCGCCCGATCGTTCACCCCTGTATCGCAGGGTGAGCGGACGGGGCGGATCGACCGCACCCGGGTGAATGCGGGGGTGCCGTGGCCGAGGACGCGCTGGCATGGGTCGAATCGCCCCTGCAGCTGCTCGGAGCAGCGGAGTGGGCGGCCGCCCACGGCGTGCGCACCACCGTCGCGGGGCGGCTCACCGCGCAGATGAGCGAGACCTCCGCCGAGCTGGTGCGACGCGAGGCGCCGTTCGGTGAGATGCATCCCTATCTGGGCATCCCCTGGCTGCTGCTCGCCCGTCACCGCCACTGGCTCGTCGGAGACGGCTTCTCGGGTCAGTTCCGCCTGGCGGCGTCGCTGCTGCGGCCCGCACGCGTGACGTTCCTTGATGACGGGGCGAACACGCTCGCCTTCGCGGACGCACTGACGGGGCGGCGGCCGTACGCCCGCCCCGGCAACGACGAGCGGGGGCTCATCGCCCGTGTCGCGCCGTTCGCACTCGACCACGTGCGCACGCGCGCGCTCGCCGGCGGCGTCGCGCTGTTCACCGCTTTCGATCCGGGACCCGCCCGGCTCGACGCCCTCGCCGATCTCGGGGTCGGGGTGGCGCGGCATCGCTTCGCGTGGACGCGCGCGGCGTCGCGGGACATGGGGCTCTCGACCTCCCGCGTGCTGCTCGGCAGCGCGCGCCCCATCGACGGCCGGCTCGACACCGACGTGTACCTGGACTGGGTCGCCGCCGAAGCGGCGACGGCGCCCGTGACCTACCTGCCCCACCGTCGCGAGTCGCGCGCGCAGCTGGATGCCGTGTCCGGCATCCCCGGGGTTCTCCTCGCCGAGACCCATCTGCCGACCGAGCTCGTGCTGGCCGGTGTGCGCCGCCCCCTCGATGTGCTGACGCTTGCGTCCAGCACCACGACGACCCTGCCGATGGTTCTCGAGGGAACCGGCAGCCGCATCCGCGAGCGCGACCCCGCGCTGCGCCACCGTCGCAAGGCGGTGCGCTGATGCGCCAGGTCGTCGCCGTCATCCCCGCCCGGGGCGGATCCAAGGGCGTCTCCCGCAAGAACCTGCGCCGCGTGGGCGGCGTGCCGCTCGTGGGCCGCGCCGTCGCCGCCGCCCGCGCCGCCCGCACGGTCGACCGCGTGGTGGTCTCGACCGACGACACCGAGATCGCCGCCGTTGCCCGCGAATGGGGCGCCGAGGTCATCCGCCGCCCCGCCGAGCTGTCGGGAGACACGGCGTCGTCCGAGAGCGCGCTCCTGCACGCGCTCGACGAGATGACCGAGAACGGCATCCGCGTGGGCACCCTCGCCTTTCTGCAGGCCACGTCGCCGTTCATCGATCCGCGGGCCCTCGACGACGCAGTGCGCATGATCACGCGCGGCCCCTACGACAGCGTGTTCTCGGCCGTCGAGACCTACGGCTTCGTCTGGGAACGCGACGAGCTCGGCGCCCGCGGCATCAACCACGACGCCGCGCATCGCCCCCGGCGGCAGGACCGCGATCCCCACTTTCTCGAGACCGGCGCCTTCTACGCCATGGATGCCGCGGGCTTCCGCGCCGCGCGCCACCGCTTCTTCGGCCGCACCGGTGTGCTCGCGGTGCCCGAGCGCACGGCGATCGAGATCGACTCCGAGGAGCAGCTGCAGATGGCGCGCGCCATCGCGCCCCTCGTGCGCACGACGGCACTCGCCGACACCGACGTGATCGACGCGGATGCCGTCGTGACCGACTTCGACGGCGTGCACACCGACGACACCGCCCTCGTCGACGCCGACGGCAACGAGAGCGTGCGCGTCAGCCGCTCCGACGGCATGGGGGTGTCGCTGCTGCGCAGCGCGGGGGTGCCCGTGCTGGTGCTCTCGACCGAGACGAACCCCGTCGTCGGCACCCGTGCGCGCAAGCTGCGCGCCGACGTGCGGCAGGCCGTCGACGACAAGGCCGCCGCGCTGCGGGAATGGGCCGAGGCACGCGGCATCCCCCTGGCCCGCATCGCCTACGTCGGCAACGACGTCAACGACCTGGGGTGCCTCGAGCTGGTCGGCTGGCCGGTCGCCGTGCCCGACGCGCACCCGCTCGTTCTCGCCGCCGCGCGAGCCGTGCTCACCCGCGGCGGCGGCCGAGGCGCGGTGCGCGAGCTGGCCGACCGCGTGCTGCGCGCTCGCGGCGCTGTTGACGTGCGTGCGGCGGACGCGCACCGCGAGGCGACCGCACCCACGTCGTCCTTCCCCATCGATTCCCGCGCCGCGCACGAGAGAAGAGCCACATCATGACCGTCACCATCGGATCACGCGTCGTCGGCGGCGGCCGCCCCGCGTACGTCATCGCCGAGATCGGCCTCAACCACAACGGCGACGTCGACCTCGCCACGCAGCTGATCGACGTCGCGGCCGACGCGGGCGCGGATGCGGTGAAGTTCCAGAAGCGCACGCCGGAGCTCTGCACGCCCGAGCACATGCGTGACGTTCCCCGCGAGACGCCGTGGGGCACGATGACCTACCTCGACTACCGGCGCCGTGTCGAGTTCGACCGCGACGCGTACATCGCCATCTCGGATCACGCGCTGCTGCGGGGCGTGGACTGGTTCGCCTCGCCGTGGGACGTGCCGAGCGTGGCCTTTCTCGAAGACCTGAACGTCGTCGCGCACAAGGTCGCCTCGGCATCCGTGACCGACCATGACCTGCTGCGCGCCCTGCGCGACACCGGCAAGCCGGTGATCCTCTCGACCGGCATGTCGACCGCCCCGCAGATCGACGCGGCGATCGAGGTGCTCGGCACCGACAAGCTCGTGCTGATGCACGCGACCTCGACCTATCCGATGGAGCCGGACGAGGCGAACCTGCGCATGATCCCGGTGCTGCGCGAGCGCTACCCCGGTGTGCCGGTGGGCTACTCGGGCCACGAGCGGGGACTGCAGATCTCGCTCGCCGCCGTCGCACTGGGCGCCGTCGCGGTCGAGCGCCACATCACGCTGGATCGCACCATGTGGGGGTCCGACCACGCCGCGTCGCTCGAACCCACGGGCCTGCAGCACCTGGTGCGCGACATCCGCGTCATCGAGGCCTCGCTCGGCGACGGCGTCAAGCGCGTGTTCCCGGGCGAGCTCGCGCCGATGGCGAAGCTGCGCCGCGTGCCCGCGTGAGCCTGGGGTCGGCGCTGCGCGTCGTCGCGCTGGCCGACACCGATTCCTATGTCAAGTGGGGTGCGGCGCTGCTGGCTTCCCGCCCCGACGCCATCGATGCGACGCTGCTGATCGTCGAGACGCCGCTGGTGGTCAGCGCGGCGCAGCAGCGTGCGGCGGTGGCCGGCAGCGGGCTGTCGCCCGAGCGGGTGCGGCGCGTCGCCCACACCGCTCTCGCCGATGAACTGGGGCGTCTTGCTCCCGACGCCGTGCTGATCGCCGCGCGCGGGCCGCTCGCCCGGGTGCTCGCTCGCGCCGTCGCGAGCCTGGAACCGCGCCCGGTCATCGTCACGGGCCTGCCGGGCATCTCGATCCCCGCCACCCGCAAGGCGCTGCACTTCCGGATGCAGAGCGACCTGTTCGTGCTGCACTCCCACCGCGAGGTGCGGGAGTTCGCGGCGCTCGCGACCGAACGGGGGGTCGCCATGCGCTTCGGCCTCGCGCGGCTGCCCTTCGCACGATCGGCGGACCCCGGCGCCCACGACGGGTGGCGCCCTGACGGCGACCTCGTGTTCGCCGCGCAGGCGATCGTGCCTCGCGAGCGCGCGGACCGGCGGCGGGTGGCCGCGCTGCTCCGGGCCGCCGCGCACGTGCGGCCCGATCAGCGCGTGGTGCTCAAGCTGCGCGCCGTGCGAGGCGAGCACCAGACGCACGCCGAGCGCGACGGGTACGTCGAGATGCTCGCCGAGCTGGGGCCGGTTCCCGCGAACCTCGTCGTCTCGACCGAGCCGATGGCGCGGGCGCTCAAGAACGCCCAGGGACTGGTCACCGTCAGCTCGACCGCCGCGATCGAGGCGGTCGCGCGCGGCATCCCCGTGATCGCGCTCGACACGTTCGGCGTCTCAGACGACCTCATCAACACGGTCTTCGTCGGCAGCGGCCTGCTGGCGGGGGAGGATGCGGTGATCGCGCGTGACCTGCGTCTGCCCGACGCGGCGTGGCTGCGCGAGAACTATCTGCACGACGCCGGCGATGACGACTGGGTCCCGGCGCTCGCCGCACTCGTGGCCCGTCGTCGGGCGGGCACGCTGCCGCCCCGACCGCCCCTGCGTCGCACCGGCGGCCGCGTGCGCGACGCGTTCGAGCACAAACTGGCCTTCGGGGGCCGCGACCGGTCGGTCTCGGGGCTCGTGGCGCTGTCGATCGGGGCACCGCTGCGCGAGGTCGTGCGGCTCTGCTACCGCGTCCGTCGACTCGTCGGCGAGCGTCAGCCGGTTTCGCGGAGCGCGCCGTGGATGCGGCGCAGGTCCTCGAGCAGCGCCCCGATCAGCACCCAGTGATCCGGTGAGGGTGCGGGAGTCTGCAGCGGCGCCGTGAGCGCCGGCGGCTCGTCCACGACCGGCTCGGACGCCGCGGCGTCCCCCGCCCGCACCCGCGCGAGTCCGCGCCGCACCGCGCCCGCCGCGCGGTGCAGCTGATCGCCGATCGCGCCGACGGCCGGCTCCTCGCACACGCCGACGTCATAGCGGTCGTCGAGAGCTCTGGTCATGCCCACGCTCTGCGTCACGATCGGTCCCAGCCGGTCCACGAGCGCGCTGAGACCGGCGAGCTCGTCACGGTGCCGTCGGGCGCGGGGGTTCAGCGTCAGGGATTCGCGGGCGTCGGCAATCGCCGCGGCGGCCTCGTCACGAGCGTCGCGCATGCGCCGGGCGTCCTCGAGCAGCTCGTCCAGCTCAGCGGCGCTGCGCGGTGTCGTCAGGGCGTCGGCAAGACGGTCGAGGGATGCTGCGAGCTCCTCGGCGAGATCGGCGACGGCCCGCCGCGCGGGAGCGAGCGTCACCGGCGGCACGATCGCGACGTGGACGATCACGCCGATCGCCGCACCGATGATCGTCTCGATCACCCGGTCGAACGCGTAGTTCGGCGTCGCGGCGCCGAGCGCGAGCACCAGCAGGGCGCTGATGACCACCTGGTTCGCCGTCCCGGACGTCATCCGCAGTGCCCAGGCGATCACGAGCGCGATCACGATGACGACGGCCACCACGCCCGCCGTCTCGCCGAGCAGCATCGCGAGCACGGACGCGACGACGACCCCGACGACCACGCCGACGCTGCGCTCGATCGCCTTGAGATACGACTGGTTGAGGCTCGGCTGCACGACCAGCAGCGCGGCGATCGCCGCGAAGACCGGCGGCGGACCGGGCACGAGCCACCCCGCGACGAACCACGCGGCGATCGTCGCGATCGCCGACTTGGCCACCTGCAGGAGTGGTGTGCGCCGGCTCGCCCGGATCGCGGAGGTCATGCGCATGGCTCCACGCTATTGCGCCCGGCCCATGCGGGATCCGCGGCCGTAGCCTGGAGGCATGGCAGAGAGCTCCGCCGGCGCGACCGCCGCACGGCACGCGCGGTTCATCGACGACCGCCGGCGGGCCGTGCGTGAGCGCCTGGCACTGCTCGAGGAGCAGCTGACCGGCATCCGTCATGCGCGCGAGGAGTGGACCGACGACGAGCACGACCCCGAAGGCTCGACGCTCGTGACGGAGTGGTCGCGCGCCGAGGGCCTGCGCGGCGAGCATCTCGCCGAGCTCGCCGAGCTCGACCGCGCGGAGGAGCGGCTGCGCACCGACCGGTACGGCGTCTGCGAGGGATGCGGCGAGCCGCTGTCGGAGGGGCGGCTGCGTGCACGCCCCGCCGCCGTGAGGTGTGTTCCGTGCGTCGAGGCGGCCCGCCGGCGCTGAGCGTTGCGAAACGCGCCCGCGCCCCTGCGTGCACGCGGCCTCGTCTGCTATCCTTGACTGTCACTCGCATGGCTCTCTCGCTGTGCGTGCACGACAATCCACATCCGCTCTGCCCAGATCGCAGAGGCCTCGTGTCTTCGCGACGGATTCGCAGATCATGGGCCCGAAACTCCACCCAACAAGGACTACCCACTACATGACTACCGCAACGACCGCCACGGCCCCCAAGCAGGTCGCGATCAACGACATCGGATCTGCCGAGGACTTCCTGGCCGCGGTCGAGAAGACGCTCAAGTACTTCAACGACGGAGACCTCATCGAAGGCACCGTCGTGAAGATCGACCGCGACGAGGTGCTCCTCGACGTCGGCTACAAGACGGAGGGTGTCATCCCCTCCCGCGAGCTTTCCATCAAGCACGACGTCGACCCCAACGAAGTCGTCGACCTCGGTGACATGGTCGAGGCGCTGGTCCTCCAGAAGGAGGACAAAGAAGGTCGCCTCATCCTGTCCAAGAAGCGTGCGCAGTACGAGCGCGCCTGGGGCGACGTCGAGAAGATCAAGGACACCGACGGTGTCGTCACCGGTCAGGTGATCGAGGTCGTCAAGGGCGGTCTGATCGTCGACATCGGCCTGCGCGGCTTCCTCCCCGCGTCGCTCATCGACCTGCGTCGAGTCCGCGACCTGACGCCGTTCCTGGGCCAGGAGATCGAGGCGAAGATCCTCGAGCTCGACAAGAACCGCAACAACGTTGTGCTCTCGCGTCGTGCGCTTCTCGAGCAGACGCAGTCCGAGACCCGCTCGAACTTCCTCAACGCCCTGCACAAGGGGCAGGTCCGCAAGGGCACGGTCTCGTCGATCGTCAACTTCGGCGCGTTCGTCGACCTCGGCGGAGTGGACGGTCTCGTGCACGTCTCCGAGCTGTCGTGGAAGCACATCGAGCACGCGTCGGAGGTCGTCGAGGTCGGCCAGGAGGTCACCGTCGAGATCCTCGAGGTCGACCTGGAGCGCGAGCGCGTGTCGCTGTCGCTCAAGGCGACGCAGGAGGACCCCTGGCAGATCTTCGCCCGCACCCACGCGATCGGTCAGGTCGCACCGGGCAAGGTCACCAAGCTCGTGCCGTTCGGCGCGTTCGTCCGGGTGGCCGACGGGATCGAGGGCCTGGTGCACATCTCCGAGCTCTCCGGCAAGCACGTCGAGCTCGCGGAGCAGGTCGTCTCGGTCGGCGAAGAGGTCTTCGTCAAGGTGATCGACATCGACCTCGACCGTCGCCGCATCTCGCTCTCGCTCAAGCAGGCCAACGACTCGGTCGACCCGCTCGGCACCGAGTTCGACCCGGCGCTGTACGGCATGGCGACCGAGTACGACGAGCAGGGCGAGTACAAGTACCCCGAGGGCTTCGACCCCGAGACCAACCAGTGGAAGGAAGGCTTCGACGAGCAGCGCGTGGCCTGGGAGCAGGAGTACGCCGCTGCCCAGGAGCGCTGGGAGGCCCACAAGATGCAGGTCGCGAAGGCGATGGAGGCCGAGGCTCAGGCCGGTGCCGACTTCGGCGCCGCCGGCTCCGGCTTCTCGAACGACGTGGTCGGCAGCGCCGGTCCCCTCGCCGACGACGAGGCCCTCGCCGCACTGCGGGAGAAGCTCGCCGGACGCTGATCCGCGAACACACGACAGGGGTCGGGACCTTCGGGTCCCGGCCCCTTCGGTCGTTCTAGAGGCGGGAGATCTCGACCCGCGGTCGCACCGCGACATCGGTCAGGTGCACGTCGCCGGGGGCGTCGACGACGAACCGCACGGTCTGGGCGACCGATTCGGGGCGGATGTAGAGCTCCGGCCGGTAGTCGCCGCCGCCGGATTCGATCATGCCCCGCAGCATCGCGGTGTCGGTCTGCCCGGGCGCGATCGTGACGACACGGATGCGGTGCGGCTCCTCGTCGATGCGCAGCACATCCGCCAGAGCACGCAGGGCGTGCTTGCTCGCCGAGTACACGGCGCTGCCCGGCACGGGTCTCGTGCCCGCGCCCGACCCGATGAACACGACCGTGCCCTGCGCCTGGCGCAGCAGGGGCAGCGCCACGCGCGTGAGCAGAGCGGGCGCGACGACGTTGGTGTCGAGCTGCCGGTGCCAGTCCTGCGCCGATGCGGCGTCGACGGGCAGCGCCTGCGCCACCGCCGCCGCATGCACGAGCACGTCCAGTCGCGGCAGCCCGGCCACGACGTCGGCCACCGCGTCGGGGTCGGTCACATCGACCCGCTCGCCGCGGCATCCGGTCTTCTCGGCGAGGGCTCTCAGCCGCTCCGGGTCGCGACCGAGGGCGACCACGCCGTGTGTGCGACGGAGGTCGGCGACGATGCGCGAGCCCATGCCCCCGGTCGCCCCGGTCACGAGCGCGGTGGGGCGGGCGGGAACCGGGGGGACGTCACTCATGTGCTGCTCCGTGCGGTGTCGAGGGTGCGGTGAGGGCGGCGGGCGGTGCGAGGGCGATGCGCAGGGCGCTGCGGGCGACGCGGTCGGTCTCGCGCAGCATCGTCGGATCGGTGCCGGGCATCGGGCTGATGATGGCGTCGTGCATGACCTCGTCGACGGGGATCCCCGCCACGTGGAACGACCTGTCGAGCTCACCGTCGGGATGCACGAGCAGGCCCGTCTGAGGGTCGATGTCGAAACCTCCGGTCGCCACGGTGCCGCCCGCGCGCGCCGCGATGCGGAAGGGCCGCATCCGTCCTGCGCTCTGCAGGGCATGGGTGAGCGGGTCAGCGCTCGCCGAGACGTCATGGACGTGCATCCAGGCGTCGATCAGGGCGCGAGCCTGCACCTCGGAGCCGCGCACCGACGGCGACGACGCGGAGAAGGCGCCGTCGGCGACCCGCACCGACGCGCCCGGGCCGATCATGCGAACGACTCCCGCGGTCATCAGCGCGAGCAGCTGGCGGTTGCGGAACGCCGGGGGCCCCGAGCCGAACATGCCGCCGGCGCTGTGGAGCAGGCGGAATCCGCCGCGGCGGGACTCGGCGTCGAAACCGCCGAAGGCCCCGATCGTTCCCACGGGACCGCGTGCGGAGGCGATCGACCAGAGCGCCGCCTTGAGCGGGCCGTCGGCGCCGCGTTCCGCCTCGGCCAGATCCGCCTCGACGAACGCCGCCACCCACGCCTGGTATTGCTCGGGTGACGCGAACTCTCGGCCCACGGGGGCGAGTGCCGAGGCGAGGTCGAGCCGGTCGCCGGGCGACGGGACGAGTGGCGCGACGGCCTCCTCGAGCGCATCGATGCGGCCGGGGGACCGGTCGATCGCCGCGAGCACATGCGACAGCGACCCGGCGAGTGCGCCGGGACGCACGCGGGCGAGGGTCTCGTAGTAGTCCGCGAACGCGTCCTTGAGGATCAGCGGCCATACGTCCGCGTCGAAATCTATAGGCCGGGGCACCCGCGTCCAATCGATGCCGCGCAGATGGCGCTGCGCCGCGCGCGGCGGCAGCGACCCGTAGAGCGTCTTCGCGCGATAGGGCAGACCACGGTGCGACGTCGCATGCAGCACCGGCTCCGCGCCCGACGCCACGTAGGCGAGGCCGCCCGGCGCGTCGTCGTCCGGCACGAAGCGTCCCCCGCGCCCGAGCGTGAGCAGCGCCATCGTGTCGAAGAAGCCCATCCCGAGGCCCCGCACGATCACGTGCTCGCCGGGCTCGACGCCCCCGAGATCCTGGTCGATCGGGCTGTCGGGGCGCACCCAGAGCAGCGACGGGTCGGCCGCGCGGGCCTCGACGATCTCGCGCTCCTCGTCGGTCAGCGCACGCGGCATCCACCCGGTCGCGGCCACGACGGCGTCGGCGACCAGCTCGACGCCCGAGGCGAGACCGAGCACCTGACGGCCGTCCCGCTCGGTCACGTCGATGACGCGGTCCAGGTGCTCGACGACGCGGATGCCGGGGGGCAGGCGCGCGCGCGCATGCGCGTAGCACCAGAGCGCATACTCGCCATAGAGGGCGCGGCTGGGGTGGGACTCGGGTCGCTGGGTCGACAGCTCGTCCCGGTACGCCTGGGCCACTCCCGGGCGCGGCGATACTTCGTCGAAGGCGGCGACGTGGGCGGCAGGGATCGCGGCCACCCGCTGCGCCGACTCGCCCTCCGATCCGAACGCCCGGTCGTGCACCAGCAACGACCACTCGTGCAGCGTCGGTCCGGGGCGGATGGGCCCCGCCATCGTGCCCGATGCGTCCGTGAAGAGCGTGACGGCGTGGGCGAGAGTGTTCATGCACATCTCGCGCGGCTGGTCGGTGCGCCAGATGCGACCCGCGCCGATCTGCATGTCGTCGATCAGATGCACATCCAGGTCGGCGTCGGGCGGCGCGTTGGCGGCGATCCGTTCGAGCAATGACACCGCGCGGGGGCCGCCACCGACCAGGGCGAGGGTCGGGCGCGCGAGGAATGACATGTCTCTTTTCTACGGGGCCGGGGGCCGCAGCGCATCGTCACATGGCCTTGTGTTACGCGCCGGTTCGGCGCGCGGTCCCCGCTCGCCGACGATGGAGTCTGCACCACCTGCTGATATCCCTCGCTTCGACAAGGAAACTCCCATGACACCCACACGCCGCCTTCTCACCTGGTCTGCCGCTGCCGCCGCGACGACGATGGTGCTCGCGGCGTGCGCGGGCGACGCCGGCAGCGGCACACCAGGGGCCTCCGACGAGCCCATCGTCTTCGGCGTCTCGGGTCCGCTCACGGGCAACCAGGCCGAGTACGGCGAGAACTGGCAGGAGGGCTTCCAGATCGCCCTCGAAGAGATCAACGCCGACGGCGGAATCGACGGTCGCGAGGTCGAGCTCGACTTCCAGGACAGCCAGGGCGAGGCCGCCCAGGCCACGACGATCGCACAGCGCTTCGTCAGCGACGACAGCATCCTCGCCGTGCTCGGCGAC
The DNA here is from genome assembly GCF_033792225.1 of Microbacterium sp. LRZ72. NCBI lineage: Bacteria > Bacillati > Actinomycetota > Actinomycetes > Micrococcales > Microbacteriaceae > Microbacterium > Microbacterium sp. LRZ72. Next base: position 64,535 of record NZ_JANGEX010000001.1, read on the forward strand.
TTCTCGTCGGCGACGTCGATGGTCGCGAGCCCGCTCTACCAGCGCGGCGGTCTGCTGCAGCTGGGCATCACGAACTCGCACCCGGACTTCACCGAGACCGGCGACTACGTCTTCAGCCCCAGCATCACGCAGGAGGTCGAGGCGCGTGTCGTCGCCGACGCCGCCGGCGAGCTCGGGGACGACATCGCCGTGTTCTATCTGAACACCGATTGGGGCAACACCGCCAACGACGTGCTCGAGGACCAGATCGCCGCCAACGGCGACGAGATCGTCTACTCCACGGCCGTCGAGGAGACCTCGACCGACTTCCGCCCCCAGCTCGTGCAGGCACGCGATTCCGGGGCCGACGTCGCGATCATCTACACGTACTACTCCACGGCGGCGCTGCTGGCGCAGCAGGCCGAGCAGGTCGGTCTCGACGTGCCCTACGTGGCGGTCGGGTCGAACTACTCGCAGCAGCTGCTCGATCTCGCGGGTGACGCCGCCGAGGGCATCTACGTCGACACGTCGTTCTTCCCCGAGGCCGACGACCCCGCCGTGACGTCCTTCGTCGAGTCGTACACCGACGAGTTCGGCTACGCGCCGAACCTCTTCGCGGCCTACGCCTACGATGGTCTGAAGCAGCTCGCGTGGGCGGCCGAGAACGCCGAGACCCTCGATCGCGAAGGCATCCGCAACGCTCTTCGCGACGGGGAGGCGATCCCCTCGATCATCTACGGCGACACGCAGTACAACGACGAGCGTCGCATCGACGACCCGCCCTTCACCTGGCTGCAGGTTCAGGACGGCGCCTTCGTCGAGACCGACGACCTCGGCTGACTAGCCGGCCGAACCAGGAGTCCGCTTGTTCGACATACTCCTCGCCGGCCTGATCAACGGCAACGCCTACGCCCTCGTGGCGCTCGGGCTGTCGCTCGTGATCGGCGTGGCGAACGTGGTCAACTTCGCGCACGGATCGCTCTTCGCGGTCGGCGCGATGGTCGGCTGGCTGGTCACGACCACCTTCGGCATGCCGTTGTGGGCGGGCGCACTGGCGGCGGTGGTCGTGACCGGGGCCCTCGGGTACCTGATCAACCTCGTCGCCGTGCGTCCGTTCGCCGGCCGTGCCCCGATCGCGGCGGTGCTCTCGACGATCGCGGTCATGATCATCCTCGACAACCTGCTGCAGATCGTCTTCGGACCCGAGGTGCGGCGCTTCGATTCGGGCCTGCCGCCGGTCACCTTCCAGGTGGGCGGGCTCACGTTCGGGCTGATCGATGTCATCATCCTCGTCACGGGCGTCACGCTGATGACGGTGCTCGCGCTCGCGCTGCGGTTCACCCGCATCGGTCGCGCGATCCGCGCCACCTCGCAGGATCGCGATGCGGCGGCGCAGATGGGCGTTCCCGTCGCCCGTGTGCAGTCGATCGCCTTCATGGTCGCCTCCGCGCTCGGGGGACTGGCGGGTGTGCTGGTGGCGGCCTACTTCACGACGATCGCGCCGACGCAGGGCTTCCAGATCGGGCTCGCCGGCATCGCCGCTGCGACCCTCGGTGGCCTCGGATCGCTGCTCGGCGCCGTCATCGGCGGGCTGATCCTGGGCGTGCTCGAGGCGATCGGCGTCGGCCTCTGGGGTGACTCCGTGCGGCAGCTGATCACCTTCGGCGTGCTGCTGGCCGTGCTCTGGATCCGGCCGGAGGGTCTGCTCGGCAAGAAGACGGTCAAGCGCGAGCCGCTCACGGGCACCTTCTTCTCTCAGGCACGTCCACTCGTCATGCGACGCTGGCAGATCGCGGTGCTCGTCGCGCTCGCACTCCTGCCCGCCATCCCGGGCCTGTTCAACGGGTACGCGGTGCAGGTCGGCATCCAGATCATCGCCTTCGCGATGATCGCGCTGTCGATGACCGTGATCGGCGGCCAAGCCGGCCAGCTCTCGCTGGGGCAGGCGGGGCCGGTCGCGATCGGCGCCTATGCGGCGGCGCTGCTGATGAAGAACGCCGGCATGCCGTTCCTCGCGGCCGCTTTCGTCGCGGGCCTGATCGCCGCCGTGCTGATCGCGCTGCTGAACACGCCGTCGTGGAAGCTGTCGGGCCACTACCCGGCGATCGCGACGCTCGCCACGGGGGCCGCCATCGTCGCGGTCATCCTCGTGGCCGAGCCCCTCACGGGCGGAGGGAGTGGACTGTCGCTGATCCCGCTGCCGGAGGTGTTCGGGTTCGTCCTCAGCTCGCCGACCCAGCTGTACGCGCTGGGTCTGGGGCTGCTGCTGCTGATCATCCTGCTCGTGCACCGGATGAGCCGTTCGCACCTCGGGCTGTACTGGCGGGCCGTGCGCGATGACGAGGTCGCGGCGCGTGCGGCGGGCATCGCCGCCCCGCAGTACAAGTCGCTCGCGTTCGCCGTCGGTGGGTTCATCGCGGGCGTCGCCGGTGCCTTCTGGGCCGCGCAGTACGGCTTCCTCGACCCCAAGATCTTCACTCCGAACCTGTCGTTCCAGATCGTCATCATCGCCGTGCTCGGCAGCATGCTGCGCCCCTTCGGTGCGGTGCTCGGGGCGGTCATCCTCGTGGGCGGCCTCGAGCTGTTCCGCGTCGCCGCGGACACGCGCCTGCTGATCTACGGGCTGGTGCTGCTGGTGTTCGTGCGGCTGCGCCCCCAGGGTCTGTGGACGCTGCCGCTTCCCTTCGCGCGTCTCGTGCGTCGCCTGACCGGCCGTGACCGCTCCGGGGGCGCGGACTCGTCCCAGGTCGACGATGCCGACGCCGCGGGCGCCGAACCGGAGCTTCCGGGCACGCTCGCGCCTGCGGCACCCGGTGCAGGGAGCGCCGCCGGGCATCCAGAGGAAGGGAAGAGACGATGAGTCGCGTCCTCGAGGTCTCGGGTCTCACGCGCACGTTCGGCGCCCTGCGCGCCGTCGACGATGCCGCGTTCCACGTCGATGACGGCGAGGTCGTCAGCATCATCGGCCCCAACGGCTCCGGCAAGACCACGACGATCAATCTGCTGAGCGGCGACCTGCGCCCGGATGCCGGCAGCATCCGCTTCGCCGGCGAGGACGTCGCGGGGCGCAGCGCCGACGCCATGGCCCGCCGCGGCATGCGGCGCACGTTCCAGAACGGCCGCGTCTTCGCGAACGCGACGGTGGAGGAGAACGTGCTGGTGGGGCAGGTGCCCCTCGCGCGCGCCGCCACTCCGCTGCCCGCGCTGCGCGGCATCCCCGTCGTGCGCTGGGTCGCCCTGGTCGCCGAGACCGTGCTGGCGACCGTCGGAAGCCCCGCGCTTCGTCGCGAGCGGCGCGAGATGCGCGAACGCGTGACGACCCAGCTCGCGCGCTTTCAGACCCGCCTGGCCCCACGACGCGACCATCCCGCCTGGACGCTGTCGTACGCCAACCGCCGCCGCACCGAGATCGCGCGCGCGCTCGCCTCGGACCCCGCTGTCCTGCTGCTCGACGAGCCCACCGCGGGCATGAACACCGCCGAGACCAAGGAGGTCATCCGTCAGCTGCTGGAGCTGAAGGCCCAGGGTCAGACGATGGTGATCGTCGAGCACAAGCTCGAACTCGTGATGACCGTCTCGGATCGGGTCGTCGTGATGGACGGCGGCCGGATCATCGCCGACGGTCCGCCCGCGGCGGTGCAGAACGACGAGCGCGTGATCGAGGCCTATCTCGGCAAGCGCCGAGGCCACGTCGCCGCGCGCACGCACGACGTCGCCGGCGCCGTGCTGCACGGAACCGAGGAGGACAAGTGATGAGTGCGCCCGAGACCGGCGCCCCGCTGCTGTCGGTGCGCGATGTCGACGTGTACTACGGCGAGTTCCATGCCCTGCAATCGGTCAGCTACACCATCGGCCGGGGCGAGATCGTGTCGCTGCTCGGCGGCAACGCGTCCGGAAAGTCGACGACGATGAAGACGATCCTGCGCCTGGTCACGCCGCGTGCGGGCGAGATCGAGTTCGACGGGCGGAGCATCCTGCGCGATTCCACGGCGCAGGTCGTGCGGTCGGGGATCGCGAGCGTGCCCGAGGCGCGGCGCGTGTTCCCCGAGATGACGATCGAGGAGAACCTGCTCGTCGGGGCCTATACCCGGCGCGTGTCGACCGCCCGGCTGCGCGAAGACGTGCAGACGCAGTACGAGATGTTCCCGCGTCTCGCCGAGCGGCGGCGGCAGCAGGCGGGCACGCTCTCTGGCGGCGAGCAGCAGATGCTCGCCTTCGCGCGGGCGCTCATGTCGAGACCTCGGCTGATCTGCATGGACGAACCCACGATGGGGCTGGCGCCGATCATCGTCGACCAGGTGCTCGAGACGATCCAGCGCATCAACGCCGAGCTCGGCGTGGCCGTGTTCATCGTCGAGCAGTCCGCCGAGCTGGCGCTCTCGATCGCGCACCGCGGCTACGTGCTCGTCAACGGCGTCGTCCGGCTGGAAGGCTCCGCGGCGCAGCTGCTGGCCAACCCCGACATCCGCGAGGCCTACCTGGGCCAGAGCGCCGCATGAGCGAGAGGAGCACCGTGCCCCACCTTCCCGGCACGCAGACCCCGGACGTGATCGACGTGCTCGCCGGCATCCGGCCCGGCGATCGTCTCGACCTGCTGCGCGCTCGTCGGCCCGAGGCGCGCGAGCACGCGCAGGGGGCCTACCTCGCGCTGTTCGAGCCCGACGACACCTCGGCCGTCTCGCTCGTCGAGCGGCGGGCCCTCGCCCTGTTCGTGGCGGCGCTGCATCGGTCGGGGCCGGGCGTGTCCTTCTACGGCGACGCGCTTCGCGCCGACGAGGCGGGCGCGCATCTCGCCGACATCGTGCTCGCCGAGGCCGAGCTCGGAGCGCACCCGGGTCCCTACGGCAGATTCCTCTTCGACAACGCCGACGAGAGCGTGGCCGGACCCGAGCACGAGATGTCGGGCGTCGAGACGGTATACGTGCTCGGCGAGCGACTCGTCGCGGCGATCGAGCACGCCCACATGCTCACGCTCCACCCGCGGGACGCCTCTCGCGCACATCTGCAGAAGCTGCTGGATGCCGGATGGTCGACGACCGGCATCGTCACGATCTCGCAGCTGGTGTCGTTCCTCGCCTTCCAGCTTCGTGTCGCGCACGGCCTGATCGTGCTGCGCGGAAAGGACGCGTCATGACCGATTCGCTCGCCCCCGAGACGCCCCTCGACCCGCCGCCGGCGTTCACGCAGCAGCTGCTCAACTGGCGCCCGTGGCTGCACCCGCTGCCGGAGGAGGAATTCGAGGAGCGGCACTACGAGGCGCTCGTGCAGCGCTCACGCGTGCGCAATGAGTACTTCCGGCTGCTCGCCCGCGATCCCGATGTGCTCCGCGAGCGCACGCTGACCGACTTCGACATCTTCTTCAACACCGACGCCGGCCTCGACCGCGCCGGCCGCGAGATCGCCGCGACCGTCGCGTCGCGTGTGAACGGGTGCGTGTACTGCGCATCCGTGCACGCGGGCTTCGCCACCCATCACTCCGCCAGGGAACAGGATGTGCAGCGTCTGCTCGACGAGGGCGTCTCGGTGCGACTCGACCCGCGCTGGGACGCGATCATCGATGCCGCGGCGGCTCTCACCGCCACGCCGCCGACGTTCTCGGGCCACGAGGTGGCCGCACTCGAGCAGGCCGGGATGGACGAGCTCGAGGTGCTGGATGCCGTCATGGCCGGCGCATTCTTCAACTGGGCGAACCGGCTGATGCTCTCGATCGGCGAGCCCACGCGCTGACGAGAGCCGTGTCGGCGGGGCGCTAGTGTGGCAGCATGACCGCCGTGCCGGCCCCGACCGTGACCGCCGTTCCCCGGCGTGCGCGCCTCGTGCTGTCCGCTCTGATCCTCGCGGCGCTCGTCTGCAACATCAATCTGGCCGCCGCCAACATCGCGCTGCCCGAGATCGGTGATGCCTTCGGATCGACCCAGACCCAGCTGAACCTGGTCGCCCTGGGCTGCTCACTGGGCCTGGCGATGTCCGTCCTCTATCTGGGCGCGCTGGCCGATCGCTACGGCCGCAAGCAGCTGCTGCTGCTGGGTCTGGTGCTCACCGTCGTCGCGAGCTTCCTGTCAGCGTTCTCGGTCACGGTCGAGATGCTCATCGCAGCGCGCATCTTCACCGGCATCGCCGCCGGCATGGCCTATCCGACGACGCTCTCCCTCATCACCGCGCTGTGGGCGAACGGTCCCGAGCGCACCAAGGCCATCGCGCTGTGGTCCGCCGTGAGCGCGATGGCGACGGTCATCGGGTCGGTGCTCGCGGGTCTGCTGCTCGAGGCGTTCTGGTGGGGATCGGCCTTCCTCATCGCCGCGCCGATCGCCGCGGTCGCCGTCGTGATGGTGTGGGTGGCGGTGCCCGCCCACGTGCATGAATCGTCGGACCCCGTCGATCATCTGGGTGGTGTCGTGTCGGTGCTCGCCGTCGCCGCCTTCGTGCTCGGTGTCAGCACGGTGTTCGCGCCGGGGCAGGCGACGCTCGGCGCCGTGCTGCTCGTCGTCGCGGTCGTGCTGTTCGCCGGATTCGGCATCCGCCAGCGCGCGACCCGGCATCCGCTCTACGACCTCACCGTTGCGCGTCGCCGCATGTTCTGGGTGCCCGCGGCAGGCGGCATGATCGTGTTCGGCTCGCTGATGGGGGCGATGTTCGTCGGGCAGCAGTTCCTGCAGAACATCCTCGGCTACGACACGTTCGAGGCCGGTCTCGCCGTCGTCCCCGCGGCCGTCAGCCTGCTGTTGCTGGCGCCCGTCTCCGCGCGGCTGGTCACGGCTCGCGGCTCCCGCGTCACGATGCTGTGCGGGTACGCTCTCGTGCTCATCGGCTTCGTCACGATGCTGTTCTGGCGTGAGAGCACCCCCTACTGGCTCGTCGGGGTCGGGTTCTTCTTCATCGGCGGTGGCGCCGCCCTCGCGATGACACCCGCCTCGCGCGCCCTGACCGAGTCCACCCCCGTCGCGCGGGTCGGAATGGCCTCGGCGACGTCGGATCTGCAGCGTGACCTGGGCGGGTCGATCATGCAGGCGATCCTCGGCGCGATCCTGGCCTCCGGCTTTGCGGCCGCGTTCGCCCGCCAGATCTCCGCGAGCTCCGACGCGTCGTCGATCAGCGCGAGCGTGACCGAGGCGCTGCAGGCGTCCTACGCCTCGGCTCTGCACGTGGCCGACCAGTACCCGCAGTATCAGGACCAGATCCTCGCCGCCGCCGCGCAGAGCCTTGTCACGGGTGCTCTGGCGGCGTATCTCGTCGGCGCGGTGGCGATCGTGCTCGGCGCCGCGCTGGTGGGCTTCGGTCTGCCCTCGCACGCACGGGAACGCGAGCTCGTGGAGCAGTACACGCGCGCCGACGCGACGGCCGAAACCGTCTCGGCGCGATAGTTTCGAGGAATGGAGATTCAGGAGGACCGCGCCCGCTCCGCGCGCGTGGACCGGGGCGCCCGCGAGCGCGTCGTCATCCTGAACCAGACCCTGCTGGGTGGCGTCGTCGTGCTGGCGACGCTGCTCGTGCTGTGGATCGGCGATATCGAACGACCGGCCCTGTTCGTCAGCGGTGCGACCGCGGCATTCCTCGCCACCGGGGCTGCCCTCATCGTGCCGTGGAACCGTCTTCCGCACCTGGCGAGTGCGATATTGCCGGCCGTCGACATCGTGGCGATCCTGCTCCTCCGAGAATCCAGCGAGGGCTCCGATCTCGGCATCCTCTGGGTCTTCCCGGTCATGTGGATCGCGTGGTCGTACGGGCTCGCCGGTGCCATGCTGTCGGCAGCCGCGGTCTCGGTGCTCTTCTGGGGCATCGTCGCGATCGACCCGGGCGAAGAGTTCGGCTTCAGCGTGATCCTGCTGCCCGTGACCGTCACGGGTGTCGCGGTGATCTCGCTGCTGGCCGCACGACGCGGCGATGCGCAGCGGGCGCTGCTCGAGAAGCAGTCCCGGCACCTGCAGAAATCCGTCGAGCGCGCTCGACGCCAGGAGGACATCGTCACCGACGTGCTCGACGCGGTCGATTTCGGGCTGCTGCGCATGTCGGCCGACGGAACCATCGCGGTGAGCAACGAGGCGCACCATCGCCTCCAGCGCGCAGGTGGGGGAGACGCCGCGGCGGCCGCCTATGCCGCCGACGGACGCACTCCCTTGAGTGAGAACGATCTGCCCCTTCCGCGCGCCCGCCGGGGCGAGACGTTCGAGAACGAGCTGATCTGGTACGGCGATCCCGGCGAGGAACGGCGCGCGGTGAACAACACGGCGCGGCGAATGCGCGACCTGGACGGGTCGGATGCCGGCACGATCGTCATCTCGCGCGATGTCACCAACGAGGAGCTCGCGATCCGCGCCCGGGAGGACCTCATCTCGTCCGTCTCGCACGAGCTGCGCACGCCCCTGACATCGATCATGGGCTACCTCGACCTCGCGCTCGACGACGATGAGCTGTCGCCGATGTCGCGGCGCAGCCTCGAGGTGGCCGAGCGCAACGCCGGCCGTCTCCTCGAACTCGTCGCCGACATCCTCGCGATGTCGGCCGCCGCCCGCAGCGGGCTGGCGATGAAGATCGATCCCGAGCGAACCGATCTTGCCGAGGTCATCCACGCGGCGATCGAGTCGGCCGCACCCCGTGCCGCCGAGCGCCGCATCACGATCGACGGGTCGAGCGTCGAGACCACCATCGCGTACGCCGATGCGCACCGCATCCGGCAGGTCGTCGACAATCTGATCTCCAACGCCGTCAAGTACAACCACGACGGCGGCCACGTCGACGTGGCGGTGACCTCCGACGGCCTGCACGCGTGGATCACGGTGCACGACGACGGTCCGGGCATCTCCGAGAACGAGCTGCCGCAGCTGTTCGAGCGCTTCTTCCGCTCGGATGCGGTGCGTCAGAGCACGACGCACGGCAGCGGGCTGGGGCTCGCGATCAGTCGCGACATCGTGCGCGCCCACGGCGGCGAGGTCACGGTGCAGACGCGCGTCGACGAGGGCACGACCTTCGTCGTGCGGCTGCCGGCGAGTGAAGGCGAGGAGGCCTGATGCAGCTGGATCTGCTCTCGATCTCGGTCGTGACCACCATCGTCGTCCTCATGACGGGGTCGATGTTCATCGTCGAGACGGTCATCCGCAAGGACACCGGCGCCGGCATGCTGTGGGCACTGGGCTACCTCTCGGGCATCCTGACCACCTTCTGCTACCTCGCCTGGGTCGTGGCACCCGCCGGCGGCTGGGTGGCGATCGCGGTCGGCAACACCGCCTTCGCCGCGTCGGCCGTGTTCATGTGGCTCGGCACGCGCTCGTTCAACGGCCGATCCGTGGGCACATCGGGCGCGAGCGGTGCCGCGGCCTGCCTCGCCGTTCTCGTCGTGTCGCTCCTGCCCCTGTACCCGGAGGCGGAGTGGGCGGGCGTGCTGGTGCTCTACCCCGTCATGGCCGTGTTCGCCCTGCTCGGCGGCATCGAATCGCGCCGCGGTGTCATGGGGTCGACCCCGAGCTCGTGGGGGCTCACCATCGTCTTGATCAGCGAGGGGCTCTTCTTCGCCGGACGCTCGGTGGCGTTCGTCGTCCTCGGCCCCGAGCATCCGTTCTTCGTCACCTGGTTCGGCTCGATCCCCGTGGCGCTGCTGACCGTGGTGCTGCTGATCGTCGCGGTGGTCACGACCTCGGTGCTGCGCGCCGACCGCGTCGGTGGGCGCCTGGGCGGTCGCGACGGTGAGGTCGGCCTGACCGAGGACGGTCTGCTGCACGGCGCGTGGTTGGCACGGGCGATTCAACAGGTCGTCGAGCGTGCCGAGCACCACGGTGATCGGCTCGCGGTCATTGCGGTGCGTCTGGATGATCTGCCGCGCATCGGCACGGCCTTCGGCCCCCTTGAAGCCGAGCAGGTGGGGAGGGTGTGGCGCGCGAGTATGCGCCGCAACGCACCGACATCCTCGTTCATCGGGGAGTGCGACCCGGCCTGCCTCGTCGTGGTGCTGGAGCCGACGTCGGTCGGCGATGCCCGCCGCGTGGCGAGCAGGCTGCATCGTCACATGCTCGACGACCTGTCCCGCATGGGTGCGGCCGTCATCCCCGTCATGGGCATCGGCGTTGCGCTGACCGACCGGATCGGCTACGACGCGCGGGCGCTGGTCGAGGGGGCCAGCGACGCGGCGCGGCGGTCCGAGTCCAGCGTCGACGCCTCCGTCATCATCGACGGCACGGGCTGAGCCCGTTCATCCCGCGGCCGGGTTGCGCGGTCGCTCGAGCATCGCGGTGATCGTGGCGCGCAGGTCCCGTGGCCGGAAGGGCTTGGTCACGTACTCGTCCGCGCCCGCCTGCACGCCCTGCAGCGAGTCGATCTCCTCGGCCCGCGCCGTGATCATCACGATGTAGGTGTCGCTGAATTCACGGATGCGGCGCGCCGCCTCGTACCCGTCGAACCCGGGCATGCTCACATCCAGCGTCGTCAGCAGCGGCTCGTGGGTCCGCACGGCTTCGACGCCTTCCGGCCCCGCCGCCGCTTCGTGCACCTCGAAGCCCGACTGCTCGAGGACGGCCGAGATGAGAAAGCGGATGTCGGTGTCGTCTTCGACGACGACGGCGACGCGGTGATCCGCCACGGTCACTCCTCGAGTCGGGGGGAGTCCACAGCCGCGCGCTCGCGGAGGACAGTACTTGTGCAGACAGGGCGATGATATCCCGCGCGACCGGTCATGGCATGCTCGGGGGATGCCTCTCATCGCTCTGACGGGCGGGATCGCCTCGGGAAAGTCGACGATCGCCGGGCGACTGGCCGCGCACGGCGCCGTCGTCGTCGATGCGGATGCGATCGTGCGCGAGGTGCAGCAGCCCGGCTCCGCGGTGGTCTCCGCGATCGCGGCCGAGTTCGGGCCGCAGATGCTGCTCCCGGACGGCTCGCTCGACCGGGCGGGCCTCGGTCGCCTGGTCTTCGGAGGCGCCGACAGCGACCCCGATGCCCGCGCTCGGCTGAACGCGATCGTCCATCCCGCCGTGCGGGAGTTGTCGACGCGCCGCTTCGAAGAGGCTTTCGGCGTGGATCCGGCAGCGGTCGTCGTCTACGACGTCCCGCTCCTGGTCGAGGCCCGCGTCGACGATCCCTGGGACCTGATCGTGGTGGCGCATGCTCCCGAGCAGGTGCGGCTGCAGCGGCTCATCTCGGAGCGCGGCCTCGGCGAGGACGAGGCGCGGGGGCGCATCGCCGCGCAGGTGCCGGATGAGGATCGCCTCGCCGTGGCCGATGTCGTCATCGACACCGCCGGTCGGCTCGAAGAGACGCACGAGCAGGTTGACGCGCTCTGGCGGCGGCTGACGACCCCCGATGTCGGCGGTGCGACCTAGGCTTTCCTCATGCAGCCGACCCGCAGTGTGCGTCCGTTCGAGGTCGTCAGCGAGTACTCGCCCTCCGGCGACCAGCCGAAGGCGATCGCCGACCTCGCCGCCAGGATCAACGCCGGCGAGACCGATGTCGTGCTCCTGGGCGCGACCGGAACCGGCAAGTCCGCCACCACGGCGTGGCTCATCGAGCAGGTGCAGCGACCGACACTGATCCTGGCTCACAACAAGACGCTCGCCGCGCAGCTGGCCAACGAGTTCCGCGACCTCATGCCGCACAACGCGATCGAGTACTTCGTGTCGTACTACGACTACTACCAGCCCGAGGCCTACGTGCCGCAGACCGATACGTTCATCGAGAAGGACAGCTCGATCAACGCCGAGGTCGAGCGGCTGCGTCATTCGACCACGAACTCGCTGCTGTCCCGCCGGGACGTCGTCGTGGTCTCGACCGTCTCGTGCATCTACGGACTCGGCGCCCCCGAGGAGTACCTGCGGGCCATGGTGGCGCTGCAGGTGGGGGAGCGGTACGACCGCGACGCCCTCATCCGCAAGTTCATCTCCATGCAGTACAACCGCAACGACGTGGACTTCTCCCGCGGCAACTTCCGGGTGCGGGGTGACACCGTCGAGATCATCCCCGTGTACGAGGAGTACGCGATCCGCATCGAGCTCTTCGGCGACGAGATCGAGGCGCTCTACAAACTGCATCCGCTGACCGGCGACGTCATCGAGCGGATGGACTCGGTGCCCGTGTTCCCGGCATCCCACTACGTCGCGGGTGCCGACGTGATGCAGCGCGCGATCGGGACGATCGAGGAAGAGCTGACCGAACGGCTGGCCGAGCTCGAGGGCGAAGGCAAGCTGCTCGAGGCGCAGCGCCTGCGCATGCGCACGGCGTTCGATCTCGAGATGATGCAGCAGATCGGATTCTGCTCGGGGATCGAGAACTACTCGCGTCACATCGACGCACGCGCGCCGGGTGAGCCGCCCCACTGCCTGCTCGACTTCTTTCCCGACGACTTCCTCATCGTCATCGACGAGTCGCACGTGACCGTTCCGCAGATCGGCGCCATGTACGAAGGCGACGCGTCCCGCAAGCGCACCCTCGTCGAGCACGGCTTCCGTCTGCCGAGCGCGCTCGACAATCGTCCGCTGCGCTGGGACGAGTTCAAGAACCGCATCGGACAGACGGTCTATCTGTCGGCGACCCCGGGTCGCTACGAGATGGGCATCGCCGATGGCGTCGTCGAGCAGATCATCCGCCCCACGGGGCTGGTCGACCCCCAGATCGTCGTGAAGCCCGCCAAGGGGCAGATCGATGACCTGCTCGAGCAGATCCGGCAGCGGGTGGAGCGCGACGAGCGGGTGCTCGTCACGACGCTCACCAAGAAGATGGCGGAGGAGCTCACCGACTTCCTGGGCGAGCACGGGGTCCGCGTGCGGTATCTGCACTCGGACGTCGACACCCTGCGCCGCGTGGAGCTGCTGACAGAGCTGCGCGCGGGCGTCTACGACGTGCTGGTGGGCATCAACCTGCTCCGCGAGGGGCTCGACCTGCCCGAGGTCTCGCTCGTGGCCATCCTCGATGCCGACAAGGAGGGCTTCCTGCGCAGCGGCACGTCGCTCATCCAGACGATCGGTCGCGCCGCCCGCAACGTCTCGGGGCAGGTGCACATGTACGCCGAGACGATCACCGACTCGATGCGCAACGCGATCGACGAGACGAACCGCCGACGCGAGAAGCAGATCGCGTACAACACCGAGCACGGCGTCGACCCGCAGCCCCTGCGCAAGCGCATCGCCGACATCACCGAGGTGCTCGCGCGCGAGGGCGCCGACACGGCGGCCATGCTCAAGCGCGGGCTCGCTTCCCCCGACAAGAAGGGCAAGGCCCCGACCCCGCGCCTGCGCCGGGAGGGGATCGCGGCCGAGGGTGCGACGCAGCTCGAGGACACGATCGCCGACCTGAACGATCAGATGCTCGCCGCGGCGGCCGAGCTCAAGTTCGAGCTCGCGGGTCGCCTGCGTGACGAGGTGCAGGACCTCAAGAAGGAGCTGCGGGCGATGGAGCGCGCCGGACACGCCTGACCGACGTCACCGCCGGTCACGCGTGCGCGGGGGACAGGTGAGGAGCGTCTTCGGGCCGGTGCGGTCGATGACATGCGCGTCCATCGCCGCGTGACACACGGGGCATTCCCTGGGCCGGTCGGGTGCGGAGGCGGGGTCGTCATAGGGACCGACCGCGGCGGGACCGGCCACGCGGATGAGTGACGCATTGATCCACTGGTAGAGCCCGCCCCCCTGCCGGATGCGCTCCCTCAGAGGGATGCTTTGAGTCATAACAGTTAGTGTACTCATCGATTGCTAGGCTGACGCCGTGGATTCCCGCGATGACCTTCTTCTGCTCGACAACCAGGTCTGCTTCGCGATCGTGACGGCGGCGCGCAACGTGGTCTCGATTTATCGACCGATCCTGGAGCCCCTGGGCCTCACCCACCCGCAGTATCTGGTGATGCTCGCCCTCTGGGAGCGCGCTCCGCGCTCGCTCGGGGAACTCGCCGACGAGCTGGCGCTCGAGCCGGCGAGTCTGTCCCCCCTCGTCAAGCGGCTCGAAGCCCAGGGGCTGGTCAGCCGCGAGCGGTCGCCGGAGGACGAGCGGATGCTGCGCATCACCCTGACCGGCAGCGGCGCCGCGCTGCGCACGCGGGCGCTCGATGTGCCCGGGCAGGTCATGGCCGCCGTGGGTCTCGATGCCGACGCGCTCGCGGCCCTCCGCGACGCCCTCGCCCCGTTCGCCGGCCGGATGCCCCGCACCTGACCGCCACCCCTGCGGTGACCGTCACCCCCTGCGGCGACCGCCACCACCTGCGATGACCGCCACCACCTGCGGTGTGGCGGCACTTTTCGGCGCCGGCTGCGCATTTCGCCGCCGCCCGCGCCGGAAAGTGCCGCCGCAACCGTGAGTGAGCTGAGAGGCGGCGGATCCGGTGTCGGATGCCGCTTCTACACTTGACGGGTGCCTATCGTCCCCGTCGCCTCCTCGTCCACCCTCAGCGTCCGCGGTGCCCGTGTCCACAACCTGCAGGACGTCGATCTGGACATCCCCCGCGACTCGCTCGTCGTCTTCACGGGCCTGTCCGGCTCGGGCAAGTCGAGCATGGCCTTCGACACGATCTTCGCCGAGGGTCAGCGCCGCTACGTCGAGTCGTTGAGCGCCTACGCGCGGCAGTTCCTCGGGCAGGTCGATCGTCCCGACGTCGACTTCATCGAGGGGCTGAGCCCCGCGGTGTCGATCGATCAGAAGTCGACCAACCGCAACCCGCGCTCGACCGTCGGGACGATCACCGAGATCTACGACTACATGCGCCTGCTCTGGGCCCGCATCGGCGTGCCCCACTGTCCCACCTGCGGCGAGCGGATCCAGCGGCAGACGGTGCAGCAGATCGCCGATCAGCTGATGGAGCTGCCCGAGCGCACGCGCTACCAGATCGTCGCGCCGATCGTCAGTCAGAAGAAGGGCGAGTTCGTCGACCTCTTCAAGGAGCTGGGTGCGAAGGGCTATTCCCGCGCCATCGTGGACGGCGATCTCATCCAGCTGGCCGAGCCGCCGGTGCTGAAGAAGAGCTACAAGCACGACATCGCGGTGGTCGTCGACCGCCTCGTCGCGGGCCCGGACATCCTCGGGCGCGTCACCGACTCGGTCGAGACCGCTCTCGGGCTTGCCGGAGGGGTCGTGCAGGTCAACTTCGTCGACGAGGAGGGCGATGCGGCCTGGCAGAGCTTCTCCGAGAAGCTCGCGTGCCCCAACGGTCACCCGCTGCAGCTCACCGAGATCGAGCCGCGCACCTTCTCCTTCAACGCCCCCTTCGGCGCATGTCCGACCTGCTCGGGTCTCGGCACGCGGATGGCGGTGGATGTCGACCTGCTGCTCGGCGATGACGCGCTCTCCATCCGCGAGGGCGTCATCGTGCCGTGGACCACGCAGGGCAAGGGGCTGTTCCAGTACTACGAGAGGCTGCTCGAAGGGCTGTCCGCCGATCTGGACTTCTCGCTCGACACGCCGTGGCGCAAGCTGCCCGCGAAGATCCGCGAGGCCGTGCTGCGCGGGGACAACTACAAGGTCACCGTCAAGTTCAAGAACCGGTACGGCCGTGAGATGCGCTACGCGTCCGGATTCGAGGGGGTCGTCCCGTACATCGAGCGGCAGTGGCTGCAGGCCGAGTCCGACACCCAGCGACAGCGCTGGGGGCAGTACCTGCGCGAGGTGCCCTGCCCCGCCTGTCAGGGCAACCGGCTGAAGCCCGAAGTGCTCGCGGTGCTGGTGCACGGACACTCGATCGCCGAGGTCTCGCACCTCAGCCTGGGTGACGCGCGGGACTTCATGCAGCTGCTCCAGCTGACCGAGCGCGAAGCGCACATCGCGGCCCAGGTGCTGCGCGAGATCCGGGTGCGCCTGGACTTCCT
Source organism: Microbacterium sp. LRZ72 (assembly GCF_033792225.1). Taxonomy (NCBI): domain Bacteria; kingdom Bacillati; phylum Actinomycetota; class Actinomycetes; order Micrococcales; family Microbacteriaceae; genus Microbacterium; species Microbacterium sp. LRZ72. The sequence continues at coordinate 80,281 of NZ_JANGEX010000001.1, forward strand.
CATCCAGGTGGGGCTCACGTACCTCAATCTCAGCCGATCGGCCGGGTCGCTGTCGGGCGGCGAGGCCCAGCGCATCCGGCTGGCCACCCAGATCGGATCCGGACTGACCGGCGTGCTCTACGTGCTCGACGAACCCTCGATCGGGCTTCACCAACGAGACAACCGCCGACTCATCCGAACCCTCGAGGCGCTGCGCGACCTGGGCAACACGCTCATCGTCGTCGAGCACGACGAGGAGACGATCCAGGCGGCCGACTGGGTCGTGGACATCGGGCCGGGCGCCGGCGTCGGGGGAGGACGCGTGGTGCACTCGGGTCCCTACGACGCGCTCCTGGCGGACGAGCATTCGATCACGGGGGACTACCTCGCGGGCCGGCGAGCGATTCCCACGCCGCAGAAGCGACGCCGGATCGACAAGAAGCGCATGGTGACGGTCGTCGGGGCCAAGGAGAACAATCTCAAGGACGTCACGGTGAGCTTTCCGCTCGGCGTGTTCACCGCGGTCACAGGCGTGAGCGGTTCGGGAAAGTCCTCGCTCGTCAACGACATCCTGTACCAGGTGCTCGCCACCCGGCTCAACGGCGCTCGCACCGTCCCCGGCCGCCACACGCGCGTGACCGGCACCGACGAGCTCGACAAGGTGGTGCACGTCGACCAGGCGCCGATCGGCCGCACCCCCCGGTCGAACCCGGCCACCTACACCGGCGTCTTCGACCGCATCCGCACGCTGTTCAGCGAGACGCCCGAAGCCAAAGTGCGCGGGTACCAGCCGGGCCGCTTCAGCTTCAACGTCAAGGGTGGGCGCTGCGAGGCCTGTTCCGGCGACGGCACGATCAAGATCGAGATGAACTTCCTGCCCGACGTCTACGTCGACTGCGAGGTCTGCCACGGCAAGCGCTACAACCGCGACACTCTGGCGGTGCACTACAAGGGCAAGAACATCGCCGAGGTGCTCGAGATGCCGATCGAGGAGGCCGCGGTCTTCTTCGAGCCGATCCAGGCGATCCACCGCTACCTGCGCACGCTCGTCGACGTCGGTCTCGGCTACGTGCGGCTGGGGCAGTCCGCCACGACCCTCTCGGGCGGTGAGGCGCAGCGCGTGAAACTCGCCACCGAGCTGCAGCGGCGCTCCAACGGACGCAGCGTCTACGTGCTCGACGAGCCGACGACCGGCCTGCACTTCGAAGACGTGCGGCGCCTGCTCGAGGTGCTGGGCGGGCTGGTCGACAAAGGCAACACCGTCATCGTCATCGAGCACAACCTCGACGTCATCAAGTCGGCGGACTGGGTCATCGACCTCGGACCCGAGGGCGGTTCGGGGGGTGGCGAGATCCTCGCCACCGGCACGCCCGAGCGCATCGCCGGCATCGAGGACAGCCACACGGGACGCTTCCTCGCCGAGGTGCTGCTGGCGGAGCAGCCCGCCGCCGAACGGCGCAAGGCAGGCTGATCCGTGAGCTCACCGCTGCCCTACCGTCCCGGGCCCGGCGAGATCCCGACCCAACCCGGCGTCTACCGTTTTCGGGACGACGCGGGTCGCGTTCTCTACGTCGGCAAGGCCAAGAACCTCCGCGCGCGCCTGAGCAACTACTTCGCGCCCCTGCACAGCCTGCACGAGCGCACGCGGCGCATGGTCACCACGGCATCCGGGGTCGAGTGGACCGTCGTGGGCAGCGACGTCGAGGCGCTGCAGCTGGAGTACATGTGGATCAAGGAGTTCGATCCGCCTTTCAACGTGCGCTATCGCGACGACAAGTCGTACCCCTTCATGGCGGTGACCCTGGCCGACGAAGCGCCGCGTGTGCTCGTCACCCGCAACCGCCGCATCAGAGGGGCGAAGTACTTCGGCCCGTACCCCAAGGTCTGGGCGGTGCATGACACGATCGACCAGCTCATCAAGGTGTTCCCGATCCGCACCTGCAGCGACGCCAGCTACCGCCACGCCATGCAGACCGGGCGTCCCTGCTTTCCCGGCCAGATCGGCAAGTGCGGCGGGCCCTGCTCGATGAAGGTGTCGATCGAGGAGCATCGCGCGATCGTCGACGACTTCGTGGCGTTCATGGCGGGCGGCGACAAGCGCTTCACCACCCTTCTGACGGCACGGATGCGGGAGGCCGCCGCCGCGATGGACTACGAGGCCGCGGCGGTCTACCGAGACCAGCTCTCGGCGATCGATGCGGTGCTCTCGCGCAGCGCACTCGTGCTCGCCGAGGACGTGGACGCGGATCTGTTCGGCATCGCCGAGGATGAGCTGGCCGCGACGGTGCAGCAGTTCGTCGTGCGCGGTGGTCGGGTGCGCGGCGTGCGGGCGTCGACGATCGAGAAGGAGATCGACATCGGGGGCGGCGAACTGGTCGACCAGGTGCTCCAGCGCGCCTATGGTGAGGCCGCTGCCGCCGACATCCCGCGCCAGATCCTGGTGCCCCACCTGCCGGCGGATGCCGCCGAGCTCGAGCAGTGGCTGCGCGACCGGCGCGGCGATCGCCCCGTCGCGGTGCAGGTGGCGCGCCGCGGCGGCAAGGCCGAGCTGATGAAGACGGCCACGCTCAACGCCCAGCACGCGCTCATGCTCCACAAGACGCGGCGCACCAGCGACTACGTCGCGCGCACGCAGGCGCTCACCGACCTGCAGGAGGCGCTCGGCATGCGCGAGGCGCCGCTGCACATCGAGTGCTTCGACGTCTCGCACCTCGGCGGCACGAACGTCGTGGCCTCGATGGTGGTGTTCGAAGACGGTCTGCCGCGCAAAGACCAGTACCGCACCTTCGGCATCCGCGACACGACCGACGACACCGCCTCGATCCACCAGGTCATCTCGCGCCGCGTCGCGTACCTCGACGCGCCCGAGGCGGACGACGCGTCCCCCGCAGAAACGCAGGGGGAGGCCACGGCACGGCCCCGCCCTCGGTTCGCATACCCCCCGCAGCTGCTCGTGGTCGACGGCGGGCAGCCCCAGGTCGAGGCGGCCGCTCGAGCGCTGGCCGAGGCGGGGCACGCCGACCTCGCGCTGTGCGGCCTCGCCAAGCGGCTGGAGGAGGTGTGGCTGCCCGGTGAGGAGTACCCGGTGATCCTGCCCCGAACGAGCGAGGCGCTCTATCTGCTCCAGCGGCTGCGCGACGAGGCCCACCGGTTCGCCATCCGCCATCAGCGCACGCGCCGCCGCCGCGACATCCAGAGCGTGCTGTCGGAGATCCCGGGTCTCGGCGCCCAGCGCATCCGTGTGCTCCTGCGCCATTTCGGCTCGGTCGCGGCGCTGCGTTCGGCCTCTATCGACCAGATCGGCGAGGTCAAGGGCATCGGCCCGGGGCTCGCCGCCGCGATTCACCAGGGCCTGACCGACGCCGACGCGGGCAAGGCGGCGGCGACGCCCGACGAGGCGGGCGTCGAGGCCGGCACGAGTCAGTAGGGTGGACGGGATCGACCAACCAGGTGGGGTGATGACGGACACGGACGACGCGGGCGAGGTTCTCATCGTCACGGGCATGTCGGGCGCGGGGCGCTCGACGGTCGCCAACGCGCTCGAAGACCTGGGCTGGTACGTCGTCGACAACCTGCCGCCGCAGATGCTGCGCCCGCTGCTCGACCTCTCGGGCATGGTCGGCGGGGCTCTGCCCCGCGTCGCCGCCGTCGTGGACGTGCGCGGCGGCGACATGTTCGAGAGCCTCCCCGACGTGATGAGCGGGCTGCGCGAGGGGCGCAAGCTCCGGGTGGTCTTCCTCGACGCGTCCGACGAGGTGCTGGTGCGCAGGTTCGAAGCCGTGCGCCGGCCGCACCCCCTGCAAGACGAGGGCACCCTCGTCGACGGCATCACGCGAGAGCGGCTGCGCCTGCGGCCGATCCGCGAGAGCGCCGACCTGATCATCGACACGAGCACCTTCAACATCCACCAGCTGGCCACGACGGTGGGCGAGCTCTTCTCCGAGATCGGCGCCGCGCGCCACACGCTCACCGTGCTGAGCTTCGGCTTCAAATACGGGGTGCCCCCGGATGCCGATCTCATCGCCGACATGCGATTCCTGCCCAATCCGTTCTGGAACGGCGAGCTTCGAGCCCTCACGGGGCAGGATGCCGCGGTACGCGACTACGTGCTCGCCCAGGAGGGCGCCGCCCCCTTCCTCGACGCGTACGCGCAGGCGCTGCAGCCGGTGCTGGCCGGATACCAGCGCGAGAACAAGCGCCATTCCACCGTCGCCGTCGGATGCACCGGCGGCAAGCACCGCTCCGTCGCGATGGCCGTGGAGCTCGCCGAGCGACTCGGCGAGCTGCCCGGTGTGGCCGTCCGCGTGAAGCACCGCGATCTGGGGCGCGAGTAAGCTACCAAGGTTCCCCGTACACCCCGGTCCCCACCCGAGGAGAGCAGTGCCACTCACCGCCGATGTCAAGGCAGAGCTCATGTCTGTGCGCGACCCGCGTCCGCAGGCTCGCGTCGCAGAGGTGACGTCCCTGCTGCGGTTCTCGGGCGGGCTGCACTCCATCGCGGGGCGGATCGCGATCGAGGCGGAGCTGGATTCCGAGACGCTCGCGCGGCGCGCGGCCCGCGACATCATCGACCTGTACGGCGTGCGCCCCGAGCTGGGCCGGGTGCAGGCGTCGTCATCGCGCCAGGAGCCCCGCTACGTCGTGCGGGTTCGCGACGGGGGAGAGACCCTCGCGCGGCAGACGGGTCTGCTCGATCAGCGCCGGCGTCCCGTCCGAGGTCTGCCGAACCGCCTCACCACGGGCACGCGCGACGATCTGGCCGCCGTCTGGCGGGGCGCTTTCCTCGCCGCCGGCACGCTGACCGATCCCGGTCGCTCCGCGGCGCTGGAGGTGACGTGTCCGTCGTCCGAGGCGGCGATGGCGCTCGTCGGCGCCGCGCACCGCATGGACATCGCGGCGAAGGCGCGGGAGGTGCGCTCCGTGCACCGCGTCGTCGTGCGCGAGGGCGACGCCATCCGCGCCGTGCTGGATGCCATGGGCGCCGCGCAGGCCGCGGCCGACTGGGAGTCGCTCCGCCAGCGGCGCGAAGTGCGCGCGGGGGTCAACCGTCTGGTCAACTTCGACGACGCGAATCTGCGCCGATCCGCCCAGGCCGCGGTCGCGGCGTGCGCGCGGGTCGAACGCGCGCTCGAGCTCCTCGGCGATGACACCCCCGACCACCTGCTCGAGGCGGGCCGCCTGCGTCTGGCGCACCGGGAGGCGAGCCTCGACGAGCTCGGGCACCACGCGGACCCGCCACTGACCAAGGACGCGGTCGCCGGCCGCATCCGCCGCCTGCTCGCGATGGCCGACAAGCGGGCTGAGGAGCGCGGCCTCCCCGGAACCGAGGCGGCTGTTCCCCCGGGCATGGACGGGGCCTGAGGCGCTGTTCGCCCGTAGGTGAACGCGGCGATCGCCCGCAACCCCCTGTCGTCGTCGGTGGTGGTCAGTAGGATGGCGTCGGACGTACATCCGCAACGCGCGCCGCGCCCGTCCTGCGGGCCGCGGCCTCGACACGAAAAGAAGGCGACTATGGCGACGTACACTCTGCCCGATCTGCCCTACGACTACGCAGCGCTCGAGCCGCACATCAGCGCGACGATCATGCAGCTGCATCACGACAAGCACCACCAGGCGTATGTCTCCGGCGCCAACACGGCCCTCGAGCAGCTGGCCGAGGCCCGCGAGAAGGGCGACTTCGCGTACGTCAACAAGCTCGAGAAGGATCTGGCCTTCAACCTGGGCGGGCACACGAACCACTCGATCTTCTGGACGAACCTCTCGCCCGAGGGCGGCGACAAGCCGACCGGCGACCTGCAGTCGGCGATCGACGACCACTTCGGCTCCTTCGACAAGTTCCAAAGCCACTTCACCGCGGCTGCGCTGGGCGTGCAGGGCTCCGGCTGGGCGGGATTGTTCTGGGACTCGATCGGCGAGAACCTCATCATCCAGCAGTTCTTCGACCAGCAGTCGCAGTTCGCCGCCGGCACCGTGCCGCTGCTGCTGCTCGATGTGTGGGAGCACGCGTACTACCTCGACTACAAGAACGTCCGCGCCGACTACGTCAAGGCGTTCTGGAACATCGCGAACTGGGCCGATGTGCAGAAGCGTTTCCAGACCGCCCGTGAGCAGACGAAGGGTCTGCTGCTAGGGTCTTGACCAGGTGAGGATGCCGCCGGGCCCCGCATTTCGGGGCCCCGGCATCCTCTTCCCCTCCACCACGGCGCGCTTCACCACCGCGTCGAAGAAGGCGCTTCGAAGCGCGACGAGAATCGGGAGACAACCGTGTCTGTGAAGATCGGCATCAACGGCTTCGGCCGGATCGGACGAAACTACCTTCGCGCGGCTCTCGCGCAGGGTGCAGACCTCGACATCGTGGCGGTGAACGACCTCACCGACAACAAGACCCTCGCCCACCTGCTCACCTACGACTCGGTCGGTGGACCGCTGTCGACCGATGTCTCCTATGACGAGGAGTCGATCACGGTCGGGGGCAAGACGATCAAGGTCTTCGCCGAGCGCGACCCCGCGAACCTGCCGTGGGGTGAGCTCGGAGTCGACATCGTCGTCGAATCGACCGGACGCTTCACCAAGGCGGAGGACGCCAAGAAGCACATCGCCGGTGGCGCCAAGAAGGTGCTCATCTCCGCTCCCGCCACGGGCGACGACGCGACCATCGTCATGGGCGTCAACGAAGAGACCTACGACCCCGCGAACGACGTCATCATCTCGAACGCGTCGTGCACCACCAACTGTCTCGCCCCGCTCGCGAAGGTCTTCAACGACAACTTCGGCATCGAGCGCGGCTTCATGATGACGGCGCACGCCTACACCGCCGACCAGAACCTGCAGGACGGCCCGCACAGCGACCTGCGCCGCGCCCGCGGCGCGGCGATCAACATCGTCCCGGCATCCACGGGTGCAGCCAAGGCCATCGGTCTCGTGCTGCCCGAGCTGAACGGAAAGCTCAGCGGATCGTCGTACCGGGTCCCGGTGCCGACGGGATCGATCGTCGACCTCACGATCGTCACGCCCACGGAGGGCCTGACCGTCGAGCAGATCAACTCCGCGTACAAGGCCGCCGCGGCGGAGGGCCGGCTCAACGGCATCCTGGAGTACACCGAAGACCCTATCGTCTCGAGCGACATCCAGCTCAACCCGCACTCGTCGATCTTCGACTCGGAGCTGACGAACGTCAGCGGGAACCTCGTCAAGGTCTCGAGCTGGTACGACAACGAGTGGGGCTACTCCAACCGTCTCGTCGACCTCACCGAGTACGTCGCCGAGCGCCTCTAGGCCCCGGCAATGGCTCTGCGCACCCTCGAATCACTGGGGTCGCTCGCGGGCAAGCGCGTCATCGTCCGCTGTGATCTGAACGTCCCGCTCCGGGACGGCGTGATCACCGACGACGGCCGCGTGCGTGCGTCGCTGCCCACGCTCAACGCACTGATCCGGGCCGGCGCCCGGGTCGTCGTGTGTTCCCACCTGGGGCGGCCCGACGGCAGCCCCGACCCGGCGTACAGTCTGGAGCCGGTGGCGCAGCGCCTGTCGGAGCTGCTCGGGATGCCCGTCGCGTTCGGTCGGGACACGGCCGGCGAATCCGCACGCGACGCGGTCGCGGCGCTCGAAGACGGCGACGTCGCGGTGCTCGAGAACCTCCGCTTCGACCCCGGCGAGACGTCAAAGGACGTCGTCGAACGGCAGACGTTCGCCCGCCGGCTGGCCGAGCTGGGCGACGCTCTCGTCTCGGACGGGTTCGGGGTCGTGCATCGCAAACAGGCGAGCGTCTACGAGCTGGCCGAGATGCTGCCCTCCGCCGCGGGCCTTCTCATCGCTGCCGAACTCGAGGTACTCGACCGCTTGACCGAGAACCCCCAGCGCCCCTACACGGTCGTGCTGGGCGGGTCGAAGGTGAGTGACAAGCTCGGGGTCATCTCGCACCTGCTGCCGCGCGTCGATCGCCTGCTCGTCGGCGGGGGGATGATGTTCACCTTCCTCGCCGCGCAGGGGTACAAGGTGGGTGCAAGCCTGCTCGAGTCCGACCAGCTCGAGACGGTGAAGGGCTATATCGCCGATGCACGTGAACGCGGGGTAGAGCTGATCCTGCCGACGGATGCCGTCGTCGCGGCCGGGTTCGCGGCGGACGCGCCTCACGTCGTCGCGGACGCCGTGGCACTGGAGGACACGGAGTTCGGCGCATCCGGCATCGGCCTCGACATCGGCCCGGACACCGCTGCGACCTTTGCGAACGCCATCCGCGACAGCCGCACGGTGTTCTGGAACGGCCCCATGGGGGTGTTCGAGATGCCGGCGTTCGCCGCCGGCACCACCGCCGTCGCGAAGGCCCTCACTCAGGTCGACGGTCTATCGGTCGTCGGAGGGGGCGATTCGGCGGCGGCGGTGCGGCAGCTCGGGTTCGCGGACGAGGACTTCGGACATATCTCGACGGGCGGAGGCGCCAGCCTCGAGTTCCTCGAGGGTAAGCAACTCCCCGGACTGGAGGTCCTCGGATGGCAGTAGCCACACGCACACCGCTCATCGCCGGCAACTGGAAGATGAATCTCGACTACCAGCAGGCCATCGCCCTGGTGCAGAAGCTGGACTGGTCGCTGCGCGACGCCGGACACGAGAGCGGCAGCGTCGAGGTGGCCCTCTTCCCGCCCTTCACCGACCTCCGCAGCGTGCAGACGCTGATCGCCGCCGACAAGATCGAGTTCGCCCATGGCGCGCAGGATCTGTCCGCGCACGACTCGGGCGCCTACACCGGCGAGATCTCCGGCCAGTTCCTGGCCAAGCTGGACTGCTCGTACGTGATCATCGGGCACTCCGAACGGCGCCAGCACCACGACGAGTCCGATGACGTCGTCGCGGCGAAGACCGCGGCGGCCCTCCGGCATGGTCTCGTGCCGGTGATCTGCGTCGGGGAGACGGCCGCCGACCTCGAGGAGCACGGTGCCAGCGCGGTGCCCGCGGCACAGCTGCGGCGGGCGCTGAAGGGCGTCACCGCGGGGGCCGACATCGTCGTCGCCTACGAACCGGTCTGGGCGATCGGATCGGGGCAGGCGGCCACGCCCGAGCAGGCGCAGCAGGTGTGTTCGGCCTTGCGCGAGGTTGTCTCCGAGACGCTCGGAGAGGATGCCGCGGCGAAGACGCGTGTGCTCTACGGGGGGTCGGTCGCCGCAGCGAACATCGCCGGTTTCATGCGCGAGCCGGACGTCGATGGTGCGCTGGTGGGAGGCGCGAGTCTCAAGGTCGACGAGTTCTCGGCGATCATCCGTTTCCAGAAGCACGTCGGCGTCTGACGCGAGCACGTATACTTGACGACGGCGTGCCCAGATGACGGGGCGCGACGTGAAAGGCTTACCCGGTGCAGATTCTCGAGTTCGTTCTCCAGGTGGTGCTCGGCCTGACGAGCCTGCTGCTGACCCTGCTGATCCTCCTTCACAAGGGGCGCGGCGGGGGACTGTCGGACATGTTCGGCGGCGGCATGACCTCCGCCCTCGGTTCGTCGGGTCTGGCCGAGCGCAACCTCAACCGATTCACGATCGTGCTGGCCCTGGCGTGGTTCATCACGATCGTCGGACTCGGGCTCATCACGAAGTACCAAGGACTGTAGATCATGGCGACAGGCGGCAATGCGATCCGTGGCACCCGAGTGGGCGCCGGACCTATGGGAGAACAGGACCACGGCTATCACGCCGACCGCGTCGCGGTGTCCTACTGGGACGCGACGGGCAATGAGATCGTGCGGCACTTCGCCGCAGGCATCCCCGACGATGAGATCCCCGAGGTGATCGACAGCCCCCACACCGGCCTGCCGGCCGGGCGTGATCGAAGCAATCCTCCCGCGGTGTCCAAGACCGAGCCCTACAAGACGCATCTGGCCTACGTCAAAGAGCGGCGCACCGACGAAGAGGCGACCCAGCTGCTCGACGACGCGCTGCGCCAGCTGCGCGAGCGCCGCGGCCAGAGCTGAGCGGACGCGACCCCGCTCAGTCGGGATCGATCAGGTCTTCGGGCACCTCGGCGGCGGCATCCACGTCGACGAAGAAGACGGTGCTCTCGCGCCCCTTCGCTCCCGCCACCGGGACGCTCTGATAGCTCGCGCCCGCGAGAGCCAGCCCGAGCGCCGACGCCTTCTCCGCTCCCGTCAGCACGAGCCACACGTGGCGCGACGCGTTGATCACCGGGCGGGTGAGGGTGACCCGCACGGGCGGCGGCTTGGGTGAATCGTGCACGGCGACGGCGGCGGCATCCGTGATCGAGATCTCCGCGCGGTCGGGGAACAGCGAGGCGACGTGAGCGTCCGGCCCCACCCCGAGCAGGCAGACATCGAAGCTCGGCCACGCGAGCTGTGCGCCGGTGCCGGGGGAGGGGAACCGCGCGAGTTCTTCTGCATAGGCCGCGGCGGCATCCTCGGCGCTGCCGACCTCGTCCGAGGCCGCGATGGCGTGGATGTTCGCCGCCGGCACGGGAAGGGCATCGAGGAGCGCAACGCGGGCCTGCTTCTCGTTGCGCTCGTCGTCGTCGTGGGCGACGAATCGCTCGTCGCTCCACCAGAAGTGCACACGGTCCCACGGCAGGCGCTGCGCCGCGGGGTGAGCCGCGATCTCGGCGAGCACGCCGATGCCGGCGCCTCCGCCGGTCAGCGACACGTGCACGGGGTCCTTCTGCTCGACGAGCTCGGTCAGCATCTCGACGAGGCGCATCGCGACGACCGAGACGACGACGTCGCGATCGGCTCCGACGACGACCCGGCGGTCGGTGCCCGCGTCAGACGACATGCGGTTCACCGCTCTCGGGTGCATCGAGCAGATGCCAGCCCTCGCGGATCACGCGGCCGTACAACAGGTCGGGATCGAGCCGGCGCAACTCCTCCGCCAGGCACTCTCGCAGCGTGCGGCGTGGCAGCACCAGGTCGTGGGCGGGCTGGCCCGGCTGTGTCAGGCAGGCGATCTCGGGGTTGGAGCGTTCGAGCAGGATATCGCCCGAGGCGCGGGTCAGGCGTACGGATTTGATGCCCTCGCTCCATTCCTCCGCCGGCATCCATCGCCATCTCACCGGCACATCGAGGCTGCTGCGGAGCCAGGCGGCGAGCAGCGCCGTCGAGGGTGAACTGCTCGCTCCCATCACCTCGACCTCGGTGACCGGCTCGTACGGCGGCTGGTCGAGCACGGCGGCCAGCTGCTCGCGCCAGCGCGTCAGACGCGTCCAGGCCAGGTCGGTGTCGCCCGGCTCATACACCTCTCCGAGCACGTCGAGATGGGCGGGCCGGAAGCCCGTCGAGGCGTCGGTGATGCGGCGTTGCGCGATGCGCCCGAGCGGCGCGGCAGAGGGATCGTCCGGCGCGTCGTCGGGCCACCAGACGACGACGGGCGCGTCGGGCAGCAGCAGACCGGTGACGAGCGACTCCTCGTTGGACGCAGCGTCGCCGGAGGCGCGGAGCACGACGACCTCGCTGGCGCCGGCGTCGCCGCCGACCCGGATCTGCGCGTCGAGTTGTGCGGGAGCGTCGTCGTCGGTGAGCAGCACGATCACGCGCATCGGGTGTTCGCGAGAGGCGTCGTTCGCGGCTTCGATGGCGTCCTCTTCGCGACCGCTGTCCGTGGCGATGACGAGCGTGAGCACGCGGCCGAGGGCGACGGCGCCGCCCTCCTCGCGGGTGCTCACCAGGGCACGGGCGACCTTGCTGACGGTGGTTTCGGGCAGGTCGATGATCATGGACGCCTCCAGACGCGGCCGTCGCGGGCGAGGAGGGCGTCGGCGGATGCCGGGCCCCACGAACCCGGACTGTACTGCTCGAGTGCACCGTCCTGCTCGGCCCAGTACTTCTCGACGGGATCGAGGATCCGCCACGAGAGCTCGACCTCTTCGTGGCGGGGGAACAGCGGTGGCTCGCCGAGCAGCACGTCGAGGATGAGGCGCTCGTACGCCTCGGGGCTGGCCTCGGTGAAGGCGTGCCCATACCCGAAGTCCATCGTGACGTCGCGCACCTGTGTGCCCGCGCCCGGGACCTTCGAACCGAAGCGGATGGTCACACCCTCGTCGGGCTGGATGCGGATGACGAGGGCGTTCTGGCCGAGTTCCGGCGTCTGGCTCCGGGCGAACAGGTGCTGCGGAGCCCGCTTGAAGACCACGGCGACCTCGGTGACCCGACGGCCGAGCCGCTTTCCGGTGCGCAGGTAGAACGGCACGCCGGCCCAGCGGCGGGTCGCGATCTCGAGTTTGAGTGCGGCGTAGGTCTCGGTGGTCGAGTCGGCGCGCATCCCGTCTTCGTCGAGGAAGCCGTGCACCTGCTCGCCGCCCTGCCATCCACCGGCGTACTGCCCCCGGGCCGTCGCCTGGGAGAGGTCGTCGGGCAGCTGCACCGCCGCGAGGACCTTCTCCTTCTCGGCGCGCAGGTTCGTCGCGTCCTGCGAGATCGGCTCCTCCATTGCGGTGAGTGCAAGGAGCTGCAGCAGGTGGTTCTGGATGACGTCCCGCGCCGCCCCGATGCCGTCGTAGTAGCCGGCCCGGCCGCCGACGCCGATGTCCTCGGCCATCGTGATCTGCACGTGGTCGACGAAATTCCGGTTCCAGATCGGCTCGTAGAGCTCGTTCGCGAAGCGCAGCGCGAGGATGTTCTGCACCGTCTCCTTGCCGAGGTAGTGGTCGATCCGAAAGATCGAGTCGGCGGGGAACGCGACTTCGAGGGACTCGTTCAGCGCGCGGGCCGACTCGAGATCGTGGCCGAAGGGCTTCTCGATCACGACCCGTCGCCACGCATCGTCGCCGTCGGCGTTCTCATCGACCAGGCCCGAATCACGCAGCTGCGTCGCCACCAGGGGGAAGTCCTTGGGGGGGATCGACAGGTAGTAGGCATGGTTGCCCATCGTGCCGCGCTCGACGTCGAGCTTCTCGACGGTTTCCCGCAGACGGCGGAAGGCGTCGGCATCCCCGAACTCTCCCGACACGAAGCGGATGCCCTGCAGCAACTGGTGCCACGTCTCCTCACGGAAGGGCGTGCGGGCGTGCTGCTCCACGGCTTCGCGGACGACGTTCGCGAAGTCCTGGTCCTCCCAATCGCGGCGCGCGAATCCCACCAGGGCGAAGCCGGGCGGCAGCAGGCCGCGATTGGCGAGGTCGTAGACGGCCGGCATCAGCTTCTTGCGTGAAAGGTCGCCGGTGACGCCGAAGATCACGAGGGCGCTGGGCCCCGCGATCCGGTTGAGGCGCCGGTCGTCGGGATCACGCAGAGGGTTGTGGCCGCGGGAGATCTCAAGAGGTGGCATAGAAGGGGTGTCTCTGTTCTGCCCAGGACGGGCTGACGGGCTACTGGGCTGCTTCGAAGAGCGTCAGCACCTCGACGCCCGGGTCGGTGAGGGTCAGCGTGACGACGGGCCGGCCGTGCTCGCCGAGGACGGAGGCGTCGCCCGCGGCCTGCGCTTCGATCAGCTGGCCGAACGTGAACGGCAGCCCCGGGATCTCGAGGTCGATATCCGTGCGCTCGGTGATCTGCAGGAAGACACCCGTCGCGGGACCGCCCTTGTGATACTGACCCGTCGAGTGCAGGAAGCGGGGACCCCAGCCGAAGGTGGCGGGCCGGTTCGCGTCGGCGGCCACCATCTCGCGCAGACCCTGCAGCTGGGGGATCTGCAGACGGTTGACATATGCCTGAATCGACACGTACCCGTCGGGACCCAAGCGCTCCCACAGGGCGTCGAGCACGCCGGCGATCGTGCCGGAGGCGGTGAGCGCGGGATCGCTTGCACGCACCTCCACCCCGTCCACGACGAACGCGGGCGGTTCCTGCTCCGGTCGCTGCTCGAGCAGCCCCCGCGTGGCCACTTTCGCGGATTCGACGTCGGGCTGATCGAACGGGTTGATCCCGAGGAGGCGCCCGGCTATGGCGGTGGCGTACTCCCACACGATGAACTGTGCGCCGAGTGAGCCGCTGACGAGGATCTCGCCCGGGTGGCGCTCGAGCACGTGGAAGTGCTCGGCGTCGTCGACGAGTCGCACGATCTGCACGTCGTGCAGCACGGCCTCCAGCTCGGGCGAGACCGGCAGCAGGACGATCGGCAGGATGCCGCTGCCGTCCTTGCCCGTCGATTCCGCGATGAGCTGCTCGATCCAATCGGGCAGACCCTGGATGTGGGTGCCGTCGGGTACCAGGCCCAGCTTGTCGCGACGAACGCCGGAGGGGCCGGCGGATGCCGCAATGGCGGCGCCGAGGGTGAGCGCGGGGTTCTCGGGGCTGTCGATCGCGACCTCGAGCAGCGTCGCCTCGGCCTCGTCGAGCAGCTCGCCGATGTCCGCTCCCGCCAGGCCCGCGGGCACGAGACCGAACGCCGTCAGTGCGGAGTAGCGGCCGCCGACCTCGGGGTCGGCGGTGAAGACGCGGTAGCCCGCATCGCGGGCGGATGCCTCGAGAGGTGATCCGGGATCGGTGACCACGATGATCCGCTCGGCGGGATCGATGCCGAGGTCGCGGAAGGCGGCCTCGAACGCGCGCCGCGCCGAGTCGGTCTCGACCGTCGATCCCGATTTCGACGACACCACGAGCGCCGTGCGGGCGAGCCCGCCCGAGTCGATGTCTCCGTCGATGGCCGCCAGCACCTGCCCCGGCGCGGTCGAGTCGAGGATCACGAGCGGGACGCCGGCCGTCTGGGCGATGACCTCTGGGGCCAGCGACGACCCGCCCATGCCGGCGAGCACGATCCGGTCCACTCCACCGTGGTGCAGTTCCGCGCGTACACGCAGGATCTCGTCGACGAGCGGACGCGACACCGAGACCGCGTTGACCCACCCCAGGCGCTTGGATGCCTCGTCCTCGGCCGCGGCGCCCCACAGCGAGGAGTCGCCGTTGGTGATCCCCGAGGCGACGAGCTCCGCCACCAGGGTCGGCACCAGCTCGTCGGCTGCCGCCTTCGGCGCGCCCGACAGGTGGATCTCGAAGCTCATCGCGCGCTCTCCGTCGCCTTCTCGAGCGCGGCCGTGACGGTCTGCTCCAGCTCGCGCCACGACGCGGTGAACTTCTCGACGCCCTCGCGCTCGAGCACCTCGGTCACGTCAGCGAGGTCGACGCCGGCGTCAGCGAGCGCATCGAAGACCTCCCGTGCCCCGTCGTACGCGCCCGTCACGGCGTCGCCCGTGACGTCGGCGTGGTCGAACGTCGCCTCGAGGGTCTTCTCGGGCATCGTGTTGACGGTTCCGGGTGCGACGAGTTCGGTGACGTACAGCGTGTCGGGCAGCGCGGGGTCCTTCACGCCGGTCGAGGCCCAGAGCGGGCGCTGCAGGTTGGCGCCGGCCTCGAGCAGGGCCTTGGCGCGATCCGTCGCGAAGGCCTTCTCGTAGAGCTCGTAGGCGAGCCGCGCATTCGCGATCCCGGCCTTGCTCTTCAGGCTGGCGGCCTTGTCGCCGCCGATCGCGTCGAGGCGATTGTCGACCTCGGTGTCGACGCGCGAGACGAAGAACGAGGCGACCGACTCGATGCCGGCCAGATCGATGCCGGCGGCCTGCGCCTTCTCGAGGCCCGCCAGGTAGGCGTCGATGACCGCCGCGTAGCGGTCGAGGCTGAAGATCAGGGTCACGTTGACGCTGATCCCGGCACCGATCACCTCGGTGATCGCCGGCAGCCCGCCCATGGTCGCCGGGATCTTGATCAGGACGTTGGGGCGGTCGACCGTCGCGGCCAGCTTCTTGGCCTCGGCGATCGTGGCGTCGGCGTCGTGGGCGAGGTCGGGGGAGACCTCGATCGAGACGCGGCCGTCGACGCGGTCGGTGGCCGTGAACACCGGGGCGAAGACGTCGCAGGCGGAGCGGACGTCGTCGGTGGTCAGTTCGAAGATGGCCTCCGCCGTGTCGGCACCCCGGGCGGCGAGAGTCGAGACCTGCGCCTCGTAGGCGGCGCCGTTGCTGAGCGCCGACGCGAAGATCGTGGGGTTCGTCGTGACGCCCGTGACGTTGCGCGTGGCGATCAGATCGGCGAGGTTGCCCGTCAGGATGCGGTCGCGCGAGAGGTCGTCGAGCCAGATGCTGACACCGTGCTCGGCCAGACGTGCGGTGGGAGTGGTCATGCGTTCTCCTTGATGGTCTCGTGAGCCGCCGCGACGACGGCCTCGTGAGTGAAGCCGAATTCGGCGAAGAGGGTCTTGTAGTCGGCGGACGCGCCGAAGTGCTCGATCGAGATCGAGCGGCCCTTGTCCCCGACGATGTCCCGCCAGGTCAGGGCGATCCCCGCCTCGACCGAGACCCGTGCGCCGATGTGGGGCGGCAGCACGGCGTCGCGGTAGGCGGCATCCTGTTCGGCGAACCATTCCAGCGACGGTGCCGAGACGACCCGGGCGTGCACGCCCTGCTTCGCCAGCTCGGTGCGGGCGGCAACGGCGATCTGCACCTCGGAACCGGTGGCGATGAGGATGACGTCGGGGGAGCCGTTCGCCGCCTCGGCGAGGATGTAGGCCCCGCGTGCGGCGCCGGCGGCTGCGGCGAGGGTGTCGCCCGTGGCCTCGCCCGAGCCGCGTTCGAACACGGGGATGTTCTGCCGCGTCAGCGCGATCCCGGCGGGTCCGCCCTGACGGCGCAGCAGCTCGAGCCAGACCGCCGCCGTCTCATTGGCATCCGCCGGGCGCACGACGGTGAAGTTCGGGATCGCCCGCAGCGTGGCGAGCTGCTCGATGGGCTGGTGGGTGGGGCCGTCCTCGCCGAGCGCGATGGAGTCGTGCGTCCACACGAAGATGCTGCGGATGTCCATCAGCGCCGCCAGCCGCACCGACGGCCGCATGTAGTCGCTGAAGATCAGGAACGTGCCGCCGAAGGCCCGCGTGGGACCGTGGAGCACGATGCCGTTGATGATGGCGGCCATGGCATGCTCACGGATGCCGAAGTGCATCACCCGGCCGTACGGGTTGCCCGACCATTCGCCCGTCGACCACTGCGTGGGGATGAACGAGGGGGCGTCGTTGATCGTCGTGAGGTTCGACTCGGCGAGGTCGGCCGATCCGCCCCAGAGCTCCGGCAGTTTCGCGGCGAGCGCGTTGATGACCTTGCCGGACGCGGCACGCGTGGAGACGTCCTTGTCGGACTCGAAGAACGGCAGCGCCTCCTCGAGATCGTCGGGGAGCTCGCCCGCGAGCACCCGGTCGAGGAGCGCCTTGCGGTCGGGATTGGCCGTGGCCCACGCATCGAAGTCCTGCTGCCAGGCGGTGCGCTCCGCCGAGACCCGATCCGACAGCGCGCGGGTGCGGGCGATGACCTCGTCGCGCACCTCGAACGTGGTCTCGGGATCGAAGCCGAGCACCTTCTTGGTCGCGGCGAGCTCGTCCGCCCCGAGAGCGGATCCGTGGACCTTGCCCGTGTTCTGCTTGTTCGGAGCGGGCCAGCCGATGATCGTCTTCAGCACGATCAGCGACGGCTTGTCCGTGGCGGCCTTGGCCGCCTCGATCGCGGCATGCAGCTCGGCGACGTCCTCGACGTATTCGCCGGTCTTCTTCCAGTCGACGGTCTGCACCTGCCACCCGTAGGCCTCGTACCGGGCGGCGACGTCCTCGGTGAACGCAACGTCGGTGTCGTCCTCGATCGAGATCTGGTTCGCGTCGTAGATCGCGATCAGGTTGCCGAGCTGCTGGTGACCGGCGAGCGACGACGCCTCGCTCGTCACGCCCTCCTGGATGTCTCCGTCGGACGCGATCACGTAGACGAAGTGGTCGAACGGGGACGTGCCGGCGTCGGCATCCGGATCGAACAGGCCGCGCTCATAGCGGGCGGCGTAGGCGAATCCGACCGACGACGCGAGCCCCTGCCCGAGCGGACCGGTGGTGATCTCCACCCCGCGGGTGTGCCGGTACTCCGGGTGCCCCGGGGTCAGGGAGCCCCAGGTGCGCAGCGCCTTCAGGTCATCGAGCTCGAGCCCGAATCCACCCAGGTAGAGCTGGATGTACTGGGTCAGCGAGGAGTGGCCGGCGGACAGGATGAACCTGTCGCGGCCCAGCCAGCCGGTGTCGGCGGGGTCGTGGCGCATCACCTTCTGATAGAGCAGGTACGCCGCCGGCGCCAGGCTCATCGCGGTGCCGGGGTGGCCGTTGCCGACCTTCTCCACCGCATCCGCCGCCAGTACGCGGACGGTGTCCACGGCCTGGTCATCGATCTCGTCCCAACGCAGTTCCGACACGGGACCGCCCTTCGTCGTTTGTGGGGAGCGCCCGTCGCGAGTCCGCGCTCGCTCACCGCGTCAGCGGGGGTGCGGGGTTTCGGCGCGAGGGCGCGCGTGCATTTTCAGCATAGCGAAGGGGCCCGTGCGGGCCACCCCGAGAGCCGCATCCGTCTGCTGTTCGGCACGGCGTCGACGCCGCGCGTGCCACCCCCGGCGTTGGCATAGACTGAGGGGCGGATCTGTCATGCGGGACGACTGGGGGGCGATGGACATCTCGACGGCGCCTCAGGCACCCGCATCCGTTCGTCCGCGTTCCGTCGGCCGTACGGTGCGCGCCTACGTCGCGCTCACCAAGCCGCGCGTGCTCGAGCTTCTGCTGGTGACGACCGTTCCGGTCATGATCCTCGCCCAGGGCGGGATGCCGCACCTCGGCCTCGTGCTCGCCACCGTCATCGGCGGCTCGTTGAGTGCGGGCTCGGCGGCCGCGTTCAACATGTACCTCGACCGCGACATCGACGCGCACATGCAGCGCACCGAGAATCGGCCGCTCGTGACGGGCGAGGTGTCGCCACGCGGTGCGCTCGTGTTCGCGTGGACTCTCGCCGTGTTCTCGACCCTCTGGCTCGCGGCGACGGCGAACATCCTCGCGGCCGCGCTCTCGGCGGGGGCGATCTTCTTCTATGTCGTCATCTACACGATGATCCTGAAGCGGCGCACCGAGCAGAACATCGTCTGGGGTGGGATCGCCGGATGCTTCCCGGTGCTGATCGGCTGGTCCGCGGTGACGGGCTCGCTGTCGTGGACGCCCTTCATCCTCTTCGCGCTGGTGTTCCTCTGGACGCCGCCGCACTACTGGCCGCTGTCGATGAAGTACAAGGCCCAGTACGACGAGGTGCACGTGCCCATGCTCGGGGCGACTCGCTCGGGCGCGCAGGTGGGGCTGCAGGTCATCCTCTATGCCTGGGCGACCGTGGCGTGCTCGCTGCTGCTGATCCCCGTCGCGGGGATGGGCCTGGTCTACACGGCCTCGGCGCTCGTCTTCGGAGGCTGGTTCATCTACGAGTCCCACCGGCTCTACAACCGTGCCGTCCGCGGCACCGAGCCGGCGCCGATGCGTGTCTTCCACGCATCCATCACCTATCTCACGCTGCTGTTCGTGGCCATCGCGGTCGACCCGCTGCTGCCCTTCTGACACAGCCGGGTGCGCCCGTGCCCCGGTGGCAAAGCTGAGCCCGGCGTCGGTCGGTCGCGCGTGGGCCGCCGCGTCCGGCGTCGGCGATGCGTCGAGCGTCGGACGCATCCGCGGGCTCTCATCCGACGTCCGGTGCATCTCCGACGCTCGACGCGCTTGAGTCGTCCTGCCCCGCCCCGCAACTCCGGATGAGTCCCCAAGAGGTCGGATGCCGCGGGCCGCTTCTTCGGGACGCGCGTCAAGATCGGCGCATGGAGCCGTTGCCATCTGCGGGACCCGCGACCGCCCGACTGCTCGCCGAGGTGCGGCGCCGCGGCGGCGTCGCGCGGGCGATGACGCTGCGTCACACCGGACACTCACCCCGGCGCATCGCCGAGGCCGTGGATGCCGGTCTGCTCCAGCGCGTGCGCCGCGTCTGGGTCGCGCTCCCCGACGCCGACGTAGAGCGGGTATCGGCGGCGCGCCACGGCGTGGTGCTGTCCTGCCTCACGCAGGCTCGCCGTCGGGGGCTGTGGGTCCTGGGCGAGGAATGCCCGCATGTCGCGGCGGGGCGCCATTCCCGCGGGGCCAGGTCGGCCGACGCGATCGTGCACTGGTCCGCACCGCTCGTGCCCCGGCATCCGGACGACCTCGAGGACCCGATCGAGAACGTGCTCGCGCTCGTCGCCTCGTGCCAGCCCCGCGAGCGTGCACTCGTGGTGTGGGAGTCCGCCCTGAACGCCGGCCTCGTCGATCGCGCACAGCTCGCCGCGCTGCCGCTGAAGGCGCCCGCCCGCGAGCTTCTCGATACCGCCACGCCCTTCTCCGACTCAGGGCTCGAGACGCTCTTCTGCGTGCGGCTGCGGTGGCTGCGTGTGCGCATCATCCCGCAGGTATGGCTGCTCGGCCACCGGGTCGACTTCCTCATCGGGGAGCGCCTGGTGGTGCAGATCGACGGGGGACACCACGTGGGTGCGCAGCGCACGCGCGACATCGCCCACCACGCGGCGCTCCTCGCCGCCGGCTACCACGTCATCCGGCTGTCGTACGAGCAGGTGATCGACGACTGGCCGGCCGTCCAGGACGTGATCGCACGTGCCGTCGCCGCGGGTCGGCACCGGGCGTCCTGACCCACTGCCGCGCCACGCCTGTCGGCATCCGCGTGCACCGTGGGGCGTGCATCGTGGCGTGCACCGTGGGGCGTGCACCGTGACGTGCGACGGGCGTCGGGCATGAGTCGGGGGTCGGAACCTCCCCCCAAGAGGAGTTCCGACCCCGATCTCATCTCCGACGCTCGATGCGCAGCTGCGGCCGCGGCGCATCGAGCAGCCGCGTCAGCGGGTGTCTGTCTCGCGCGTCGGCGTGGCGCCGGTCGTGCCGTCCTGGATCGCGGGCTCGTCGTGCGTGAGGGGCTGCTCCTGCTCGGCGGGCTCGTCGTCCCGCGCGTCGGACGTCTCGAGCGCCGAGGTCTCGGCGCGCTGGTCGGGAACGCTCACGGCCTCGGGCTCGGCATCCGTGAGCGCTGCGACCGTGGGGCGCAGCAGCGTCGATGCCGCGCCGAGGGTGAGGGCCAGGGCGAAGCCGATCAGACCCGATGCGAGCAGGATCGCGCCGAAGACGGCCCAGACCTGCCCGACATAGACGTCGACGCCGGTGGCCGTCCCATCCAGCAGCGTGGTCGACATGGTGCCGAGCGTGTCGAACGTGAACCATGCGCCGAGCGCGGTGGCGAGGGCGGAGCCGACGAGCAGGATCCAGAAGGGGATGCTGCGGCTCAGGCGGGGGCGGATGGTCATGGTTCTCCCGTTCGTTGTGGTGCCTGGGGTACCGACTCTGGCGCTCCGTGGCGAGCACAGACTATCCGTTGCCTATGCGTGGGCTGTGGATTCCTCCGGCTGCTTCAGATTGAGTACGACGGCCGTCATCGCACCCACCAGCAGCACGGCGAGGACCATGTGGATGTTCACGAGGACGATGGGCAGGCCGGTCCGAGCCTGCCACAGGCCGATGGCGATCTGCAGCACCTCGACCGCGAGCAGCATCCCGACCCAGAAGCGCAGCGGTCGCCGCAGCCGCCATCCTGTGACGAGCAGCGCCACGGTCAGTGCGAGCGTGACGTACGCCGGCCACGAGTGCAGGTGCTGCATCAGCTCGGGATCGAGGTCGTTGCGTGCCGCTCCCGCGTCGCCCGCGTGCGGGCCCGAGCCGGTGACCAGGATGCCGACGACGACCGTCACGAGCACGGCGGCGCTCGTCAGATGCGCGAGGCCCGCATACCACCCCGGCACGGCGCGCACGCGTGCACCCGGTCCCGTGTACGCGCGGTACACCAGTGCGGCGGCGAGCGCGACGAGCACGACCGACGCGAAGTAGTGCAGCCCCACGACATAGGGATTGAGCTGCGTCAGGACGGTGATGCCGCCGATCACGGCCTGCAGCGGCACGTAGAGGCCGATCAGCAGGGCGAGCCAGAAGAGGTCACGGCGTTCGCGGCGCATTCGCAGCACCAGCACGAACGTCACGATCGCGACGGCGACGAGCACGAAGGTGAGCAGCCGGTTGCCGAACTCGATGACGCCGTGCACGCCCATCTCCGGGGTGTTCACGAAGGACTCGTCGGTGCAGCGCGGCCAGGTGGGGCATCCGAGCCCCGAGGCGGTCAGACGCACCAGGCCGCCCGTGCCGACGATCGCGACCTGCACGACGAACGTCGCCCACACGGCGGCGATGACGCGGCGGTCGACGTGCTCCGGCAGCATCCGCCACAGTCGCTGGGCGAGGCCGGGCGCGTCGCTGACGGCGGGGGAGTCGGGCATGCGGGGTCGCCTCCTGGCGAGGACGCTCGTCGCTCGGGCGGACCGGCCCGGCGGCCGGAGCCGTACCTGTAGAATTCGAGGGGTTGCAGTGCGCGCGCGAATGAATGACACGTGCCGCAACCAGTGTAGGCGCGAACACCAGCGCCTCTGAGAGGGCCCACCGACGGCATGACGCCTCGCCCACGCGCCCGGGTGAGGACGGAATACCGGGGCGGATGACACCGTTGAGGCTCGAGAGGAGAGTGTGACATGACCGAGGTACTGATCGACCGACCCGAGCTCAAGAGCCTGGGGGAGTACGAGTTCGGCTGGCATGACGAGGATGCCGCCGGGTCCATCGCCAAGCGTGGCCTCAACGAAGCCGTCGTGCGCGACATCTCGGCTCTCAAGCAGGAACCCGAATGGATGCTGGAGCGCCGTCTGAAGGCCCTCAAGCTGTTCGGCCGCAAGCCGATGCCCACGTGGGGAGCCGACCTCTCCGAGATCGACTTCGACAACATCAAGTACTTCGTGCGGTCGACGGAGAAGCAGGCGCAGACGTGGGAGGACCTCCCCGAGGACATCCGCAACACGTACGAGAAGCTCGGCATCCCCGAGGCCGAGCGTCAGCGCCTCGTGTCGGGCGTGGCTGCCCAGTACGAGTCCGAGGTCGTCTACCACCAGATCCGCGAGGACCTCGAGGCCCAGGGCGTCATCTTCATGGACACCGACACGGCGCTGCGCGAGCACCCCGAGTTCTTCGAGGAGTACTTCGGCACCGTGATCCCCTCCGGCGACAACAAGTTCGCCGCGCTGAACACGGCCGTGTGGTCGGGCGGATCGTTCGTGTATGTGCCGAAGGGCGTGCACGTCGACATCCCGCTGCAGGCCTACTTCCGGATCAACACCGAGAACATGGGGCAGTTCGAGCGCACGCTGATCATCGCCGACGAAGGCAGCTACGTGCACTACATCGAGGGCTGCACCGCCCCGATCTACAAGAGCGACTCGCTGCACTCCGCCGTCGTCGAGATCGTCGTGAAGAAGAACGCCCGCGTGCGGTACACGACGATCCAGAACTGGTCGAACAACGTCTACAACCTCGTCACCAAGCGGGCTGTGGCCCACGAGAGCGCGACGATGGAGTGGGTCGACGGCAACATCGGCTCCAAGGTGACGATGAAGTACCCCTCGATCTATCTGATGGGCGAGCACGCGAAGGGCGAGACCCTGTCGGTCGCCTTCGCCGGCCCGGGTCAGCACCAGGATGCCGGCGCGAAGATGGTGCACATGGCGCCGTACACCCAGTCGTCGATCGTGTCGAAGTCGATCGCGCGCGGCGGCGGGCGAGCGGGCTATCGCGGCGAGGTGCGTGTGGAGCCGCAGGCCCACCACTCGGCCAACACCGTGCGGTGCGACGCCCTGCTGGTCGACACCATCTCGCGCAGCGACACCTACCCCGCCATCGACATCCGCGTGGACGACGTGCAGCTCGGCCACGAGGCGACGGTCTCGAAGGTCAGCGAGGAGCAGCTGTTCTACCTGCAGTCGCGCGGTCTGCCCGAGGACGAGGCGATGGCCATGATCGTGCGCGGCTTCATCGAGCCGATCGCCCGCGAGCTGCCGATGGAATACGCACTCGAGCTCAACAAGCTCATCGAGATGGGCATGGAAGGATCCGTCGGCTAGATGACCACGACAACCACCCCCCGCCCCGTGCCCGGATCCGAGCCGCACGCCGACGGAGGATGGGGGCAGAATGCTGCGCCCTTCGTTCCGGTGCAGACCCGATCGCAGCGCCCGCGCTCCTACACCCCGTCCGACTTCGGGAAACCGACCGGTCGCGAGGTGAACTGGAAGCACACGCCGCTGACCCAGCTCGCCCCGTTGCTCGACGACGCCGCCGGTGACGAAGGCGCCGTGAGCGTCTCGGTCACCGGGCCCGTCGCCGGTGCGGGCCTCGCGATCGGAACCGCCCCTCGCGGTGAGGTCTTCGTTCCCGAGGACCTGCCCGCCGCGATCGCCTGGGCCCGCGCGGCCGAAGCGCTCTACATCGCGGTGCCCGCGGACGCCGAGTACGACGAGCCGATCCTCGTCGAGTTCACGGGCGGTGGCGCCGACCTGCTCGCGCACGCCCACGTCGTCGTCGAGGCCGGCGTCAACTCGCGCGCGACCGTCGTGCTGCGCCACAGCGGCGCGGCCCGCTTCGCCCAGAACGTCGAGATCATTGTCCGTGACGGCGCGAAGCTCGACGTCGTCTCGGTGCAGGGCTGGGACGACACCGCCGTGCATGCGGCATCCCACCAGGCGCGCGTCGAGCGCGACGCCTTCCTGCGCCACACGGTCGTCACCTTCGGTGGCGGCGTCGTGCGGGTCGATCCGTCGGTCGAACTGGCCGGCGCCGGCGCGCAGGGCGAGCTGTACGGGGTGTCGTTCGCCGACGCGCCGCAGCACCTCGAGAGTCAGGTCTTTCTGCACCACAAGGGCCCGCACACCCGCGGCGAGGTTCTCTACAAGAGCGCACTGCAGGGCGTGGGTGCCCGCACCGTCTGGATCGGCGACGTGCTGATCGGAGCCGACGCGGTCGGAACCGACTCGTACGAGGCCAACCGCAACCTGGTGCTCACCGAGGGCGCTCGGGCGGACTCCATCCCCAACCTCGAGATCGAGACCGGCGACATCGCCGGCGCCGGGCACGCGAGCGCGACCGGGCGCTTCGACGACGAGCAGCTGTTCTACCTGCAGGCGCGGGGCATTCCCGAGGATGAGGCCCGCCGGCTCGTCGTCGTCGGCTTCCTCGCCGAGATCGTCCAGAAGATCGGCATCCCCTCCCTCGAAGCAGAACTCTTCGAACTGATCGAGGCCGAGTTGGCGGAGGGAGAGGGCGAATGACCCTGCAGCGTGCCTGCGCGCTGAGCGAACTCGAACAGGACACCGCCATGCGTGTCGAACTGGGCGGCGTGCCGATCGCGGTCGTCAAGGATGCCGAGGGCGTCGTGCATGCCATCGGCGACACCTGCACGCACGGCGACATCTCGCTCTCGGACGGCTTCGTCGAAGGCGACACCCTCGAATGCTGGGCGCACGGCTCCGCCTTCTCGCTGCGCACCGGCAAGCCCCTCAACCTCCCGGCGTACGAGCCCGTTCCGGTGTACACCGTTCAGATCGACGGCGATGACGTGCTCATCGACCCCGACGCCACTCTCGCCGTCTGACCGTTAGGAACCTCCTTATGTCTGTCCTCGAAATCCGCGACCTCCACGTCACCGTCAGCACCGAGGCGGGGCCCTCGCCGATCCTCAACGGCGTCACCCTCACGATCCGCACGGGCGAGACGCACGCGATCATGGGTCCCAACGGCTCCGGCAAGTCGACCCTGGCGTACACGATCGCGGGTCACCCCAAGTACACCGTCACCTCCGGCTCGATCACGCTGGACGGCGAAGACGTCCTCGAGATGACCGTCGACGAGCGTGCCCGCGCCGGGCTCTTCCTCGCGATGCAGTACCCGGTCGAGATCCCCGGCGTCACGGTGAGCAACTTCCTGCGCACCGCCAAGACCGCCCTCGACGGCGAGGCCCCCGGCATCCGCACGTGGATCAAGGACGTGCGCGGGGCGATGACCGATCTGCGCATGGATCCCAAGTTCGCCGAGCGCAACGTCAACGAGGGCTTCTCGGGGGGCGAGAAGAAGCGTCACGAGATCCTTCAGCTCGAACTGCTCAAGCCGCGGATCGCGGTGCTTGACGAGACCGACTCCGGCCTCGACGTCGACGCGCTCAAGGTGGTCTCGGAGGGCGTCAACCGCGCCAAGGCCGAGAGCGACCTCGGCGTGCTGCTGATCACGCATTACACCCGCATCCTGCGCTACATCAAGCCGGACTTCGTCCACGTCATGATCGCCGGCAAGATCGTCGAAGAGGGCGGCTCGGAGCTTGCCGACCGTCTCGAGGATGAGGGTTACGACCGATTCATCGAGCCCACCGCGGGCGTACAGGCGTAGGCTTCTGCCATGACCGCGACGCTCAATCCGCAGAAGTTCGACGAGGTCACCGAAGCGCTGAAGGACGTGATGGACCCCGAATTGGGGATCAACGTCGTCGACCTCGGCCTGATCTACGACCTCTCCTGGGACGACGAGAACGACGCCCTGGTGATCCACATGACCCTCACGAGTGCGGGCTGCCCGCTGACCGACGTGCTCGAGGAGCAGACGGCACAGTCGCTCGACGATGTGGTGGATCGCTTCCGCATCAACTGGGTGTGGATGCCGCCGTGGGGGCCCGAGCGCATCACCGACGACGGCCGCGAGATGATGCGCGCGCTGGGATTCGCCATCTGACGCAGGTCGGTAGGCTCGGGGCGTGACTGCACTGCCTGTCGACGCACAGCCCCTCGAAGCCCTCCCTCTCGAACGCCTGCGCGAACGCTCGAGCACCAAGTGGCGGGTGTACCCCGACGACGTGCTGCCGCTGTTCGTGGCCGAGACGGATTTCGCCCTCGCGCCGGCCATCACGCGCCGCCTCGAACAGGCCGTAGCGCTCGGTGACACCGGCTACACACCGCCCGAGCCCGGTCTGCGGGAGGGGTTCGCCGGCTTCGCCCGCCGCCGTTTCGGGTGGGAGGTCGACCCGGCGCAGGTGCGGTCGACGGGTGACGTCGTCATGGGCGTCGTCGAGGTGCTGCGACGCGTCGTCGCCCCCGGCGACCGTGTCGTGATCACCCCGCCCGTGTACCCGCCCTTCTACGACGCGGTGCCCGAGGCGGGCGCGATCGTCGAGCGGGTGCCCCTGCTGCGCGGCTCGGAGGGGCACACGCTCGACCTTGAGGGCATCGACCGTGCCTTGGCCGCCGGGGCCCGTGCGGTGCTGCTGTGCAGTCCCCACAATCCGACGGGCACCGTGCACTCCCGTGAGTCGCTCGCGGGACTGGCGCAGATCGCGGAGAAGCACGGGGCGTACGTCGTCAGCGACGAGATCCACGCGCCGCTGACGCAGCCGGGCGCCGGGTTCGTGCCGTTCCTCACCGCCTCGGACGCTGCCGCGAGGGTCGGGTTCGCCGTCGTCAGCGCCAGCAAGGCGTTCAACCTCGCCGGACTGAAGTGCGCACTGATGGTGACGGCCGATCCAGAACGCGCCAAGACCGTGCGCGGAATGCCCGCCGAGGTGGAGTGGCGCACAGGACTGTTCGGCGCGATGGCGGCCGTCGCGGCGTTCGACCCGGCCAGCGATGCCTGGCTCGACGGGCTGCTCGCCACGATCGACCAGAACCGACGCCTGCTCGCGGATCTTCTGCAGCGTCACCTCCCCGGCGCGGTCTACCGCATGCCGGATGCCGGCTTCCTCGCCTGGGTCGACCTGCGCGCCGCCGGATGGGGCGACAACCCGTCGGCGCGCATCCTGCGGGACGCGCGCGTCGCCCTGAACCCCGGCCCCGCCTTCGGCGAGGAGGGACGCGGGCACGTGCGCATCAACATCGGGTGCTCGCCCGATGTGCTCCGTGAGGCCGTGGAGCGCATCGGCACCCTCACCTGAAGGGTCGTTGAGCGGCGTCCGGCCCGGTCAGCGACGCGTGTCGAGGGCGTGCACGCCGCGCCAGACGAGCGGGATCAGCAGGGCCGCCACGGCGGCCTTGAGGATGCCGCCGGGGATGAAGGGCAGCACACCGGCGGCCATCACCGACCCGAACGTGATCTCGGAGCCGACCACCGTGGCCAGAATGAGGGCCATGTACGGCACGCCGACGAGGAACGGCACGATGCTCGCGGTGACGAAGCCGACGAAGGCCAGCACCGGTCGGCGGTCCCAGGCGCGCTCGGCGAACCAACCCGCGAGGAACGCCGCGGGGATGAAGCCGAGGATGAAGCCGAACGAGGGCGAGAGCACGTAGGCCGGTCCGGCGATCGGCCCGGCGAAGATGGGCAGGCCCGCGAGCCCCAGCAGCATGTACGAGGTCAGGCTCGCCGCGCCGCGCGCGGACCCGAGCGCAGCGCCCACGAGGATGACGCCGAGGGTCTGTCCCGTGATCGGGACAGGGCCGATGAAGAACGACACCTTCGCGAGCAGCGCGACGACGGCGACGCCGGCGGCGACGAGAGCCGCATCGGTGGCGAGCGCGCGAGCGCGGGAAGACGGCCGGGAGAGGACATCGACCAGCACGCGGCGGGGCGACGGCGACGAGGATGGTGCGGCGAGGGACGACATGGGGCTCCTTCGGCGTCGAACAGGCGAGGGCTGTCCGCGGAGAACGCGGACCGCTCCCGACTTATACTAGGGGGCTGGCCTTCAAGCCTCTTTGTCTCCCACCCACCGACAGAACGGATATCCGCTGTGCTTGCCGTGCACGACCTCGAGATCCGCGTGGGCGCGCGCATGCTCATGTCCGGGGTCTCCTTCCGTGTCGGCCCCGGCGACAAGATCGGCCTGGTCGGACGCAACGGCGCCGGCAAGACCACGCTCACCAAAGTGCTCTCGGGCGACATCCCACCGGCGGACGGGCGTGTGGACCGCAGCGGTGAGCTGGGCTACCTCCCGCAGGACCCCCGTGCCGGCGACCCCGACGAGCTGGCGCGCACGCGCATCCTCGACGCACGGGGCCTGGGCCATCTCGCCCTGGAGATGCAGCGGGCCACCGAGGCGATGGGGGATCCGGACGCGAAGACGGCCGACCGCGCGATGCGCCGCTTCGGGCAGTTGATGGAGCGGTTCGAGACGCTCGGCGGCTACTCGGCCGAAGCGGAGGCGGCGGCCATCGCGCACAACCTGTCGCTGCCGGATCGCATCCTGGATCAGCCCCTGCGCACGCTCTCGGGCGGGCAGCGGCGCCGTATCGAACTCGCCCGCATCCTGTTCTCGGATGCCGAGACGATGATCCTCGACGAGCCCACCAACCACCTCGACGCCGACAGCGTCGTGTGGCTGCGCGAGTTCCTCGGCGCTTACCGGGGCGGCCTCGTCGTGATCAGCCACGACGTGGAGCTCGTCGGCGAGACGGTGAACCGCGTGTTCTACCTGGACGCGACGCGCCAGGTGATCGACATCTACAACATGAGCTGGAAGAACTACCAGCGCCAGCGCGTGGCCGACGAGGAGCGCCGCAAGAAGGAGCGCGTCAACGTCGAGAAGAAGGCCAGCGCTCTGCAGAACCAGGCGGCCCGATTCGGTGCGAAGGCGTCGAAGGCGGCTGCCGCGCACCAGATGGTCGCGCGCGCCGAGAAGATGCTGTCCGGGCTCGACGAGGTGCGGCAGGAAGAGCGCGTCGCCAAGCTGCGGTTCCCCAAACCCGCGCCCTGCGGCAAGACGCCGTTGATGGCCTCGGGCCTGTCGAAGTCGTACGGGTCACTGGAGATCTTCACCGACGTGGACCTGGCCATCGACCGCGGGTCGAAGGTCGTCGTGCTGGGGCTCAACGGCGCGGGCAAGACCACGCTCCTGCGGATGCTTGCGGGCGTGGACAAGCCGGACACGGGACAGCTCGAACCCGGGCATGGCCTGAAGATCGGCTACTACGCCCAGGAGCACGAGAATCTCGACGTGGAGCGCAGTGTGCTCGAGAACATGATGTCCGCCGCGCCCGACATCACGGCGACCGAGGCGCGCAAGGTGCTCGGGTCGTTCCTGTTCACGGGAGACGATGTGCTCAAACCCGCGGGTGTCCTCTCCGGGGGGGAGAAGACGCGGCTGTCGCTGGCGACTCTCGTCGTCTCGAGCGCGAACATGCTGCTGCTCGACGAGCCGACGAACAACCTCGATCCGGCCTCTCGCGAAGAGATCCTCGGGGCCCTGTCGCACTACGAGGGCGCCGTCGTGCTCGTCTCGCACGATGAGGGCGCCGTCGAAGCGCTGAACCCAGAGCGTGTGCTGATCCTTCCCGACGGCGTCGAGGACATCTGGAACCGCGAGTACGCGGACCTCATCGCGCTCGCCTGACGCTCGCTCAGCGCCGCGGGCCGGCGGCGTCGAGAATCGCATCCTCGTCGTCGGCGTCCCGGTCGCGTCGGCCCGGGGCGGACGTGTCCTCGTCGTCTTCGTGACGGTGTCGCGTCTCGGTGCGGATGACGTAGAAGATGAAGATGAAGCCCATGACGGCGAACAGGATCCACTGGATCGCGTACGACAGGTGCGGTCCCGGATCGGCCGTCGGCGCCTCCAGCGGCTGCGGCGCATCGGCGGGAGCAGGGTCCTCCGACACGAGGATGCCGTAGGCGGAGGTGATCGTCTCATCGCCCGTCTGCGTGGCGACGACGGGCAGGTGGATGGTGGGCACCTGCCCCTCGGGCGCACTGCGCCCTGACGTCGGGAGCGGCTCGCTCGGCCGCAGACGCGCCACGACGGTGACCTCGCCGGAGGGCGGGGCGGGGATGGCTGCGGGGCCGGTGCCTTCGTCGGCGGGCCGCACCCACCCGCGGTCCACGATCACGATGCCGCCCTCGTCGGTGAGCAGGGGAGTGAGCACCTCGAACGCGCTCGTGCCGCCGTGGGGCCGGTTGCGCACGACGAGCTGGTCGGCTTCGAGGTAGCGACCCGTCATGACCACTGGGAGCCACTCCTGGGCCGGATCGAAGCGTCCCTGGGCCAGCGCCTGCTCCCACGCGATCGGCTCGGCGTCGTAGTTGGTCTCGACCAGGGCGAGCTGTGCGGCGCGTTCTTCGTTGCGCTCGAACTGCCAGTGCGCCAGGAAGGCGCAGGCGACGGCGAACAGCACGGCCAGGGCGATGTACACGCTCCACCGGCCCGCGGTCGGGAGGCTCTGCATGCTGCGCGCGCGCCGGCTCACGAGGGGGCCTCCTGCGGGGCGGCCCCCGCTTCATCGCCGAAAGGCTCGACCGCGACGGGAAAGTCCCGCGCTGCGAGATAGTCGCGCAGATACTCGACGTGGGCAGGGCATGCCAGCCACACCTTGCGTCGTTCCGGGCCGTGGATGCGCGGGTTGCGCCACTGCACCTGCCAGTGCGCCGGCTCCCGGCATCCTGCCCGCGAGCACGGCTCCGCGGCCGTCACGACGTCGGATCCGATGAGCGACGAGGCGTCTCGACCACCTGGATCACGCGCACCGGCTCGGAGGCGTCCGCGGGTGCGGGGGCCTCCGGAGCGGTGAGGGCGCGTCCGGGCGGTTCGGCGCTCACCTCTCGCGCGTCGCTGCCGACGTTGGCGAGCACGACGGCGACGTAGGGCAGCAGGATCGCGCCCGCGGCGAACACCCACGTCCACCAGCCGTACGGCGTCACGAAGGCCATCAGCAGGAAGCAGACGATGCGGATGCCCATCGTGATCGTGTACTTGCGCAGACGCGACGCCGCCTCGTCCTGCGGCGCTCGCGGCAGAGACGTGGATGACAGGTGTGACGACGAGGTTCTCACGGTACCTCCAGAGTACGCCGCACTCCGGAGGGGAGACCCGTCGGATCAGGACATCGACCCCGATGTCGAGGCCATCGTCAGGAACGCCGGCAGCAGGGCGAGCACGAGGATGACGCCCAGGATGGCGAGCCCGATTCCGACCCAGCCCATGATCGTGCCGGCAAGGGCGAGACCGCGGCCCTGCTCACCGGTGCGCTTGATCTGCCCGAGCGACATGTGTCCCGTGATGACGGCCACGATCGATCCGATGAACGGCAGGATGAACAGTCCGACGAGACCGGCGACGAGCGCGACGATCGACAGGGTGTTCGTGGTGGGGGCTGCCGGGCCCGTCGCTGCGGGCGGCGGCGGGGGATAGCCGCCGGAAGTCGGGTTCTGCGGCGTCGAGCTGCCGGGGTTTTCAGTGCTCACGGGCACGTCCTCTCATGCGGGAAGAAGGCCAGAATCCCAGTGCCGCAGGTCCGGTGTCAATGTGGCGACGCTGTGGCGCGTCGTGGTCAGTGCCCCATGCCCAGGCCGCCGTCGACCGGGATCACGGCGCCGCTGATGTAGGCCGCATCGTCCGACGCCAGCCACGCGACGACGCCGGCGACCTCGTCGGGCGACGCGAAGCGCCCCGCCGGGACGCTGCTGCGGTAGTCGTTCTGCGTCTGCTCGGGCAATGCGGCCGTCATGTCGGTCTCGATGAAACCCGGGGCGACGACGTTCGCGGTGATTCCGCGCCCGGCCAGCTCCCGGGTGATCGACCGCGCCATCCCGACCAGGCCGCTCTTGGATGCCGCGTAGTTGACCTGGCCGGCGGAACCCATCAGCCCCACGACACTCGAGACCAGGACCACCCGGCCCCACCGGGCCTTCATCATGCCCTTCGTCGCGCGCTTGACGACGCGGAACGCCCCACCCAGGTTGGTGTCGACGACATCGTCGAAGTCCTCGTCCTTCATGCGCAGCAGCAGCGTGTCGCGCGTGATGCCGGCGTTGGCGACGACGACGGTGACCGCGCCGAGCTCGGCCTCGACCTCGGCGAACGCACGGTCGAGGCTCTCGGGATCCGTGACGTCGGCGTGCACGGTGAGGGCGCCCTCCGGTCCCGAGCCCGATCGCGCGGTGACGGCGACGCTGTCGCCCTGCGCGATGAATCGTTCGGCGATCGCGCGGCCGATGCCGCGGTTCCCGCCGGTGACGAGGACGACACGTGCTGAGGTCATGCTGCTCCCGGGTGCTCTGGGGTCGAACCGGACCAGCCTACCTGCGGCCTATGCGGGCAGAAGGGGGATCACCTCGGCCAGGTCGACGCGGCCGATCACCAGGTCGGCCTGTGCGCGCACCGTCGGCTTGGCGTTGAAGGCGAGTCCGAGCCCGGCGACGCCCATCATCTCGAGATCGTTCGCGCCGTCGCCGATCGCGATGGTGCGGGCGAGGGGAACGCCGTACTCGTCCGCCCAGGCGCGCAGCGCGCGCGCCTTGCCCGCGGCATCCACGATCTCGCCGTCGACCTGCCCCGTCAGCGCACCGTCGCGCTGGGACAGGCGGTTCGCCCGCCAGCGGTCGACGCCCAGTCCGGGGGCGACGGTGTCGAGGATCTCGTGGAAGCCGCCCGAGACCACGGCGACGATCCCGCCGCGTTCATGCGCCGCGGCGATGAGCCGGTCGACGCCCGGTGTGGGCTCCACCCGCGCGATCACCCGCTCGATCGCCGACACCGGGACGCCCTCGAGCGCCCGCACCCGCGAGCGCAGGCTCGCGGCGAAATCGACCTCGCCGCGCATCGCCGCTTCGGTCGCGGCGGTCACCTCGGGTCCCCGGCCGGCTTCATCGGCGAGAAGCTCGATGACCTCGTTGCGGATGAGGGTGGAGTCGGCGTCGAGCACGACGAGCAGGCGCGGTCGTTCGGTGATCACTCTCCGAGGCTAGCCGCCCGCCTGCGTGGGATCCGCCGAGCCCGGTCGCTAGACGTCGACGCGGACGTTCTTGCCGACGACCGTGATGCCCGAGTCCGTCACCGTGAAGCCCCGGGCCAGGTCCCGCTCGCGGTCGACGCCGATGGTGGCGCCGGCGTCGAGCACCACCCCCTTGTCGAGGATGGCGCGGTGGATGCGGGCGCCGGGACCGACGTGCACGTAGTCGAACAGCACGGAGTCCGTGATCGTCGATCCGCCGCCGGCGAGCGTCCACGGGCCGACGACGCTGCGCTCGAGGTGGGTGCCGGAGAGCACCGAGCCGAGGGAGACGATCGAGTCGATCGCGTTCCCGATCCGGCCCACCGAGTCCCGCACGAACTTCGCGGGCGGCGAGTTGATCGCCTGCGAGTGGATCGGCCAGTCCATGTTGTAGAGGTTGAACACGGGCAGCGTCGAGATCAGGTCCATGTGCGCGTCGAAGAACGAATCGATCGTGCCCACGTCACGCCAGTACGCCCGATCGCGGTCGGTGGCGCCGGGCAGATCGTTGCGCTTCATATCGTAGACACCGGCCTCGCCCCGCTCGACGAAGTACGGCACGATGTCGCCGCCCATGTCGTGGTTCGACGTGGCGACCTGACCGTCCGCCTCGACCGCCTCGATGAGGGCGTCCGCGTCGAAGATGTAGTTGCCCATCGATGCAAGCACCTCGTGAGGAGCGTCGGCGAGACCGGTGGGGTCGGTGGGCTTCTCGAGGAAGTCGCGGATGCGGGTGGGGTCCTCGGGATCCACGTCGATGACACCGAACTGATCGGCCAGCGAGATCGGCTGGCGGATGCCGGCGACCGTGGCTCGCGCGCCGGAGTCGAGGTGGGCGTCGAGCATCTGCGTGAAGTCCATGCGGTAGACGTGGTCGGCGCCGATGACCACCACGATGTCGGGCTTCTCATCGTTGATCAGGTTCAGGCTCTGCAGGATCGCATCGGCCGAACCGGAGAACCAGCGCTTGCCGAGACGCTGCTGCGCCGGCACCGAGGCGACGTAGGCACCGAGCATGGGTGAGAGGCGCCATGTCTGTGAGATGTGCCGGTCCAGGCTGTGGGACTTGTACTGGGTCAGCACGACCAGCTGCTGCAGCCCCGAATTGATCAGGTTCGAGATCGCGAAATCGATCAGACGGTACTGCCCGCCGAACGGCACGGCCGGTTTGGCACGATCTGCCGTGAGAGGCATGAGCCGCTTGCCCTCACCCCCCGCGAGGATGATTCCGAGGACCTTGGGCGTGGCTGGCATGACCCCACACTATGCCGGATGCCGGGTGGGGACTAGCGTTGATCCATGCGCGTTGACATCGTGACGAAGGAGTATCCGCCGGCGATCTACGGCGGCGCCGGAGTGCACGTGACGGAGCTGGTGCGGGCGCTCCGCGAGCGCATCGAGGTGCGGGTCCACGCCTTCGGCGAGCCGCGGAGCGAGGCGGGGACCACGGGTTACGCCGTTCCCGCGGAGCTGGCTTCCGCCAACGCGGCGGTGCAGACGCTCGGCGTCGACCTGGCGATCGTCGAGGACGTCGCCGGGGCCGACGTCGTGCACTCCCACACCTGGTACGCGAACTTCGCCGGGCAGATGGCGGGCATGCTCCACGGCATCCCGCACATAGTCTCGGCACACAGCCTGGAGCCGCTTCGTCCTTGGAAGGCGGAGCAGCTGGGCGGCGGATATGCGGTGTCGAGCTGGATCGAGCGATCGGCATACGAATCCGCCGCCGCCGTCATCGCGGTCAGCGGCGGCATGCGCGCCGACATCCTGCGCTGCTATCCGGGCCTGGACCCGGAAAAGGTGCACGTGATCTACAACGGCATCGACACCGAGGCATGGGCGCCCCTGGAGGACGCCGACCTGCTCGCTTCGCTCGGTGTCGACTCCTCGCGTCCCTCGATCGTGTTCGTCGGCCGCATCACGCGTCAGAAGGGCCTGCCCTACCTGCTGCGCGCCGTCGAGCAGCTGCCCGCCGACGTGCAGGTGATCCTGTGCGCGGGGGCACCCGACACCCCGCAGATCATGTCCGAGGTCGAAGCCGGTGTCCGCACCCTGCAGCAGACCCGCGGTGGGGTCGTGTGGCACGATCGCGTGCTGTCCCGGGAGGAGCTGAGGGTGCTCCTGAGCGCCGCGACCGCCTTCGTCTGCCCCTCGGTGTACGAGCCGCTCGGCATCGTGAACCTCGAGGCGATGGCGTGCGGCGCCGCCGTCGTCGGAACCGCCACGGGCGGCATCCCCGAGGTCGTGGACGACGGCGTGACGGGTCGTCTCGTGCCGATCGACCAGCTGCAGGACGGCACGGGGACGCCACGCGACCCGGATCGTTTCGTCGCGGATCTGGCGCGCGCCCTCGCCGAGGTCACGGCGGATCCGGATCGCGCACGTGAGTACGGCCGCGCCGGCCGCGCGCGCGCCGCGGAGCAGTTCAGCTGGGGAAGCATCGCGGCCCAGACCGAGCGTCTGTACGCGCAGGTGGCATCGGGTTCCTGACGCCCGAGGGCGCGCCCCGTGCCGTCCCGGAGGGACGGTGTCGTCTCGTCCCGGGGGGACAGTGCCAGACGATATGCTGGCGTCATGGCCCGCGTTCTGGACTTTCAAGATGTCGTCGTGCGCCGCGACGGTCGTAATATCGTCGACAGCTTCACCTGGAGCGTGCAGGACGATGAACGCTGGGTAGTGCTCGGACCGAACGGGGCCGGCAAGACCACTGTCCTTCAGCTGGCCGACACCCTGCTGCATCCCTCGGCCGGAGAGATCCACGTGCTCGGCGAGCGGCTGGGGCGCACCGACGTCTTCGAGCTGCGACCCCGGATCGGCTTCGCGTCCTCGTCGCTCGCGCGCCGCATCCCGGCCGACGAGTCCGTGCTGGACGCGGTGCTGACGGCGGCGTACTCCGTCACGGGCCGCTGGCGCGAGGACTATGAGGACATCGACGAGCGCCGCGCGCTGCGTGTGCTGGCCGAGTGGAAGCTCGACGACCTCGCTGATCGCACATTCGGCACCCTCTCCGACGGAGAGCAGAAGCGGGTGCAGATCGCGCGGGCGGTGATGACCGATCCCGAGCTGCTGCTCCTGGATGAGCCCACCGCGAGTCTCGACCTGGGGGCACGCGAGGAACTCGTGACCCTTCTCGGCGGGTACGCCCAGGCTCCCACCACGCCTGCCATGGTGATGGTGACTCATCACGTGGAGGAGATCCCCCCGGGGTTCACGCACGTCCTGCTGCTGCGCGACGGGGCCGTGGTCGAGGCCGGTCCGATCGCCGAGACCCTGACGAGCGAGAACCTGACCGCCGCGTTCGGCCTGCCGATCCGGCTGGAGGAATCCGAGGGGCGCTTCGCGGCTCGGGCGCGCTGACACGACTCCACGGCGTGCGGTACGGACATGGTAGAGTCGACCCTTGGTGCCAGAGCACCGCAGACTTTCTCCGCCACCCGCAGACCGCGCAAGGATCGCCATGAAGACTGACATCCACCCCGAGTACCGTCCCGTCGTGTTCCGCGACCTCGCGTCCGGTGAGACGTACCTCACCCGCTCGACCGTGTCGAGCGCGAAGACGGTCGAGCTGGACGGCGTCGAGTACCCCGTCATCGACGTCGAGATCTCGTCGGCATCGCACCCGTTCTACACGGGCAAGCAGCGCATCATGGACTCCGCCGGTCGGGTCGAGAAGTTCAACCAGCGCTTCAAGAACTTCGGCGCCAAGTAGCATTCGCCGTTTCGAAGGCCCCGCTCCGGCGGGGCCTTCGTCGTCGGTGGGTGCGCTATCGGCGCTGCTCCCGGGCTGCTCAGCGGATCGGCCAGGTGCCGTCGATCGGATCGGCCGCGTCGATCCGCCCGATTCGTACGAAGTACTCGGTGAGACTCTCGGCCTGTGCGCGTGCCCACCCGATCTGGTGCGTGTGCAGCTCCTCGCAGGTCGACGGGAGCACGTCGGCGAATCGCCCACCGAGCGCCTGCGCGACACGGCCTGCCGCGATCGCATCGGCCGACGCGGTGTGCGCGGCCTCGAGCAGCACGTCGTAGTGGGCGGCGACCGCGTCGAGGGTGCGCTTGCCGCGGCGGAAGCGATCCAGGCGCTTGTCGACGACGAGGGGGTCGATCACGGGCGACGGCGTCATGATCGGGGCCAGCCCGTGCCGCATCGCCTCGTGCTTGAGTAAGGAGAAGTCGTAGGGCGCGTTGTAGGCGACGACGGGGATCTGCTCGGCGAAGACCTCGCGCAGCCGATCGAGCACCTCGCCGACGACGAGGGATGCGGGGCGGCCGTGGGCGCGTGCGTGGGCGGTCGAGATGCCGTGGACCGCGGTTGCGCCGTCGGGAATGTCGATCTGCGGGTCGGCCAGCCAGGACCACTGCCGCACGATCGCACCGTCGCCGTCGAGCACGCCGACATGTGCCGTGACGATACGGTCGTGGGCCACGTCGACCCCCGTGGTCTCGAGATCGAAGACGCCGAGCCTTGTGCACCACGCGGGTCGTTCCATGATCGTCAGAGTAGGT
Source organism: Microbacterium sp. LRZ72 (assembly GCF_033792225.1). NCBI lineage: Bacteria > Bacillati > Actinomycetota > Actinomycetes > Micrococcales > Microbacteriaceae > Microbacterium > Microbacterium sp. LRZ72. Next base: position 118,139 of record NZ_JANGEX010000001.1, read on the forward strand.
GCGGCCTCCGACACCGTGTGGCAGGCGCACCGGTGGCCCCCGCCCGCATCCGTAGAATCGTCGGGTGACCGCACCGCATCCGTACGCCGAGGCGCTCTCTCGGATCCCGGTGAGCCGGCATGAGCGCACGATCGGCGACGACCGGGCGGTCTGGTGGGAGTACGGGCCCGCCGGCGCCGACACCACGATCGTCGCCGTCCACGGGTTCCGGGGCGATCATCACGGGCTCGAGCCCGTCGTCGCACACCTGCCCGGGGTGCGCGTCGTGATGCCCGATCTGCCCGGCTTCGGCCGGACACCACCACGAACCGCGGGGTCGCACGATCTGCCGTCGTACGCCGAGTGGCTCACGCGCTTCGTCGCCGCCGTGGCGCCGGGCGCTGTCATGCTCGGGCATTCGTTCGGCTCGATCGTCGTCGCCGCCGCGGTGTCCCGAGGGCTGCCCACCCCGCGGGTGATCCTCGTGAACCCGATCGGGGCGCCGGCTCTCGAAGGCCCCCGCGGCGTGCTCACCCGCGGCGCCGTGCTCTACTACGCGGCCGGTGCGCGTCTGCCACGGCGCCTGGGCGAGGCGCTGCTGCGCAACCGCGCCATCGTGCGGGTGATGAGCGTGTCGATGGCCAAGACGCGCGACCGAGAGGTGCGCGCGTTCGTGCACGATCAGCACGACCGCTACTTCTCGGACTTCGCGGACCGCGACGTGCTCCGCGAGGCCTTCGTGACGTCGGTGTCGCACGACGTGAGCGAGTTCGCCGCGCACATCCCGCAGCCGACCCTGCTGATCGCGGCCGAGCGCGATGACATCACCCCGCTCGCCGCCCAGCGCCGGCTCGCCACGATGTTCGACGACGCCCGCCTCGTCGAGATCCCCGACGTGGGGCATCTCATTCACTACGAGACACCCGCCGCGGCGGCCGCCGCCATCACCGACTTCCTCGCCGGCTGAAGCGCTCCTCAGACGAGCACGCCCGCGTATTCCTGCAGGCGGATGCCGCCATCCTCGATCTCGAAGACGTACGCGGAGCCGTTCGCGATCCTCTCGCCGGGGCGGGGGAAGGCGTCGTCGCTGGCATGCCGCACGAGCTCGGAGATCACACCGCCGTGCGACACGGCGATCACCGGACCGGCCGCGGCGGCATGCGATGCCGCGACCAGTTCCAGCGCCGCGACGGCCCGCACGCGCAGTCGCGCACGCGTCTCGACGCCGGGAACGCTGTCGCGCCCGTCGTCGCCGTAGCGCGCGGTGACCTCATCGATGTACCCGCCCTCGGCCTCGCCGTAGCGGCGCTCGCGCAGCTCGGGATAGAAAGCCGCGGGGGCGGGGGCGCCGAGTTCGGCGGCCAGGATGTGGGCGGTCTCGGCCGCACGCGAGAGGTCGCTCGCCACGACGACGGCTCCGCCGGCATCCGGCATCGTCTCGGCCAGCACGCGGGCGGCCTGGCGAGCCTGCTCGCGTCCCGTGTCGTTCAGCGGGATGTCGGTCTCGCCCTGGATGCGGCGGGCGAGGTTCCAGTCGGTCTGGCCGTGTCGGATGAGGGTCAGCAGCACCCGACGAGCCTAACCGCCCCGCTCGTCAGCGCAGTGCGGGCAGCGCGGAGGCGAGGGCGCGCAGCACCTCGCTCGTGCCCGCATCGACCTTGACGTCGGCTTTGCCGTCGGCGCGCGTCTGGCCGCGATTGACGATCACGACGGGCTGGCGCTTGCGCCGCGCCCGCTCGACGAGGCGGATGCCGGAATTGACCACCAGCGACGACCCCGCGATGAGCAGGCCCTGACTCGCCTGGACCAGCTGCTCCGCTTCGCGGAACCGCTCCGGCGGGATGTACTCGCCGAAGAAGACGACATCGGGCTTGAGCATCCCCCCGCACACGCTGCACTCGGGGACGATGAACTCGTCGGTGCTCCCGGGCAGAACGTCGCCGTCGGGACCGAGCGGCACGTTCTCGGGCAGCGCCACCCAGGGGTTCTGCGTCTCGATCCGCTCCGCGACATCGCGCCGATCGAACACCTGCCCGCAGTGCGTGCAGAAGACCCGCCGCATCGTGCCGTGCAGCTCGACGACGCGCGCACTGCCCGCACGCACGTGCAGGCCGTCCACGTTCTGGGTGATCACGCCGGTCGCCAGGCCACTGTCCTCGAGCCGAGCGATGGCCCGGTGCCCGTCGTTCGGCTGCGCGCTCGAGAACGCCTTCCACCCCAGGTGGCTGCCGACCCAGTACCGCCGGCGGGCTGCGGCGTCGCCGAGGAACTGCTGGGCGGTCATGGGGGAGCGTGTGGGCGTGCCCTTGCCCCGGTAGTCGGGGATGCCCGAGTCGGTCGAGACGCCGGCGCCGGTCAGGATCGTGAGGGTGCGCCCGGCCAGCGCGTCGATCGCGCGACCGAGCATCGCGGTGCCGGCACCGCCCTCGTGCGTGACCAAGACCATGCCGTCGTCGTCCCTCCTGACGTGGGCCAGTGTAGGCGTCGCCCTTTACCGGGATGTTACGCGGTCAGGCCGAGTGGGGACGCACGGGTAGCGTGAGCGTGTGACGACCGCCGGCCCGCTCATCGAGCACATCGCAGACGTCGACGACCCGCGGCTGGCTGACTACCGGAACCTGACCGACGTCGCACTCCGACGCATCCGCGAACCGGAATCCGGGCTGTACATCGCCGAATCGGCCAAGGTGCTCGCGCGGGCCCTCCAAGCGGGCCATGAACCTCGTTCGGTCCTCGTGCAGGACAAGTGGCTCGACGACGCCCGTGCCCTGCTGGGTGCGCGCACGGTTCCCGTGTATGTGACGGATGCCGCCACGACCGAGGCGGTGACGGGGTACGCGGTGCATCGCGGCGTGCTCGCGTCGATGCATCGCCCGCCGGAGCGGTCGGTCGAGGAGGTGCTCGCGGGGGCGCGCCGCGCGCTGATCCTGGAGGACATCGTCGATCACACGAATGTGGGCGCTGCCATCCGTTGTGCCGCGGCGCTCGGTGCGGATGCCGTCCTCGTCACGCCGCGATGCGCGGATCCGCTGTACCGGCGCAGCGTGCGGGTGAGCATGGGCACCGTGTTCCAGGTGCCGTGGACGCGGCTGCCCGAGTGGGGGGAGGCGCGTGACGTGCTCCACCAGGCCGGCTGGCACATCGCCGCTCTCGCGCTGGCCGAGGACGCCATCGATCTCGACGCCTTCGCGGCGGATCCGCCGGAGCGCGTGGCACTCGTGCTGGGTGCCGAGGGCGATGGTCTGAGCGGGCGCGCCCTGGCCGCCGCGGATACCGTCGTGACGATCCCGATGCTGCGCGGGGTCGACTCGCTCAACGTCGCCGCGGCCAGCGCCGTCGCGCTGTGGGCGCTGCGCCCGCGCTGAGCGCTTGCACGGCATCGCCGCGGTGCTTGCGCGTTCAAACCGTCCCGGTCCGCGGGCCCGTCTCGAGGGCCGGAGATGTCGCTGAGGTCGGAAGCCCCGGTCTCTCCACTCCGACCCTCGGTGCTTCTCCGACGCCCGACGGGTCCGAGACGCCGGGCGGGCCTACACGTCCTCCTCGCGCCGCGCGCTCGGATCGACGCCGGGGGCGAGGATCGAGATGGGCAGCGCGTTCGGACGTTTGGGCAGCACGTCGTCGCCCGATGACTGGTGGCGCAGCCGGCGCAGCACCCACGGCACGAAGTGCTGGCGCGCCCACACCAGGTCGCCCGCGCGAGCTGTGCGCCACGTCGTGACGGGAAGAGGATCGGGCTGCATCGGCACCAGGTCGTTCGGCACGTTCAGCGCCCGGAGCACCATGCGCGCGACCTCGTGGTGCCCGAGAGCGTTCAGGTGCAGACGATCTGCGTCGAAGAAGCGCTGGTCCTGGATCTCCTTCAGCGCCCACTGGTCGGCGACGATGCAGTCGTACCGGTCGGCGATGGAGCGCAGGTTCTCGTTGTAGATGGCGATCTTGCCGCGCATCGAGCGGAAGACCGGCTGCCAGGCCACGTCGATGCCGGTGAAGATCACGAGGGTCGCGCCGCCGCTGCCCAGTCGCGCGACGGCGTCCTCGAAGATGGCGGCGACGGCGTCGGGATCCGCTCCCGGCCGGATGATGTCGTTCCCTCCGGCACAGAAGGTGATCAGATCGGGAGTCAGGGCGATGGCGGCATCCACCTGCTCGTCGACGATCTGCCGGATCAGCCGCCCCCGCACCGCGAGGTTCGCGTAGGCGAAATCGTCGACCTGCGACCCGAGCACCTCGGCGACGCGGTCCGCCCACCCGCGGTGCTCGCCGGGCCGCTCCGAGATCGGATCGCCGATGCCCTCCGTGAAGGAATCCCCGATCGCGACAAAGCGTCTCCAGGGGTGCGGTTGGGTGTTCGGCACGTACGGAGTACGAGCCGAGGCGGCATCGTCTGCGCGCATCTGAACTCCCTGTTCGTCCGTCTTCCCCGACGATATCGCGCGGTGCTGGATGCGGCATCCGAGCACCGCGCCGTGATGTCGGATCGTTCGTCTATCGTGGTCATCCGGTGCGGGAGGGGCTCGCTCGTGCAGGCGAAGAGAGGTCGAGGGCGGATGACGCAGGAGGCGGACGGTGCCCATGTCGGCAGCTTCGCCGCCGAGCACCTGCCGCCGTCCTACCCGCAGCGGGCGCCGTGGGGAACGGCGCAGCGACTGCGGGCCTGGCAGGCCGAGGCGCTCGACGAGTATTTCTCCCGTCCCGGGCCCGACGGCGTCGGCTCGGGCCCGCGCGACTTCCTCGCCGCTGCGACCCCCGGCGCCGGCAAGACCACCTTCGCGCTGCGCCTGGCCACGGAGCTGATGCGGCGGCGCGTGGTCAGCCGCATCGTCGTCGTCGCGCCGACCGAGCACCTCAAGACCCAGTGGGCGGATGCCGCGGCTCGCGTGTCGCTGCGACTGGATCCCGCGTTCAGCAACCGCCACACCATGCCCGCGCGGCACTATCAAGGGGTCGTCGTCACGTACGCCCAGGTGGCGGTGAAGGCGTCGGTGCACCAGTGGCTGACCGACGACGCACGCACTCTCGTGATCCTCGACGAGGTGCACCACGGGGGAGACGCCCTCAGCTGGGGCGATGCCCTGCGCGAGGCGTACGGACGCGCGACCCGGCGGCTGCTGCTGTCCGGCACCCCGTTCCGCAGCGACACGGCCCCGATCCCGTTCGTGGAATACCACCCCGACGACAAGGGGATCCGGCTCTCGCGCACCGACTACTCCTACGGGTACCGCCGTGCGCTCGAAGACGGCGTCGTCCGGCCGGTCATGTTCCTGGTCTACGCCGGCAAGATGCGCTGGCGCACGCGCGCCGGCGACGAGATGGAGGCCCACCTCGGCCAGGACAACACCAAGGACGTCACGGCGCAGGCCTGGCGCACCGCGCTGGCGCCCGAGGGCGAGTGGATCCCCGCCGTGCTCCGCTCCGCAGACCGGCGCCTGAGCGAGGTGCGGGAGCAGATCCCGGATGCCGGCGGGCTCGTGATCGCGACGGACCAGACCGCCGCCCGGGCGTACGCCGCCATCCTCGCCCAGATCTCGGGGGAGCAGCCGACGCTGGTGCTCTCGGACGAGGCCGAGGCCTCCGCCCGCATCGAATCGTTCGCCGCGTCGACGTCGCGGTGGCTCGTGGCGGTGCGCATGGTGTCGGAGGGGGTCGACGTGCCGCGCCTGGCCGTCGGGGTCTACGCGACGAGCGCTTCCACGCCACTGTTCTTCGCGCAGGCGATCGGCCGCTTCGTGCGCGCCCGTCGTCGCGGGGAGACCGCGAGCATCTTCCTGCCGAACGTGCCCGCGCTGCTGGCGCTGGCCGGCGAGCTCGAACGGCAGCGCGACCACGCGCTCGACCGCGACCCCGAGGGCGACGACGAGTGGGCGCTCGACGATGACCTGATGGATGCCGCCGAGAAAGAGGACAAGGCCTCGGATGCCCTCACCGAGGAGTTCAGCTATCAGGCGCTCGGCTCTCACGCCCACTTCGACCGGGTGATGTTCGACGGCAAGGAGTTCGGTCAGCTCGCGGTGCCGGGCACGCCGGAGGAGGAGGAGTTCCTCGGGCTGCCAGGACTGCTCGAGCCCGAGCACGTGCACGAGCTGCTGATGCAGCGGCAGGCGCGCCAGGGCCGGCACCGCAGCGCACGCGAGGCGAGGGAGGCGGCGGAGGATGCGCCGGGCGAGACGAGCGACGCGGCCGGCGGCGCCGGCATCCCCGCTCCCCTGCACCGCACCCTGCGAGAGCAGCGGCAGCTGCTCAACAGCCTCGTCGGACTCTACGCGCGACAGTCGGGCGAGCCGCACGGCGCGGTGCACGCCGAGCTGCGGCGCGTCTGCGGCGGTCCGGCCGTCTCGCACGCCACGGTCGCACAGCTGCAGGCGCGCATCGAGATGCTGCGGCGACGCGTGCGCTCCTGACCGCTTCGGAACCCCGAAATGCTGGCAATCCGCGTTCTGGCGGCCGAGGTGGCCGGGCAGGTCGATAGCGTGGATCTGCTCGGCGGAATCCCCCTCTCGTCCCCGCCCCCTCGTCCGAGACCCCGGAGGCCGCATGACCGCGCCGCAGCACGGCGCCCCGACGTCGGCAGATCGCCGCCGCTGGACGCGCTACCTCGTCGACGAACGAGCTGAGGCGAGGGTGTACCGGCAGCTGGCCGAACGCAAGAGCGGTGCCGAGCGGGCGATCCTCCTGGCCCTCGCCGAGGCGGAGGGCCGCCACGAACGGCACTGGCTGGAACTGCTCGGCGGTGAACCCGCCCGGTTGCCCCGCCCGGGACTGGGCACACGTCTGCTCGGGTGGATGGCGCGCCGCTTCGGCTCGATCTTCGTCCTCGCTCTGGCACAGAACGCCGAGGCGCGCTCGCCCTACGACGCCGAGCGCTTCGCCAGTCCGGCCATGCGCGCGGACGAGAAGATCCACGCCGAGGTCGTACGAGGTCTCGCGGCTCAAGGTCGCCGCCGCCTTTCGGGCTCGTTCCGAGCCGCCGTCTTCGGCGCCAACGATGGACTCGTGTCCAACCTCGCGCTCGTCATGGGCATCGGCGCAACGGGCGTGGCACCGCAGTTCGTGCTCTTCAGCGGCATTGCGGGGCTGCTGGCCGGTGCGCTGTCGATGGGTGCCGGAGAATTCGTCTCGGTGCGCTCCCAGCGCGAGCTGCTCGCCGCCACCGAGCCCAACGACTACGCCGACGATGTGCTGCCCGACCTCGACCTCGACGCGAACGAGCTCGCCCTCGTCTATCGCGCCCGGGGGCTCTCGGACGAGGAGGCGACGCTGCAGGCGCACCGCGTGGTCGCCGCCGCCCAAGGGTCGGGGGAGCGTGCTCCGCTGCGGGACGCCGCCACCGCATCCGACGACGTGGTCGGCAGCGCATTCGGGGCCGCGGTGTCGAGCTTCCTGCTCTTCTCCTCGGGCGCCATCGTCCCCGTGCTGCCATGGCTGTTCGGGCTCAGCGGGGTCGCTGCCGTCGTGCTCGCGCTCGCGCTCGTGGGTGTGGCGCTGCTGTGCACGGGAGCGATGGTGGGGCTGCTCTCCGGCGGCCCGCCCCTGCGGCGCGCGCTGCGACAGCTGGCGATCGGCTTCGGTGCCGCAGCCGTGACCTACCTGCTGGGACTCGCCTTCGGCGTCTCACTGGGATGAGCGGACCGCCGAGACGTCGCGCTCGGAGATCTACAGGAAGATCTCGACCTCGGCGTCGGCCTCGAGATCGGCGAGCAGCGCGGTGACCGCTTCCTGCTCCTCCGTCTGCTGCTGCTGCTGAGCGAGCTGGTCGCGCACATCCTCGAACGGCGGGATCTCGCCCATCTCTTCGCCCCCGGACTGCTCCTGCTGCTCGACGATCTGGTCGTAGAGCTCACGCAGCTCTTCGTCCGATGGCTCGGAGGTTCCGACCTCGTCATCGATCACCTGTTCCATCCGCACCTGCTCTTCCACCTGTGTGCGCACCTCGTCCTCGGACGTGCCCTGCTCTTCCAGTGCGTCCAAGAATGCGTCCACGGATTCGAGCTGGTTCTGAGCGGCGAGCTCCTCGAGCGTCGCGTCGACGTCGTCGGCGGTCGCGTCGTAGCCGCGGCGGTCCGCTTCCTGGATCAGCAGCTCGGAGTTGACCAGTGTCTCGACCGTCTGCTGTTTGAGCTGTTCCTGGTCCACGGGTGTGCCGCTCATCTGCGCCTGCTGCGCGGCCTGGGCGAACTGGGCCTCGTATGCCGAGGCGAACTCGTCACGGTCGATCTCGGTGCCGTCCACCTCGGCGACGATCTCGGGAACGCCGGCCAGGTCAGGTTCCAGCGCCGTGTCCGACTGCTCCTGCTCACCGTCCGGCGTCGCGTCGTCGGCGGTGCACGCGGATGCGCCCACCAGCACTGCGGCCAGGCCGAGGCCCACCAGGGTCTTCTTCATCATCGGCAGTCTCCTCGTCGTCGTCCTCACCGGCATCCGGCCGACGCTAGCACCGCACGGCTGAACGCCACGTGGGCGCCAGTTCTCGGCTCCGGCGCCAGGAAAGGGCGCAGCCCGAACCGAAAACTGCCACCCACAGGTCCGTGGACCGCACCGCACGCGGCCAGAGCAACCCCCGAACGCAAGAAAACCCCGGCTGAACCGGGGTTTTCTACTCTGTGCGCGAGGGGGGACTTGAACCCCCACGCCCTATGCGGGCACTAGCACCTCAAGCTAGCGCGTCTACCTATTCCGCCACCCGCGCGTGAGTGGATTGCATGCGCAACCGAGGGTCGAGCCTACCATGCTTCGTAGCAGCCGATTGCGCGCCGCTAACCTGGACCCATGCCCGCCAACCCCTCATCCACCGCGACGGCCAGACCGACGGAGGACCTGCCGGAGGTGGCTCGCATCACGCGCGATCTCATCCGGATGGACACCCAGAACTGGGGCGGAGGGCGTGCGTCGGGTGAACGTCAGGCGGCCGAGTACGTCGGCGCCTACCTCGAGGCATTGGGCTTGCGCACCGAGTACTTCGAGCCCGTCCCCGGCCGCACGAACGTGACGGCGCGTGTCGAGGGCCGACGTCCCGACAGGCCCGCGCTCGTGCTGCACGGCCACCTCGACGTCGTGCCCGCCCCGCCCGAGGGATGGAGCGTCGATCCGTTCGCCGGCGAGGTACGTGACGGAATGCTGTGGGGCCGGGGCGCGGTGGACATGAAGAACATGGACGCGATGATCCTCACGGCGGTGGCGGACATGCTGCGCGCGGGCGAGCGGCCGGACCGCGACATCATCGTGACCTTCTTCGCCGACGAGGAGAACGGCGGCGTCGAAGGGTCGCACCTGGTCGTCCGCGACCGACCCGAGTGGTTCGCGGGTGCGACCGAGGCGATCAGCGAGGTCGGCGGGTATTCGATCACGGTGTCCGGACGTCGCGCCTACCTGCTGCAGGTGGGGGAGAAGGCGTTGCTGTGGATGCGGCTGCGCGCTCGCGGACGGGCCGGCCACGGCTCCCGCGTGCACCCCGACAACGCCGTCACCCGTCTCGCGGAGGCGGTCGCGGTGCTCGGGCGTGCCGAATGGCCGGTGCGGCTCACGGCAGCCACGACGCAGCTGCTCTCAGGACTGGCCGAGCTGGCGCAGCTGCCGGATGCCGGCCCGGACGAACTCGCGGCGAGCACGGGACCGGCCCACGGCTTCCTGGCCTCGACGCTGCGGACGACCACGAACCCGACCGGTCTGTCGGCCGGCTACAAGCACAACGTGATCCCGGATGCCGCCGAGGCGCTGATCGACGTGCGCGTGCTGCCGGGCACCGAAGACGCGGCGCTCGCAGAGATCGCGCGGATCGTCGGCGCCGACATCGAGATCGAGACCGTCCACCGTGACATCGGGCTCGAGATGCCGTTCGACGGCGCGCTCGTCGAACGGATGGTGTCGACGCTCGAGCGCCACGATCCGGGTGTGCCCGTGCTGCCCTACCTGATGGGCGGCGGTACCGACAACAAGGCGCTGGCCACGCTCGGCATCGCCGGGTACGGATTCGCCCCGCTGCGCCTTCCCCCCGATCTCGACTTCACCGGTATGTTCCACGGTGTCGACGAGCGCGTGCCGATCACGGCGCTCGAGTTCGGCCGGGACGTGCTCGGCGACCTGCTGCTGACCTGCTGAACCCTGTCCGCCCCCTGACCACCCCGGGCGGGCGCCGTGATCCCGGTGCTCGCTCCCTCGCATCGCCGCGACCCCACCCGACCGGAAGGCGCCATGTCGCTCATCGAAGCTCTGTTCCTCGGCATCGTGCAGGGACTGACCGAGTTCCTCCCGATCTCGTCGAGCGCGCACCTGCGCATCGTCGGTGAGTTCCTGCCGTCGGCGACGGACCCCGGCGCCACCTTCACGGCCATCACGCAGATCGGCACCGAGGCGGCCGTGCTGGTCTACTTCTGGGGCACGATCGTCCGGGTCATCGCCCGGTGGGCTCAATCGCTCGCCGGAAAGGTGCCGCGCAACGATCCCGACGCACGCATGGGCTGGCTGATCATCATCGGCACGATCCCGATCGGCGTGCTCGGGTTCCTCTTCCAGGACGTGATCCGGGGGACGTTCCGCAACCTCTGGCTCGTCGCGTTCGTCCTCATCTTCTTCGGGATCCTGCTGGGCATCGCCGACCGCTTCGGACGTCGAACGCGTGACCTGTCGCAGCTGACCTATCCCCACGGTCTCGCGCTGGGCTTCGCGCAGGCGCTCGCGCTGGTACCCGGCGTCTCGCGCTCCGGCGCCACGACGACGCTCGGGCTGGCGCTGGGCTACACACGGCCGTCCGCCGCCGAGTACGCGTTCCTCCTCGCCGTGCCCGCCGTCTTCGGCTCGGGGTTCTACGAGCTGCTGCAGAGCTTCGAGGAGCCCGGCGGTCCGTACAACCTGATCGAGACGGGTGCCGCCACGGTCGTGGCATTCGGCGTGGGCCTCGCCGTGATCGCATTCCTCATGCAGTACCTCAAGCGCGGCAGCTTCCTGCCGTTCGTGATCTACCGCGTGGTGCTGGGGCTCGCTCTGATCGTGCTGCTCTCGGCCGGCATCCTGCAGCCGTACTGATCGGGGTCGTGCGGGCGTTTCGTCTCGCGGCGCTCGCTCAACGACCGACCGGCGTCAGCGGAACGGGCCGTCGCGACCGGGCTTGGTGGGCCCGTCGCCGCCCCGGCGCAGGTACCGCTCGAACTCCTGCGCGATCGCGTCGCCGGATGCCTCGGGGGAGTCCCACGTGTCGCGGGTGTGCTCCAGCTGACGGATGTATTCGGTCATCTCGTCGTCCTCGGCAGCTGCGGCATCGATCGAGGCCTCCCACGCGGCGGCCTGGGTGGCGAGATCCCCCCGGTCGATGCGCGCCCCCGTGGTGTCCTCGAGCCGATCCAGCAGGGCGAGGGTGGCCTTGGGAGAGGGCGTATGTCCCGCGACGTAGTGCGGCACGCTCGCCCAGAGCGACACCGTGGGAATGCCGGCCGTCTCGGCCGCCTGCGTGAGCACGGACAGGATGCCGACCGGGCCCTCGTACATGCTCCGGTCGAGGCCGAGTTCGTCGCGCACGCGCTCGTTCTCGCTGCCTGCGAAGACCGAGATCGGGCGGGTGTGCGGCACATCCGACATCATCGAGCCGAGCGCGACGAACCCGGTGACGTCTTCGCGCAGGGCCACGTCCACCAGCTCCGCGGCGAACGCCTGCCAGGTGCGCGCCGGCTCGACACCGCCCAGCAGCCACAGCTGCGTGCCGCGGGTGCGGCGCGTCGGACGGGTGATCGTCGTCTCGGGCCACTTCAGCGTGCGATGGCCGTCGGCATCCATCGTGAAATGCGGCCGCGTGTACTGATAGTCGAAGTACATCTCGGGGTCGACGGTGTGCACGGGGGTGCGCGCACCGGTCGCGCCCAGCGCGGTGATCGCCGACGAGGCGGCCTCGCCGGCGTCGTTCCAGCCGTCGAATGCGGCCACGAGTACCCTGCGTCCGAGTGCCTCCACCGTGCCTCCCCTCTCGCCGTGCGGTTCCGCCCGGGATGCGGAGCGTCGCGCGGTGTCGTTCCAGGATAGGTGCACCCCGGTGTCGGCGGGGCAGGGCGGCGGGCGTTGCGCGACTAGCATGGGCGGGTGAATCCCCCCGCTCTTCGTGCTGTCCTGTGGGACATGGACGGCACCCTCGTCGATACCGAACCGCATTGGATCGCCGCCGAAACGCCGCTCGTCGAGAGCTTCGGCGGCACCTGGAGCCACGAACAGGCGCTGCAGCTCGTCGGCCTCGGCCTGGAGGATGCCGCGCGCATCTTCCAGGATGCCGGCGTGCGCATGAGCGTCCACGACATCATCGACACGCTCACCGATCGCGTCCTGGCGTCACTCGCGGCGGAAGGGGTGCCTTTTCGCCCCGGTGCCCGCGAGCTTCTCCTGGCGTTGAAGAAGGCCGGCATCCCGACGGCGCTGGTGACGATGTCGATGCGCCGGATGGCGACGTCGGTCGTGGACCTGATCGACTTCGACGCGTTCGATCTGATCGTCGCGGGCGACGACGTGTCGCGCCCGAAGCCCTACCCCGACCCGTATCTCGAGGCCGCGCGACAGCTGGGCATCGACATCACCGACACCGTCGCGATCGAGGATTCCCCGAACGGCGTGCGCTCCGCCGTCGCTGCCGAGTGCACGGTGCTCGGGGTGCCCAACATCGTCTCGCTCGAGGGTTCCGGCGCGTTCGCGCTCGCCGAGTCGCTCGTCTCGTTCACCCCCGAGCGACTGTCGCAGCTGCACGCGCAGCGCCGGGGCGGCGCGCACCGTGCGGGAGCGACGTCATGACGGCCGTCGACGGCCCGCGCCGCAGCGGCCCCTTCGCGGTGGGCGACCGCGTGCAGCTGACCGGCCCCAAGGGCAAGCTGCACACGATCACGCTGCGCGAGGGCGGTGAGCTGCACACCCATCACGGGGTGCTCCGTCATGAGCAGCTCATCGGGGCGCCGGACGGCTCCGTCGTCACGGGCAGCGGCGGGCACGACTACCTCGCGCTCCGGCCGCTGCTGCGCGACTTCGTGATGTCGATGCCGCGCGGCGCCGCGATCGTGTACCCGAAGGATGCCGCCCAGATCCTCGCCGATGCCGACATCTTCCCGGGGGCGAGCGTCGTGGAGGCGGGCGTCGGCTCCGGTGCTCTCTCGCTGTGGCTGCTGCGGGCGCTGGGATCCGAGGGGCGACTGCTGTCGTTCGAGCGCCGGGCCGAGTTCGCCGAGGTCGCCCTCGCGAACGTCGAGACGTTCCTCGGCGAGGTCCCGCCGAACTGGCGGGTGCAGGTCGGCGACCTGGCGACCGAACTGCCCGCCGCCGCGTCTGCGGGCACGGTCGACCGGGTCGTCCTCGACATGCTCGCTCCCTGGGAATGCGTCGACGCGGCGGCGGACGCGCTCGCGCCCGGCGGCGTGCTCCTGTGCTACGTCGCGACCGCCACGCAGCTTTCGCGCATCGCGGAGTTCCTGCGCGGTTCGGGGCTGTTCACCGAGCCGCAGAGCTCCGAGACGATGGTGCGCGGCTGGCACGTGGACGGCCTCGCCGTGCGTCCGGACCACCGGATGGTGGCGCACACCGGCTTCCTGATCTCGGCGCGGCGGCTGGCGCACGGAGCGGTGGCTCCGGAGCGGGCGCGCCGCGGATCGAAGACGAGCTATGGTGACGCCGACGTCGAGGTGTGGACACCGGGCGCAGTCGGCGACCGGGAGATCACCGACAAGAACCTGCGCAAGCGGGTGCGTGACGCGCAGCGCGCCGCCCGGGCGCGCACGGGGGGCGCCGCTCCTGACCCGGACGAGGGCGTCGGGGGCCCTCCCGTAGACTGAGCCGGTGCGTTCTCTCCTCGTTCCCGTGATCCTCGCCGGCCTGGTCGGCGTGGCCCTCGTCGGGTGCTCCGCCTCCCCGTACGCCGACGGCTCCTGCGAGCGCCCCGAGTCACCGGGCACCGCGGCCGTCGACGTCGTCGATGTGACGGGCGCATCGGATGCCGCGCCGCGCATCGATGCCTACACCCCGGTCCACGCGGACCAGACCCAGTGGCGCGATCTGTCCGACGGCGAGGGCACGGCGATCCGCAGCGACGATCAACTCGTCGTGATGGATCTCACCCTCCTCGATGGCGGCACCGGCGAAGAGATCGCGGCGACGGCGTACGACGGCTCGCTGGCCAATCCGCTGCCGATGTCGCAGTGGACGCAGTCGTTCCCCGGCCTCACTCAGGCCCTCGAGTGCGCGCGCGAGGGCGATCGCGTTCTCACGGTGCTCGGCGAGGAAGGGATCGAGCCCGAGGTCGCCGAGAGCTTCGGCCTCGGCGAGACCGGGTCGGCGATCCTGGTCGCGGATCTGCGCAAGGTCTATCTGGCGAAGGCGGACGGGGTCGACCAGTTCGTGGAAGGCAACGGGCTGCCGAGCGTCGTGCGCGCTCCCGATGGGACTCCTGGCGTGATCGTGCCGAATGGCGAGGCTCCCGACGAGCTGCGCGTGGAGGTGCTCAAGCGCGGCGACGGCGAGGTCGTCACCGGCGACGCCCCCGTGCGCGTGGCGTACACGGGCGTGCTCTGGGACGAGGGCACCGTGTTCGACTCCACGTGGGGCGAGGAGCCCGTCTCGCTGACGCTCGACGGCGTCGTGCCGGGCTTCGCACAGGCGCTCGAGGGTCAGACGGTCGGCTCCCAGGTGCTCGCGGTGATCCCGCCCGACCAGGGGTACGGCGATCAGGGCAGCGGGGCCGTTCCCGGCGGCGCGACGCTCATCTTCGTCATCGACATCCTCGGGATCGACGCTCCCGCCTCGTAGGTGCCGGCGCTCCTAGGATGGGGGCGTGCCGAACACGATCTCTCCCGAGGAGCGGCTGCTCAGCTTGACGGTGGCGCTGATGTCCCACCGCTACGGGCTCACCAAGGAGCAGGTGCTCTCGAGCGTCTCGGGCTACCGCGAGGCGCGGCAGGAGGGGCGCGGCGCGGTCGCGCTCGAGAAGATGTTCGAGCGCGACAAGGACGCGCTGCGTGAACTCGGCGTGCCGATCCACACGCTGGGCGATGCCGCCGACCCGGATGATCTGCGCGAGGCGCGCTACGTCATCCCGAAGGCGGAGTACGTCCTCCCGGAGGACATCGCGTTCACGCCCGCTGAGATGGCCGTGCTGAAAGTGGCGGCGGCGGTGTGGGGTGAGAGCTCCATGTCGGGCGACGCCCGGGGAGCGCTCGCCAAGATCCGCGCACTCGGCATCGACGTCGACGAGCCCATCATCGGTTTCGCCCCGCGACTGTCGGTGCGTGATGCCGCGTTCCCGGCGCTGCGCGACGCGAACGACCGCAGCCGGGTCGTGCGCTTCACCTACGTCAAGCCGGGAGACGACGTCGCCCGCATCCGGACCGTCGAGCCCCACGCGCTGATCGAATTCGAGGGTCGATGGCACGTCTACGGCTTCGATCGCGATCTGGGGCAGGAGCGCACCTTTCTTCTCTCGCGCATCATCGGCGACGTGCAGATCACCCGCGACGGCTTCGATCCGTCCGCCCGGGCGGGCGCCGGCGAACGGGCGCGCAGCGGGCTCGAGAGCGTGGCGGTGGCGAACGTCGCCCGCCTGCGGGTGCAGGACGACACGGAGGCCGCCGTGCGCCTGCGCCGGCGGGGCGAGCGCGACGGCGACATCCTGGCCGTGCGCTTCGTCGACGTGCATGTGTTCGCCGACGAACTCGCCTCGTACGGACCGGAGGTCTACGTCGAAGCGCCGCCGATGCTGCGGGAGCAGGTCGTCGCGCGACTCGAGCGCACGCTCGCCGCCCATGAGGAGGCCGTGTCATGACAACCCGATCCCTGCTGGCGATCGACCGCGTCGCCCTGGTGATGAATCTCGTGCCGTACCTGGTGGAGAAGGGCCCGGTGCCCGTCACCGAGGCGGCGCGGGAGTTCGACGTGGACCCGGACGTGCTGCGCCGGCTCGCGGAGGGACTGGTCGTCATCGGACTTCCCGAGGGCATGCACCACGAGCTGTTCGACATCGACTGGGACCTGCTGGACGAGCGCGACGAGCTGCAGCTGCTCAACACGGTGGCGTTCGAGCGCGCGCCTCGCCTCACCGCGCGCGAAGCCGCGGCCCTGCTGGCGGGGCTGCAGCTGGCGCAGTCGGCGCCCGGCATCCGCGGCTCGAGCATCGTTCCCGGACTGATCGCCAAGCTGGCGCGCGGGGCGAGCGACGCTCCCGGCGAGCTGGTGGTCGCGTCCGACGCTGCCGACGGTGTGCGCACCACTCTGATGGAGGCGCTCGACCAGGGTGTGGCGGTGTCGTTCACCCATCAGAAACCGGACGCGGCCCCGACGACGCGCACCGTGGACCCCGTGCGCATCCTCGTTGAGGACGACCAGTGGTACCTGCGTGGCTGGTGCCATCTGCGCCGTGACATGCGCACCTTCCACCTCGACCGCATCAGCGAGGCGACGGTCACCGACATCCCCGCCGCCGCGCACGACGACCCGGGCGAGACCGTCTTCGCCCGTGCGGACGGCGCGCTGGAGGCGGTCATCGAGTTCGATCCGCACGTCGCCCCCCTGCTGGGCCAGTACCTCGACTACGCCGAGGTCAGCGAAAGCGGCGACCGCCGCCGGGCCGTCCTGCGGGTGGCCGACCCGCCGCAGCTCAAGCGGCTGGCAGCACGTCGGGGCGGCTCCGTCGCCGTGGTCTCGCCCTCTGAAGCGCGCGATGCGGCGCGGGCCTGGGCGCGGGCGGGCCTGGCGCAGTACGGCTGAGTGGCCGCGGCTCCGGTCCGCGTGCGGGACCCGGGGTTACACTGGATGAAGGCCACGATTCGCCGAGACGACGGAGACCACCATGTTGGGCAACCTGAACGGCTGGCACCTGCTGATTCTTCTGGCAGTCATCCTGCTGCTCTTCGGTGCCGCGAAGCTCCCGGCACTCGCCAAGAGCGTCGGACAGTCCGCCCGCGTCTTCCGCGGCGAGATGAAGGCGATGAAGGACGACGACGCCCCTGAGTCCACTCCGGACGCGGAGACGGCGACAGCGCCGCGGAACGAGACGACGGTCAGCCAGGCGCCGCCGTCGCGTGCGTCCACAGACCAGACCCCGTAGGCGGCCGTGGCGACGACCCACACGGGCGCGTCCGTCTCGGCTGAAGACAAGCCGCGCCGCGACCGACGGATGACCCTCGCGCAGCACCTTGTCGAGTTGCGGCGTCGCCTGACCATCGCCGTCATCGGCCTGGTCGCCGGGATGATCATCGCCTTCCTCGTGTCGGATGTCGTCATTGACCTGATCGCCCAGCCGATCGAGATCATCGCCCAGGAGCGCGGGCGGGACTTCGTCGAGCTGAACTTCGACACCGTCACGAGCGGATTCGACCTGCGCATGCGGATCGCGTTCGCGATCGGCCTGCTCATCTCGGCTCCGGTCTGGCTGTGGCAGATCTGGGCGTTCGTCATGCCGGGCCTGACGCGCAAAGAGGTCAATTACACGATCTGGTTCATGGTCGCCGCCGTGCCGCTGTTCTTCGCGGGCTGCACCGTGGGCTGGTTCATCGTGCCGCACGTCATCGAGCTGATGGCCGGTTTCGTGCCCGATACGGCCGCCTCGTTCTACAAGTACGACTACTACTACGACTTCGTCTTCAAGATGCTCCTGGTCATCGGAGTGGCGTTCGTGCTGCCGGTCTTCCTCGTCGCCCTGAACCTGGCGGGCATCATGAGCGGACGCGGCATCCTCAAGGGGTGGCGGGTCGCCGTCCTCGTGGCCACGACGTTCGCCGCGCTCGCGACGCCGGCGGCGGATGTCGTGTCGATGCTGCTGCTCGCCGGCATCATGATCGTGCTGTACGTGGCAGCGGCGGGCGTGTCGCTGCTGTTCGACCGGCGGCGTTCCAAGCGCGAGGCGGCGCTGCTCGCGGACGGCTCCGGGTGAGCGCCCCCAGCCCCGCCGAGCGCTACGCAGCGGCCCGCGAGGCCCAGCGGCATCCGGTGACGAGAGGGTTCGCTGAGGCGCAGGCGTTCGAGCTCGACGACTTCCAGGTCGCGGGCTGCCAAGCGCTCGAGGAGGACCGCAACGTGCTCGTCGCGGCGCCGACGGGAGCGGGCAAGACGATCGTGGGCGAGTTCGCCGTGCACCTGGCCATGCGCTCCGCGCGCAGCAAGGCGTTCTACACGACGCCCATGAAGGCGCTGTCGAACCAGAAGTTCCGCGAGTTGCAGCAGGTCTACGGGGCGGATGCCGTGGGCCTGCTCACCGGCGACGTCAACATCAACTCGGGGGCCCGGGTCGTCGTGATGACGACCGAGGTGCTGCGAAACATGCTCTACGCCGACTCGCCCGCGCTACGCGATCTGCGGTACGTCGTCATGGACGAGGTGCACTACCTCGCCGATCGCTTCCGCGGTGCCGTGTGGGAGGAGGTGATCATCCACCTCTCCCGAGACGTGCGCCTGGTGTCGCTGTCGGCCACCGTCTCGAACGCGGAGGAGTTCGGCGACTGGCTCGACACCGTGCGCGGCGAGACGGCCGTGATCGTCTCGGAGACGCGCCCGGTGCCTCTCGAGCAGCACGTGCTGGCGCGCGGCGATCTGCTGCCCCTGTTCGACGACCGCGCCGGTGCGGCCTCGACCCGCGTGAACCGCGAGCTGCACCGGCTGCGCCCGGGGGCGGCGACGGACCCGCCGCGCGGTCGCGGCGGCAAGGGGCGGGGCCGGCCGCCGGGCAGGGGGCAGGGACCGCGGTCCCGTGGTGCACGACCCGAGCGGGTGGACCGCGCCGCCGCCGTCGATCTGCTGCGTCGCACCAATCTGCTGCCGGCGATCTTCTTCATCTTCAGCCGGGTGGGCTGCGACCAGGCCGTACTGCAGCTGCGTCGCGCGGGCATCAGCCTGACCACGCCCGCGGAGCGCGCCCGCATCCGCGAGATCGTCGCCGAGCGCACGCGCAACCTGCCAGACGAAGACCTTGCGGTGCTCGGGTTCTGGGAATGGCGCGAGAATCTCGAGCGGGGCATCGCTGCCCACCACGCCGGTCTGCTGCCCGCGTTCAAGGAAGTCGTCGAGGAGCTGTTCCAGCGCAAGCTCGTTCGCGCCGTCTTCGCCACGGAAACCCTGGCGCTGGGGATCAACATGCCGGCGCGCACGGTCGTCCTCGAGCGCCTCGACAAGTTCAACGGCGAGGCACGCGTCGCGATCACCTCGGGCGAGTACACGCAGCTGACGGGGCGTGCGGGGCGGCGGGGCATCGACGTCGAGGGGCACGCGGTCGTGGCGTGGTCCGAGTCGTTCGACGCCGAGGAGGTGGCGGCGCTCGCTTCGCGGCGCACGTATCCGCTGCACTCCAGCTTCCGCCCGACCTACAACATGGCCGTGAACCTGATCGACCGGTACGGGCGGGGACGCGCCCGCGAGCTGCTGGAGTCCTCGTTCGCGCAGTTCCAGGCCGATCGTGCGGTCGTGGGGCTGGCCCGGCAGGTTCGCGACCAGGAGTCGTCGCTGGAGGGCTACGCGCAGTCGATGGCCTGCGATCGCGGGGACTTCGGAGAGTACTCGGGCCTGCGCCGCGAGGTCGGCGACCTCGAGAAGAAGAACCGTGGCGACCAGAGCGGCCCCCGGGCGGCCCGCGAGCGGCGTCAGGCCCGGATCCGCGATCTGCGCACGCGCCTGCAGCGTCACCCGTGTCATGACTGTCCCGATCGCGAGCAGCATTCCCGGTGGGCGGAGCGATACTGGAAGCTGCAGCGGCAGGTCGCGTCGCTGCGTCGCCAGATCGACGCGCGCACCGGCACCGTCGCGCGTCAGTTCGACCGGGTGACCGATGTCCTCGAAGCCCTGGACTACCTGCGGGTGCGCGGTGAGGAAACCGTGCTGACCCAGGCGGGACGCACGATGCGGCGCATCTACGGTGAGCGTGACCTGCTGGTCGCCGAGAGCCTGCGCCTGGGGTTGTGGGAGAAGCTCGATGCCGGCGGACTGGCCGCCCTCGCCAGCTGCCTCGTCTACGAGCCCCGCCGCGACGAGGCGGGGCCCGGTGAGTACGGCCTGCCCGGCGGCGAGTTCCGCACGGCGCTGACCAAGACCGAGGAGCTGTGGGCTCGCCTGGATGATCTCGAGCGGGAGAACCGCCTGCCCGGTTCCGAGCCGCTCGCGACGGGTCTCGCGCGGCCGATGCGCGGATGGGCACGGGGGCTGCCCCTCGACCGCGTGCTCGAGGAGGCCGACATGGCGGCCGGCGACTTCGTCCGGTGGGCGAAGCAGACCATCGACGTGCTCGATCAGCTGTCGATCGTCGCGGAGGGCGAGCTGGCAGCGACAGCGCGGTCGGCGCTGGATGCGGTGCGCCGCGGCATCGTCGCGTACTCGGGACTGTGATGGAAGCGACGCGGCCCGTGGCGGGGCAGGAGAGAGAGGCGCCCGCGGCGGGCGGCCCGGGCGCGCGGCGGGGCACGATTCCGCCCGGACCCCGCCCGGTGCTGCCGTTGTGGGCGGCGCTCGTCGCGGCCGCCGTGGGCGGACCGATCCTCGATGCGGCATACCCTGCGCTGGGATGGTGGCCCCTCGCGTTCGTCGGTGTCGCGCTGTGTCTCGTGCCGCTGATCGGCCGTCGTGCCTGGTCGGCGGTCCTGGTCGGCGCCGTCTTCGGCGCATCGTTCTACTTCACGCACATCGTATGGATCACGCGATACCTCGGTGCCCTGCCCTGGTTCGGACTCGCGGGGCTCGAGACCGTGTTCTGGGCGTTCGGGTCGGTGCTGATCACGTGGGCGTACCGCTGGCTGCCACGCGTGCTGCCCGGCACCTGGGCGCGGCTCGCGGCGCTGCCGGCCCTCGTGGCGGGCATGTGGACCTTCCGCGAGGTCTTCATCGGCTCGTGGCCCTACACCGGCTTTCCCTGGGCCCGCCTGGGCATGAGCCAGTCCGAGAGCCCGCTGGCCCACCTCTCGTCGTGGGTCGGGGTGTCGGGACTGACGTTCCTGATGGTCATGGCGACCGCGGCCGTCATCGAGTGGGTGCGCGTCGGGCGATTCCGCGACGTGCGCACCGCGCTTCCCTCCGCGGGCCTGATCGCCGTGCTGCTGCTCACCCCCGCGTGGCAGACGACGGCCGCCGGCACGATGCGCGTCGGCAGTGTGCAGGGCAACGGGCCCACGGGCTATTTCGACGAGCGTGAGCCCGGCGACATCCTGCGTGCGCAGCTGACGGCGACCGCACCGCTGCTCGACGAGGATCTCGACCTGCTGCTCTGGCCCGAGGGGGCCGTGGGAGCCGATCCCACCCGTGATGCAGGCATCGCAGAGCTGCTGGACACGCTGGCGCTGCGCGTCGACGCTCCCGTGCTGCTCAACGCGGCGACGGAGCGCGACGGCGACGTCTTCAACACGAGCATGATCTGGGAGCCCGGCGAGGGCCTGACCCAGTATCACGACAAGCGCACTCCCGTTCCCTTCGGGGAATACGTTCCCGAGCGCTGGTTCTTCGAGGCCATCGTGCCCGATCTGGTCGGACTGATCCAGCGCGAGTACACTCCGGGCGCCAATGCCCCCTACGTGGATGCCGGGGGAGCCGGCATCGGCCTCGCCATCTGCTTCGACGTCATCTACGACGACGTGATCCGTGAGGGTGCGCGAGAGGGGGCGCAGGTCTACATGTTCCAGACCAACAACGCCGATTTCCGCGACACCGACGAGAATCTGCAGCAGCTGGCCTTCGCGCGGATGCGTGCGATCGAGACCGGGCGTTCGGTGGTCAATATCTCCACTGTGGGAACGAGCCAGGTCATCTCGCCGGCGGGCCGCACCATCGACTCGCTGCCGGCGGACGTGCCGGGGTCGATGGTGACCGAGGTCGAGCTTCGGGACGGACTCACACCCGCCGTGGTCATCGGCGGGGTCGCCGAGACGCTGCTGTCATGGGGATCGCTCGTTGCGCTCGTCTCCCTCGGCATCCTGGCCCGCACGCGGCGAGCGCAGGACGGCCGGGGTGACGAGACGCCACGGGGCGCCTAGGCGGTGCGCCTAGGCGCCGAGCAGCATGCTGTCGGGGTTCTCTCCCGCGCCACGTCGCGCACGAAGGTACGCGAGGCGCTCTTCGAGCAGCTCCTCGAGCTCGGCCCGGCTGCGGCGTTCGAGCAGCATGTCCCAGTGGGTGCGTGCGACCTTGTCGTCACTGTGATCGATCGAGACGGCCTGGTCGCCGACGACGAGCGCGGCCTCGCCGCCGCAGCTGCGGCATTCCCAACTCTGAGGCGCTTCGGCGTCGGCCGCGAACACGAGCGTGGTGTCGTGGCCGCAGGTGTTGCAGGTGTAAGTGTGCTCGGCGCGCTCCATGAACACGACGCCCTCTTCGCTCTGTAGGCTCTGGGCGCCGAGACGCATGCCGCGCAGGCTGCGATCTGCCATTGTGTGGTCTCCTCGGCTGATGACGGTAAGTCGGCTCATTCGGTATAACGTCTCGACCTGAGCGGATCATCCTAAACGGGCCTTTCCCGTTCGCTTTCCCAGTCAACGCACAGGTCACCCGGTCGCCAGCATCCGCAGTGCGACGTCGGCGCGGTCGGTGACGATGCCGTCGACGCCGAGCTCGACCAGGCGCACCATGTCGGCGGTCTCGTTGATGGTCCAGACGTGCACCTCGACCCCGTTCGCGTGGGCGGCGGCGAGCAGCCGCGGACTGAGGACGCGCAGCGCGCCGCGGCGCTCCGGGACCTGCAGGGCGTCGAGCCCGCGCAGGGCGGCGGCAGCGGCCCGCACGGAGCGCGCTGCGACGGCAGCCAGCACGCGGCCCAGCGTCCGCGAACCCGCAGACGTCGCCGGTGTCCCGCCGGCCTCTCGGGCCGCCGCGAGGGCGGCCCGCCGCCGACTGTCGGAGAAGCTCGTCAGCAGCACCCGGTCGGCATGTGGGGCGCAGAGACGACCCGCCGGAACCGCCGCGCCGGCCGCCTTCACATCGAGATTGAGCCGCAGGTCGGGGAATGCCTCGAGCGCGTGCTGGAGGGTGACGAGCCCGCCGCGATCCGCCATGAGCGTGTCGAGCTCGTGCTCCGTGACGTCTTGCACCCGGCGCGGATCACCGACGACGCGCGCCAGGTCCTCGTCGTGGAAGAGCACGACGACGCCGTCCGCGGTGACGTGGCAGTCGGATTCAACGTAGGTCGCCCCCGCGGCATGCGCGTGCACGAGTGCGGCGAGGGAATTCTCGGCGACTTCTGCCGCGCCTCCGTCGTGCGCGGGCACGAGTCCGCGGTGGGCAAGCACGCGAGGCCGTGCCGCATCCGCAAACCAGGGATGTGTCACGGCGCGGGCGGAGCGGCCTTGCCCTCCGACGCGGTGTCGCCGTCTGCCGGCTTCGTCGGCGCCATTCCGGCGAACGCTCCGGAGATCCCCTGCAGGGCCTGCGTGAACTCGCTCGGAATGATCCACAGCTTGTTCGCGTCGCCCTCGCTGATCTTCGGCAGCGTCTGCAGGTACTGGTAGGCGAGGAGCTTCTCGTCGGGGTTGCCGAGGTGGATGGCGTCGAAGACCTTCTGGATGGCCTGCGCCTCGCCTTCGGCCCGCAGCACCGCCGCCTCCCGGTCGCCCTCGGCTCGAAGGATCTCCGCCTGCCGGCGGCCCTCTGCCTCGAGGATCTGTGACTGCTTGGAGCCTTCCGCCGTCAGGATCGCCGCGCGCCGATCGCGCTCGGCACGCATCTGCTTCTCCATCGAATCCTGGATCGAGATCGGCGGGTCGATGGCCTTGAGCTCGACACGGCCGACGCGGATTCCCCACTTGCCGGTCGCCTCGTCGAGCACGATCCGGAGCTGGCCGTTGATCTCGTCACGGCTCGTCAGCGCCTCCTCGAGGTTGAGCCCGCCGACGACATTGCGCAGCGTCGTCGTGGTCAGCTGCTCCACGGCCCCGAGGTAGTTGGCGATCTCGTACGTCGCTGCTCGTGCATCGGTGACCTGGAAGTAGACCACGGTGTCGATCGAGACGACGAGGTTGTCCTCGGTGATCACCGGCTGCGGGGGGAAGGAGACGACCTGCTCCCGCAGGTCGATGAGCGGTCGCACGCGGTCGATGAACGGTACGAGCAGGTTCAGCCCCGGCAGCAGGGTCTTGTGATACCGCCCGAGGCGTTCGACCACGCCGGCCCTGGCCTGGGGAATGATCCGGATGGCGCGGATCAGCACGACGACGACGAAGATGAAGACGGCGATGGCCAGGAGCCAGCCGATCGCCGTGGGGATAATCTCTTCGACTCCGGTCATGGGGCGTTCTCCTCGAGTGTGGGGCGGATGAGCGCGGTGGCCCCGTCGATGCGCACGACGACGACGGTCATGCCCGGGACGAGCGGTGGTGCGGCCGGATCGCCCCGTGCGGTCCAGGTCTCGCCGTTGCTCAACCGCACCTGGCCGTCGGTCGCGGTGCGTACGGAGACCACGGCGCCCGGCATGCCCATCAGAGCATCGACATTGCTGGGCGTGGGATCCTCGCCCTGGCGCAGGCGGTTCAGCAGCCGCGGGCGGAGGAACAGCAGCAGCAGGGCTGCCACGACCGCGGCGACCACGACCTGCAGCCACAGAGGCGCGCCGAGCAGACCGGCGATGAGCCCCGCGGCGCCGCCGAGACCGAGCATCAGGAAGGTCAACTCGAGCGTGAGCGCCTCGATCGTGACGAAGACCAGGATCAGGACGATCCATCCGATCCAGGCGAACTGCTCGATGGTTTGGACGACATCCACGACGCACCTCCCTGTGTTTTCGAACCTAGCACGGGGTTTCGCGGGCGAGGCCGGGGGCTAGACTCGGGGCCGCGAATGGGTCGGCCGGACGGTCGCGTGGCGCGCAAGCGCACCGAGGAACGTCCGGGCTCCACAGGGCAGGGCGGTGGGCAACACCCACCCGGAGCGATCCGCGAGACAGTGCCACAGAGAACAGACCGCCGGGGGAGACCCCGGTAAGGGTGAAACGGCGGTGTAAGAGACCACCGGGGCCGCGGTGACGCGGCCCGCAAGGTAAACCTCGCCCGGAGCAAGGCCAGACAGGGGATGTTGACGCGGCCCGCCGAGTCCCCGGGTAGGCCGCTGGAGCGGCACGGCAACGTGTCGCCGAGAGAGATGACCGTCCACGGGGCTCCGGCCCCCGGACAGAACCCGGCGTACAGGCCGGCCCATTCGCACACTTGCTCCTGACCTGCGATTCGACGACGGGCTATTGGCGAGTCGGGCGCGCAGAGCTGTGAGCTCGCGTCATCCGAAGAGCTCGTAGCGGGTCGGGTCGTCGGGCAGCAGCCAGTTGAACCCCGCCTCCGCGAACACCACCACCATGTTGATCGCGATGGTCGCGATGAACGCCCAGATCACGACCCAGGCGACTGTGCGCAGCACAGGATGAGACGGCGCGACCGGGAGCAGCTCCTCGGCGAACACCGCGACCACGCCCGCGAAGACGACCACCACGACGAAGGTCACGAGCGCCCACGTGTACAGGTGCAGACCGAGCACCGCGGTGCCGTAGCCCGGGTCGCCCGGGGTGATATGGAGCAGAATCTGACGGATCGAGATCGACGCCCCCGCGACGGCGCCGAGGATGGCGAGACCCAATCCCAGGGTCAGGTCGCGGAGGCTGAGCGGTCCGCGGAGCGCGCGCGCCACCACGTACAGCGCGCCCATGCTCGAGAGCATCATCCCCATGCGCTGCAGAATGCACAGCGGGCACGGCAACTCCCCGAACCCGAACTGGAACACGAACATCGCGGTCGACAGGATGCCGACGTAGGCGAACAGGAAGGCGACGAACGCCCAGAACGAGAGCGTGCGGAGCACCGGCTGCGCGGCCATCAGAAGGTCAGGTCCAGCGAATCGGTCGCGTGCATCGCGAACAGCGACATCACCGCCACGACCGCGACCGCCCAAGAGACGATCACCGTCCAGCGGCGGCGGGAGAAGACGATCAGCAGTGAAACGGCCAGCAGCAGCCCGAAGATCAGGGTGTCCACATCGCCACGCTATCGCACCATCCATGGCGGGGACGACGCGGACGCGCTACCCTCGGTGGCGCTGGGCTACGCGGGCTGAAGAGCGAGCGAGAGAAGGTCGGCAAGGAACGCGAGCACGACACCGCCACCGATCAGGAGGACGTCGAGGCGAGCCCCTTTTCGCCGACTACTCCGCAGCCAACACTGGTTTCAGTCTCCCGCGAGCGCTGCTGCGCCGATGATCCCGGCGCTGTTGCGGTGCACGGCCGGAACGATGCGCGTCTTCAGATCAAGCAGGGGCAGGAACCTGTCCGGGTGCTTGGAGACTCCGCCGCCGACGACGAAGAGGTCGGGCGAGAACAGGGACTCCAGGTAGGTGTAGTACTTCTGCAGCCGCTTCGCCCACTTCTCCCAGGAGAGCTTCTCCCGCTCCAGCGCGGAATACGCCGCGTAGCGCTCGATCGATGCGCCCTTGCGCTTGAGGTGTCCGAGTTCGCTGTTGGGCACGAGGGTGCCGTCGTGGATCATCGCGGAACCGATGCCGGTGCCCAGGGTGGTGAGGATCGTCAGGCCGTCCTGACCGGCCGCGGCACCGTAGCGCACCTCGGCGATGCCGGCGGCATCCGCATCGTTGACGAAGTGGATCTCGCGGTCGAGGCCGTCGATGAAGAACGACTCGGCCTCGAAGTCGAGCCACTTGTCCGACACGTTCGCTGCCGACAATGTGCGACCCCGCTTGACGATCGCCGGGAACGCGACCCCCAGCGGAAGGTGCTCCTCCACCTCGGGCAGGCGGTCGAGCACCTCGTGCACGGCCGCGAGCACATCGGCCGGCGCCGCGCCCTGCGGTGTGCTCACGCGGATACGTTCGCTGACGAGCTCTCCCTTCGTCAGATCGACGACACCCGCTTTGATGCCGGTCCCTCCGATGTCGACCCCGACCGCGCGATCAGCCTTCTTCGCCATGCGCTCCACCCTAGCGGCGCGTCGTCGGACGACTGCGGAAACGACGGGCACGGGTCGTAGGATCGTCGTGTCAGCAATCGAGGGGGATGCACGTGGCGCACGAGGACGAGAAGTACTGGTACAACCTGGGCAGCGGCGAGGTCGAGAAGGGGTACGCATCCCCGGCCGTCGACCGGGTCGGTCCCTTCGACACGGCAGAAGAGGCGCGCCGAGCGCCCGAGCTGCTGAAGGAGCGCGCCCGCGCGTGGGCCGAGGACGACAAGCGCGAGGATGCGTGGGGCTCCACCACCGGTAGCGCCCCCGACGACAAGGCCTAGCCGTACGACGCGACAGGGCGACGACCGCCGAGGTCGGGCGCCGGGCGCCGGTAGGGTGAGAGACGACCGGTCAGCAGGAGAGGAAGCATGGACAGGCAACGCGATTTCGTTCTGCGGACGATCGAGGAGCGGGGCGTCAAATTCGTCCGGCTGTGGTTCACCGATGTGATCGGCACGCTCAAATCGGTCGCCATCGCGCCGGCCGAGGTCGAGGGCGCCTTCGCCGAGGGCCTGGGCTTCGACGGATCCGCCATCGAGGGATTGACCCGCTCCTACGAGTCCGATCTGCTTGCGCACCCCGACCCCTCGACGTTCCAGCCCCTGCCGTGGCGAGGCGAGATCGACCCGACGGCGCGGATGTTCTGCGACATCACCACGCCCGACGGGCAGCCGGCGGTCGCCGACCCGCGTCACGTGCTCAAGCGCACGCTCGCCAAGGCCGCGGATCGTGGCTTCACGTTCTACACGCATCCCGAGATCGAGTTCTATCTGCTCAAGTCGTCGTCGTACGGACCGAATGGCCCCGAGCCGGTCGACTCCGCCGGCTACTTCGACAACGTGCCCGGCGGCACGGCCCACGACTTCCGGCGACGGTCCGTGCGCATGCTCGAGGACCTCGGGATCTCGGTGGAGTTCAGCCACCACGAGGGTGGGCCCGGACAGAACGAGATCGATCTGCGCTACGCGGACGCCCTCGCGACGGCGGACAACATCATGACCTTCCGCACGGTCATCAAAGAGGTCGCGATCGAGCAGGGCGTCTACGCCACCTTCATGCCCAAGCCGCTCGGTGGGCAGCCGGGAAGCGGCATGCACACGCACATGTCGCTGTTCGAGAACGACACCAACGCGTTCTACGAGCAGGGCGCGGAATACCAGCTGTCCAAGACCGGCCGGCAGTTCATCGCCGGCCTGCTCCGGCACGCCCGCGAGATCTCGGCGGTGACGAACCAGTTCGTCAACTCGTACAAGCGGCTCTGGGGCGGCGACGAGGCGCCGAGCTTCATCTGCTGGGGCCACAACAACCGCTCCGCCCTGGTGCGTGTGCCGATGTACAAGCCGAACAAGGGGCAGTCGTCCCGCGTCGAGTACCGGGGCCTCGATTCCGCCGCGAACCCCTACCTGTCGTACGCCCTGCTGCTCGCGGCCGGGCTCAAGGGGATCGAAGAGGAGTACGAGCTGCCCGCGGAAGCCGAGGACAACGTGTGGTCGCTCTCGGAGGGCGAGCGTCGCGCGCTCGGATACTCGACGCTTCCCGCGAGCCTCGACCAGGCGCTCGGGTACATGGAGGAGAGCGAGTTGGTGGCCGAGACCCTCGGCGAACAGGTCTTCACCTACGTGCTCAAGAACAAGCGTCGCGAATGGGCGCAGTACCGCGACCAGGTGACGCCCTTCGAGCTGAAGAGCAACCTGGAGATGCTCTGATCCGATCGGCGGCACGATGACCACGTCGGAACGATCGTCGGCGCTCACCGGCATCGCACGCCTGGGCTTCGCCGACCTGTCGGCGGCGAACGCCTCGATCGAGGAACTCGAGCAGCTGATCGACGTCCCGAGGGCGACGTGGCTGTCGGATGCCGCCCTGGCCGCCGACCCGGACTGCGCGGTCCGCGGCCTCGTGGACATCGCCCGGCGTGAGGACGAGCCCGTGCGGCGGATGCTGACGGATGCCCGCGGCCGCCGGGCCACCTGGTCGCTCCTCGGCGCGTCGGAGGGGTACTCCCAGTTCTACTCGCGGCATCCGGACGCGCTGACCGAGCTCGCGGAGGCGGGACGCGAGCTGCCGTCCGATGCCGAGATGCGCGCTGATCTGCTCGACTCGGTGGGGGCGGTCGACGGTTTCGCCGCCGACGCGGGCGAAGGCGCGTGGGTCGCGCTGCGCGTCTGCTACCGCCGCCTCGTCGCGCGCATCGCTGTGTTCGACCTTCTCTCGGCGGATCCGGTCGCCGCCGTCTCGGCGGTCTCGACGGCGCTCGCCGATGCCGCCGGTGCGGCGCTCGAGGCATCGCTCGCGGTGGCTCGCACGCGGGTGTCTTCGTCGGGTCACGGCCCCGGCGCGCTCTTCGCCCGGGAGGATGTCGCGGCGACGCACCTGGCGATCATCGGGATGGGAAAGACCGGCGCACGCGAGCTGAACTACGTCTCGGACGTCGACGTGATCTTCGTCGGCGGAGCGGACGACGCGGAGCTGGAGCGGCTCGGCACGAGCCGGGTGATCGACATCGCCACACGCCTGGCCACCCAGACGATGCGCGGCGTGGCCGAGGTCGAGGCCGAGCCGGCGCTGTGGGAGGTGGACGCGAACCTGCGTCCCGAGGGGCGGCAGGGTGCGCTCGTGCGCACCCTCGAGTCGCACGTGTCGTACTACGAGCGCTGGGCCAAGAGCTGGGAGTTCCAGGCGCTGTTGAAGGCGCGGCCACTGGCCGGGCATGAGGGCCTGGGGGCCGCCTATATCGAGGCCGTCGCACCGAAGGTGTGGGCGAGCGCGGAGCGCGAGAACTTCGTCGACTCGGTGCAGCGCATGCGCGAGCGCGTGACCGAGCACATTCCGCCCGACGAAGTGGCGTATCAGCTCAAGCTCGGTCCCGGCGGCATCCGCGACATCGAGTTCACGGTGCAGCTTCTGCAGCTGGTGCATGGTCTGAGCGACACCGGCATCCGGCAGCGGGGCACGCTCGACGCGATCGACGCCCTCGTGGCGGAGGGCTACATCGGCCGGTCCGACGCGGCGACGTTCGCGCACGACTACCGGATGCTGCGACTGCTCGAACACCGAGCGCAGCTCGTGCGCCTCTCACGCACGCACCTCATGCCCGCGCGCGATGAGGCACGCCGGGTGCTCGCACGGGCGAGCGGCCTGGCCGACACCGCGGACGGGATCTGGCAGCTGTGGGAGGGGGTCAAGCGCGAGGTGCGTGAGATCCACGTGCGGCTGTTCTATCGGCCGCTGCTCTCCGCCGTCGCCTCGCTGCCCGAGGAGGAGCGGACGCTGTCCACCGATCAGGCGCGCGACCGCCTTGCCGCCATCGGCTTCCGCGACCCCGCCGGTGCGCTGCGCACGATCGGGAGCCTTACGAGCGGGATCAGCCGCAAGGCCTCGATCCAGCGCCACCTCATGCCCGTGATGATCCGGTGGTTCGCCGATGGCGTGGACCCCGACTACGGGCTGCTGGCTTTCCGCCGGATCAGCGAGCGACTGGGGGACACCCCGTGGTTCCTCCGGATGCTGCGTGACTCCTCCGGCGCGGCGGAGCGCCTGACCCGGGTGCTGGCCGGTTCCCGGTACATCGGCGAGTTGATGGAGTGGATTCCCGAGTCGGTCGCGTGGCTCGACGACGAAGACGCGGTGCGCCCCCGCACGGGGCTCGTGCTGCAGGGTGAGGCCCGCGCCATCCAGACCAGGCACGAGACCATGGAATCGGCGATGAGCGCCGTACGGGCGCTGCGGCGGCGCGAGATGCTGCGCACCGCCATGGCCGCTGTGCTCGGCGTCGTGACCATCGAGCAGCTCGCGAGCAGTCTGACCACGATCACCGAGGTGACGATCCAAGCGACACTGCGCGCGGTGAGGCGCGAAGTGGTTCCGCCCGAGGACGAAGACCTGGACTTCGCCATTATCGGGATGGGGCGTTTCGGTGGAGCCGAACTGGGCTTCGGCTCGGACGCGGACATCCTCTACGTCTACCGTCCGGAGTCCGTGGACCCGCAGCGCGCGCAGGAACTGTCGATGAAGATCGTGAGCGAGCTGCGCCGCGTCTCCGAAGACCACCGGCTTCCGCTCGAGCTCGACGCGGGCCTGCGCCCCGAGGGACGCACGGGTCCTCTGGTGCGCTCGCTCGACGCATACACGGAGTACTACCGCCGGTGGTCGCTCTCGTGGGAGGCGCAGGCGTTGCTGCGGGCGCGGGGGATCGCGGGATCGGTCAAGCTGATCCGCGCATTCATGGAGATGGCGGATGCCGTGCGCTATCCCGCACAGCCGGACCCGCAGGGAGTGCGCGAGATCAAGCGGATCAAAGCGCGCGTCGAGACGGAGCGGCTGCCGCAGGGGGTCGACCGCGCGCGCCATCTGAAACTCGGCCCGGGAACCCTCAGCGACGTCGAGTGGCTCGTGCAGATCGTGCAGCTGCAGCACGCTCACGCGCACCCGGGGCTGCGCACGACGTCGACGCTGGCTGGTCTGGACGCGGCCGTGACCGCCGGTCTCGTGCCGGCTGCCGCCGCCGAGCGCCTCGCGGATTCATGGCACTTCGCCGCCCGGCTGCGTTCGGCGAACACCCTGCTGTCGGGACAGACCAGCGATGTGCTGCCCTGGGACCGCCGCCAGCTCGACGGCATCGGCCGCATCCTGGACTATCCGCCCCGGTCGGCCTCGGAGGTCGAAGAGGACTACTTCCGAATGACCAGGCGAGCGCGGCGGGCCTTCGAGCGCCTCTTCTACGCCTGAGCGCGCGCCGCTACGAGCGGGAGAGCCGCTCCCAGAGCGCGTCGTAGGCCTGGGCTGCTTCGGATCGCGGCGCATAGGCCCCGAGGGGCGCCCGCTGCTGCCCCATCCGCTCGACGATGACCGTGGCCGGCACGACGATGTCGCTCACACGGGAGTCCCGTCCCGGCAGTTCCTCGACGGCCGAGCGGTGCCCACCCTTGCGGCGGTCCACCTGGGTGAGGAAGCCGACGATGGGAGTCTTGCGCGCGGCATCCGCCACCAGCTCGGAGACCTGATCGAGAGAGCGCAACGCGAGCGGGGCGGGCACGAGCGGCAGCGCGACGACGTCGGCCGCCCTCACCGCATTCTCCGCGACCAGCGACGCTCCGGGCGGGCAGTCCAGGATGATCACGTCGTAGTCCTTGCGCAGGGTCTTCAGCACGAGGCTCACTTGCGTCGACGACTTCTTGGCGGCGTCGAGGCTCAGGGCGAGATCCCGGTAGGAGTCGTCCGCGGGGAGCACATCCACGTCGGCGACGCTCGACTCACGTACCGCCTTGGCGGCCGACTTCTCGCCGCGGACGAGTGAGTCTGCCCCACCGCGCACCTTCTGCTTCACGCCGAGCAGCCACGTGGCCGCAGCCTGCGGGTCCATGTCCCAGAGCAGCACCCGCTGACCTCGCGCCGCGGCGCTCCAGGCGAGGTTGACCGCCGTCGTGGTCTTTCCGACCCCGCCCTTGGTGCTGTACACCGCGATCACTCGTGCGCTCACAAGTCAATCCTGGCATGCACGGTGCTGTGCCCTGACCGCCGGTCGGTCACCCTAGGCGCGTCGTCTGCTTGGAGCGCAAGAAAGCTAGGACGGCGCCGACCGCCAGCACCAGCAGGATGGCCAGACCCACGACGCTCCCCTCGAGCCCGTAGACCCCTCCGCTGATGAGAGGGTTCGCGTCCTCGGTCTCGGTGACGACGAACAGCGACTCCGATACGACGTTGCCGGACACCGATATGCCGAACAGGCTGCCCTGGGCCCAGTTCCAGGCGGCGTGGAAGGCGATGACACCCCACAGGCCGCCCTCCGCAAGCGCCCAGAAGACCAGCGCCACGGCGACGAGAACGAGCCCGATGACAGGGAGCAGTCCGAAGCCCGCATTCAGCCCGTGCAGCAGCACGAAGAAGACGGTCGAAGCGATGACGGCTCCGGTCAGGCCTGTGCGGTGATACCAGGCCTGCACCAGGTAGCCGCGGGCGAGGAGCTCCTCGGCGCCGCCCTGGACGGTGAACAGCACCAGACCCAGCACGACCCAGCCGAGCGCGGGCCAGTAGGCGGGCCCGGTGGGGCTGTCGAGGAACTCGAGGTTGCCGCTCGCCACCCCGATGGCGACGGTGATCGCGATCGTGCCGACGCCGATGACTGCGCCGCGGACGATGGCGAGAGGTGCGCGGCCGCGGAAGCCGAGCCCGGCGAACGACCGGCGCTCCTTGAATCGCACCCACAGCCAGACGACCAGCCAGATCACGGCGAAGAAGGGTGCGGTCAGCAGGAGGCCTCCCTGCACGGCCGCCTCGGGGTCGATGAGCACTGCGGGGACGGAGGCCAGACTCAGGCACAGGATCGCGGCGATGGCGACGAGGCTGCCCACGACCGGTCCGGATGGCCGGGGACTCTCTGACATGGCCAGGGGAAAGGGGCGGGTCTTCGTCGGCGACGCCATCTTCTCAACTCTCGGTCGGGGTGGTTCCAGACTGCCAGAGACGAAGAGGCCCCCGCGCTTCACGCGCGGAGGCCTCCTGGACGAGTCGTCGGTGTGTGCTTACACCCCGTAGTACAGCTCGTATTCGAACGGGTGCGGGCGCTGCGCCATCGGTTTGATCTCGTTCTCGATCTTGTATTCGATCCAGGTCTCGATCAGTTCGGGCGTGAAGACGCCGCCGGCGGTGAGGAACTCCGTGTCGGCTGCGAGAGCGTCGAGCGAGTCCAGCAGCGAGTTGGGCACCTGCGGGATGCTCTTGGCCTCCTCGGGCGGCAGCTCGTAGAGGTCCTTGTCGACCGGCTCGTGCGGCTCGATCCGGTTCTTGATGCCGTCGATGCCGGCCATCAGCTGCGCGGCGAACGCGAGGTACGGGTTGCCCGACGAGTCGGGCGCGCGGAACTCGATGCGCTTGGCCTTGGGGTTCGTGCCCGTGATCGGGATGCGGATCGCGGCCGAACGGTTGCCGGAGGAGTACACGAGGTTGACCGGAGCCTCGAAGCCCTTCACCAGACGGTGGTAGCTGTTCAGGGTCGGGTTGGTGAAGGCGAGCACCGCGGGAGCGTGCGCGAGCAGGCCGCCGATGTACCAGCGGGCGATGTCGCTCAGCCCGCCGTAGCCGGTCTCGTCGTAGAACAGCGGCTTGCCGTCGTTCCAGAGCGACTGGTGCGTGTGCATCCCCGAACCGTTGTCGCCGAACAGGGGCTTGGGCATGAACGTCGCCGTCTTGCCCCACTCGAGCGCCGTGTTCTTGACCAGATACTTGAACTTCAGGATGTCGTCCGCGGCGTGGACCATCGTGTCGAACTTGTAGTTGATCTCGGCCTGGCCGGCAGTGCCGACTTCGTGATGCGCGCGCTCGACCTCGAGGCCGGCGTCGATCAGCTTGAGGACGATGTCGTCGCGCAGGTCAGCCTGCTTGTCGACGGGGGAGACCGGGAAGTAGCCGCCCTTGTAGGGCGTCTTGTTCGCGAGGTTTCCGCCCTCTTCGACACGACCGGTGTTCCAGGCGGCTTCTTCCGAGTCGACCTCGTAGAAGCTCTTGCCCTGGCTGACCTCGTAGCGCACGTCGTCGAAGATGTAGAACTCCGCCTCGGGGGCGAAGAATGCGGTGTCGGCGACGCCGGTCGAGGCGAGGTACTTCTCCGCCTTCTTCGCGACCTGGCGCGGGTCCTTCGCGTAGATCTCGCCATTGCGGGGGTTGTAGATGTCGAACACCATGATCAGCGTGGTCTCGTCGCGGAACGGGTCGACGTAGGCGGTCGACACGTCCGGGATCAGCTGCATGTCCGACTCGTGGATGTTCGCGAAGCCCCGGATCGAGGAGCCGTCGAACAGCTGACCGACGGTGAAGAACTCTTCGTCGACGGTCGAGGCCGGGATGTTGAAGTGCTGCTGGACACCAGGAAGGTCGGTGAACCGGATGTCAAGGAACTTGACATCGTTGTCCTTGATGTACTTCAGCACCTCAGATGAATCACTGAACATTCAGACTCCAGAGGTAGGGCTTCGGGTACTGCCGCCCGCATACAGCGGGCACCTTGCAAACTATCGGGAGGGCGTTGCCCGGCAGTGTCGCCATTGTTTCGAGCATGTTACACGGACCTGGTTACGCTGACGTCATGTCGTCCGCCGAGTCGCCCTCCCACCCCGGCCGGCGGCTCGGTCTGCCGGCCCACGGCCCGGGATCTATTGCGCGGCCGGGACGCCGGATCGGAGCCCTGTTCGTCGACTACGGGGCGGCGTATCTGCTGTCCGCGTTTTTCGCGTACGACCCGCTCGCGATTCTCGCCATCTTCGCGGCGATCCAGATCCTGTTCCTGCCCACCACCCAGGGCAGCCCGGGACACCGGATCTTCGGGATACGACTTGCACGCGTCGAGGGAGGCTGGGTCGGGCTCTGGCGCCCGATTGTGCGCACGCTGCTGCTGATCCTCGTCATCCCGGCCGTGATCTGGGACGCCGATCAGCGCGGCCTGCACGACAAAGCGGCGGGCACGGTCTTGCTGCGGGCCTGAGGTCGGCGCTCGCGATCAGCGTGGACGCGGTGCCCGCGCCTTCGTGGGGTCGATGCCCTTCGGGATGGGCAGCGAGCCAAGTGGCTGCGACACCGATTCGATCCGCTTGATGACGGCCCCCATGGTCGCTTTGTCGAGCTTCTTCGGCAGCGCCTTGATGGTCTTCGCCAGGTCCTTGATCGGCACCTCGCCCTCGCCGTGACCGACGTAGAACACGTGTACGGGCACACCGTGCGCCACACGCGTGACCTTCGACCTCTCCTCGCCGACGAGGCGTGTCAGGCGCCCCCGCGCGCCCTCGCCGATGATGACGACGCCGCCCTTGCCGATGGCACGGTAGGCGGCATCCTGCGTCTTCGGGTTGATGCCGACGGGCGTCTCGGACGCCGACCAGCCCCGGCCGAGGAAGGTGGAGATGACGTGTCCGGTCGCCCCCGGCATGCCGTCGAGCTTGTTGTACATGGCTCGTGTCGACAGGCGCGTCATCGTCATGAGCGCCGCGAGGATGCCCGCGAGCAGACCGGTGATCGCCCAGAGCGTCACCGTCCACCACTGGACGGGCTGGATGAGGAAGCCGACGACGAAGCCGAGCGCGACGCCGACGGCCAGGATGCCCCCGAGGATCCACGGGAGCATCCGGAACTCCTGCCGCGTGAAGGAGTAGAGGCTGCGGATCTGGGAGAAGAACCCGGGACGCTTCTCGGGCGTCGTGCTGCGTGCTGCCATGCCTTCCAGCCTACCGCCGCGGGACCATCGTCACCGGCGGGATCGTCCTCACTCGCGGGATCGTCCCCACCAGCGAGTCCTCCTCCCGATCGGGCTTGCTCGACCACGCCTCCCCATCCCCGGGCCTCGACGACCGGGGGTGCCGCCCCGACGGGGAGGATGGCGCCGTGAGGGCCGAGGATGACGACCTGCGGGAGGACCCGCGTACCTGCTACCGCGAGGTCCGGGTGTTGACGGCGCCGGATTCTCCCTTCCCCGGGGTGCTCGCCCGGGACGGGGAGCAAGCGGTGGTCCTTGTGGATGTCGATCTGCTGCGGGGGTGGGAGGGCTGGCGCGAGAACGGTCCGCACGTGCTGTCTGCGCTCGACGTGGCGAGGCGACCTGAGGGGCACACCGTCGTGCTGCCCTGGTGCCCCGAGACCCTGACGGGCTTTCTGCGGCGACGGGTTGACGCGGGTGCACCGTTGACCGCGGGCGAGGCCGTGACTGTGGCGGTGAGCGTCGTGCGGGGGCTCGAGGCGATCCGTGCGACCGGCACGTCGGCACGGGGAGCGTGGTGGCTCACCGCCGACGGCCGCCCCGTCCTGGTCCGGCCGACCCCTGCAGAGCGGAGCGGCGTCTCGGAGGACGCCGCGAACGTGCTGGGAGAGGCGGCCGCCGCCGCCGAGGAAAGGGCCGCGCGGATGCTGCGCAGCCTGGCCGAGATGGCGGTGGGCTCGACCGCATCCGGCACGCAGATGGAAGCCGTCGCGTTCGCGCTCGCGGACGCGGAGCCCTTGATGAGGGACGTGCTCGGCCCCCGCCGCGCGGCGGCGACGAGCGTGACCGTGGCGGGTCGGCCGGACGTCGAACCGGTGCCGGCGGAGCGCTCGTGGGTCTCTCGCACGGTGCGGGGCGTGCTGCGTCGTCACCTCGACGCGGGCTTCGCCGATGCGGCCGCCGGAGCGGCGGCCCGTGCCGTCGAGACCACGGGCGGTCTGCGGCGCGCGTTCGGTGCCACGCTGGTCGGTCGGCGGAGGTGGGCGGTCGCCGGTGGTGCTGCGACGCTCGTCCTGGTGGGCGGGCTGCTCTGGCCGGGTGCGTCCGCCGGTGAGGAGGCAGCAGACGCACCGCCGAGCACTTCGCCGGGCGGGTTGGAATCGGACGAGGCGACGCAGGTGGAGCCCGGCTCAGCGCCGGTCGCCGAGGGTGTGATGGATGGGCCGGAGGGCGTTCAGGCCGGTGGGGGTGCGGGTGCGGCGACTCCGCATCCGGAGGAGGACCCCGCGGCCGCCCTCGAGAGCCTCCTGCCGTTGCCCGAGATGTGTGCACCGGCTGACCGGTGCGAGGGGGAGACGGGGGGTTCCGCCACGCCCGGTGCGGAGATCGGCGCGGCCTCGCTCAAGGCGGAGCAGCGCAGTGTCTCCCTCCTCGACGACCTCGGGGGCGTGGCCGTGTACCGCATCGACGCTCGAGACGACGGTGGGAGCGCCGCGATTGACGTGCCTTCGACGCTCGTCGTCATCGAGCACACCGACGAGGGGTGGGTCGTCCGCGATGTGCGCGCGGTCGACCCACCCCTCTGAGAGTGTCGTCAGATCCCGAGGGAGCCCGCGAAGTCGGCCGCTTCGAGCCGGGTCTTGATCGCAGCGAGGAAGCGCGCGGCATCCGCGCCGTCGATGATCCGGTGGTCGTACGACAGCGCGAGGTAGACGTACGAGCGCACGGCGATGGCCTCCTGGCCGTCCACCTTCACGATCCCGGGGCGCTTGACGACGATCCCGGTGCCGAGGATCGCCGACTGCGGGAGAAACACGACCGGTGTGTCGAACAGGGCCCCGCGCGACCCGGTGTTGGTCAGTGTGAAGGTGCCGCCCGCGAGCTCGTCCGGCTTCAGCTTGTTGTCGCGCGTTCGTGCAGCCAGATCCGCGATCTCATGAGCGATCTCGGCCAGGTTCTTCTCACCCGCATCGCGCAGCACCGGGGTGAGCAGCCCCCGCTCGGTGTCGACGGCGATCGAGACGTTCTCGCTGGGCGGGTACACGATCTTGTCGCCATCGACCGTGGCGTTGATCACGGGGTATGCCTTCAGCGCCTCCGCCGCGGCCAGCGCGAAGAACGGCAGGAACGAGAGCTTGTCGCCGGTCTTCTGCTGGAAGTCCGCCTTGACGGAGTCGCGGTAGGCGGACAGGGCAGTCACATCGACCTCGACGACCGTCGTCAGCTGGGCCGTCGACTGCATAGAAGCGACCGCGCGCTCGGCGAGCACCTTGCGCAGGCGGGACATCGGCTGAGTGGTTCCGCGC
Source organism: Microbacterium sp. LRZ72 (assembly GCF_033792225.1). Classification (NCBI taxonomy): domain Bacteria; kingdom Bacillati; phylum Actinomycetota; class Actinomycetes; order Micrococcales; family Microbacteriaceae; genus Microbacterium; species Microbacterium sp. LRZ72. The sequence continues at coordinate 156,502 of NZ_JANGEX010000001.1, forward strand.
AACGGCGACACCTCGAGCGTCGGCGCCGGCTCGGGAGCAGGCGCGGCCGCGGCGGTGGTGCCCTCTGCCGCCTTCAGGACGTCCTCCTTGCGGATGCGCCCGCCGACCCCGGTGCCACGCACGGTGGCGAGGTCGACGCCCTGCTGCGCCGCCAGCCGGCGCACGAGCGGGGTGACGTAGGTCGGCTCATCGCCCGTGGATTCCTGCGACGGGGCGGATTCCCTCGCCGGAGCCGATTCCTTCTCGGACGCGGGGGCCGGCTCGGGCTCGGGAGCCTTCTCGGGCTGCTTCTCGGCCGGCACATCGTCCTCGACGGGCTTCTCGGTGGAGGGAGCTTCGGGCTCGTCGACGGGTTCGGGCTGCGCAGCGGGCTCGGCGGCCCCCTGGTCCGCCGGTTCGGGCTCGCTCTGGGAGGGCGCGGCGCCACTGCCGACTCGAGCGAGGACGGCACCGACCTCGGCCGTCTCGTCCTCCTGCACCACGATCTCCTGCAGCACCCCGGCGACGGGGGAGGGGATCTCGGTGTCGACCTTGTCCGTCGAGATCTCCAGCAGCGCATCGTCGACCGCGACTTCGTCGCCGACCTGCTTGAGCCAGCGGGTGACGGTTCCCTCGGTGACGCTCTCACCGAGTTCGGGAAGGACGACGTCCTTCGCATCGGAAGCGGCGCCGCGCGACTCCTGCGCCGGGGCTTCCTCGGCGGCGGGCTCGGACTGCTGCTCGGGCTCCGTGGGCTGTGCGGGCTCCTCGGCCTCGGCGGGCTGGCCGCCGGACTCCTGCGCATCTGCGGCCTCGGGTGCCGGCTCGCTCGTCGCGGCCCCGCTGCCGTCTCCGATCTTCGCGAGCAGGCCGCCGACCTCGACGGTCTCGTCCTCCTGAACGAGGATCTCCTCGATCACCCCGGCGACGGGCGAGGGGATCTCGGTGTCGACCTTGTCGGTCGAGATCTCCAGCAGGCCTTCGTCGGCGGCGACCTCGTCCCCGACCTGCTTGAGCCAGCGGGTGACCGTTCCCTCGGTGACGCTCTCGCCGAGAGCGGGGAGGACGACGGATGTGCTCATGACGATGTCTCCTTCAAGGACGATGCTGTCGGAACCAGCTTAGTGATGGACCGCGTGGTTGCGGACTTACAGCGCATGCAGTGGCCGGCCGGCGAGGGCGAGGAACGCCTCGCCGAGGGCCTCGCTCTGGGTGGGGTGGGCTTGGACGAAAGGCGCGATGTCCTCGGGATGCGCCTCCCACCCGATGATCAGCTGCGCCTGGCCGATCAGCTCGCCGACGCGCGCACCCACCATGTGGACCCCCACGACGGGACCGTCGGTGCGCCGGATGACCTTCACGGTCCCGGCCGTGCCGAGGATCGCGCTCTTGCCGTTGCCGGCGAGGTTGTACTCGTACGACTGCACGCGCTCCGCGCCGAAGCGGGCGACCGCCTGCGCCTCGGTGAGCCCGACGGCGGCCACTTCGGGGTCGCTGTAGGTGATGCGGGGGACCGTCTCGTCGGGCACGGGGACGGGCGAGCCGCCCGCGAGCCGCTCGGCGACGAAGATGCCCTGCTGGAATCCGCGGTGGGCCAGCTGCGGTCCGCGGACGATATCGCCGACGGCGCTGATCCCGGCAGCCTCGGTGCGCAGATGCTCGTCGACGACGACGAAGCCGTCCGCCCGTGTGACACCGACCTCGTCGAGGCCGATGCCGTCGGTCATCGGCACCCGTCCCACCGCGATCAGCGCGACGTCGGCCGCGACCGACGATCCATCGCCGAGCGTCAGCTCGACGTCCTCGTCGCTCTGGCGGGCGTCAGTCGTCCGAGCGCCGAGCACGACGCGGATGCCGCGTCGCGTGAGTGCGCGCTCCAGTCGCGCGCTGACGGTCTCGTCCTCGCCCGCGAGCAGCCGCGGCAGCGCCTCGAGGATCGTCACCTCGGCGCCCAGCGACCGCCAGAGGCTCGCGAACTCCACGCCGATGACGCCGCCGCCGACGATGATCGCGCGTCGGGGGATGTAGGGCAGCGAGATCGCGTCGTCGCTCGTGAGGATGCGGCCGCCCCTGTCCAAGCCGGGGATCTCGCGCGTGCGACCCCCGGTGGCCAGCACCACGTGGCGTGCGTGGTGGACGTCGTCGCCGACGCGGACCGAAGGCCCCTTCTCGAGCACTCCCTCGCCCGGGATGATCGTGATCCCGTGCGCGGAGAGGAGGGATTGCAGCCCCGCGTACTTCTTCTTGACGATCCCGTCGCGGAAGGCGTGCATGCGTTCGGGGTCGAACCCGGTCAGTGCCGCATCGATGCCGAGGTCGTTCGCCCCGCGCACCGCATCGGCGACCTCTGCGACGTGCAGAAGGGCCTTCGTCGGGATGCAGCCGCGGTGCAGACAGGTGCCGCCCACACGGTCTTTCTCGATGATCGCGACCTTCGCGCCGAGCTCGGCCGCGCGGATCGCGCAGGCGTATCCGCCGCTGCCGCCACCCAGGACCAGGACGTCGAAGGAGGCGCCGCTCATCGTGCGCTGCGCCCGACGAGCTCGATCAGCGACCGCACCGTCGCACCTGTCGGTCCCTTGTCGACCACGCCGTACGGGGCCTGCTTGTTCATGCCGACGCCGGCGATGTCGAGGTGGACCCAGGGGATCCGGGGGGCGTCCGGAGCCTCGCTGACGCGACCCACGAAGTGCTCAAGGAACAGCCCGGCGAACAGCGAGCCGCCCGCCGGTTCCCCGATCTTCGCGTTGACGAGGTCGGCCACCGGCGAGTCCAGATCGTCGCGGATGTGCTCTGGCAGCGGCAGCTGCCACGCGAGCTCTCCCGCGTGGCGCGCGGCGTCGAGGTACTCGCCGACCGCGGCATCTTCGCCCATTACGCCGACGTGTCGGGTGCCGAGCGCCACCGAGATCGCTCCGGTCAGCGTCGCGACGTCGACGATCAGGTCGGGGTGCTCGCGTGAGGCGGCGACAAGGCCGTCAGCGAGGACGAGCCGGCCTTCGGCGTCGGTGTTCGACACCTCGATCGTCGTCCCGTCCAGAGCCGTGAGCACATCTCCGGGCCGGGTCGCGCTGCCGGAGGGCATGTTGTCGGCGATGCACAGCAGGGCGGTCACGTGCACGGGCAGTGCCATGCGAGCGACGGCCTGGATGACGGCGAGGACGGTCGCCGCCCCGCACATGTCGTATTTCATCCCCACCATGGACGCGGCGGGCTTGAGGGAGAGGCCGCCCGTGTCGAAGGTGATGCCCTTGCCCACGAGTGCGACGTGGCGGCTCGCGCGGGCGGGGGAGTAGTCCAGGTGCACGAATCGTGGCGGACGGTCGGATCCCCTCCCGACACCCAGGATGGCGCCGTAGCCGCCCGCGGCGAGCGCCTGCTCATCGAGCACGGTCGCCTCGACCGGCAGGTCGGCGACGGCGTCGACGGCGGCCGCCGCGAGGTCGGCGGGTCCGAGCCGGTCGGCGGGGGTGGCGACGAGGTCGCGGACGAGCGCGACCGCCTCGGCGGTCGCCACGGCGGCGGCGAGCTCGTCGGCCGTCGGCGCGTCGGGAGAACTCAGCTCGATGTGCCGGGCGCGCCGAGCCGAGCCGTCGCGCTTGTAGCCGGCGAAGGTGTAGCCGCCGAGGAGAGCGCCCTCGACGAGAGGACGCCAGACTCCGGATGGCGCGGCCGGCGCGGCGAGCGCGACCCGCTCCTGGGAGCCGAGGTTGCGGATGCCGGTGGCGGCGGCGTCCCGGTACCCGGTGTCGGTGGGCTCGGTGCCGGCGCCGCAGACGGCGATGACGGGCGCCGCGGCCCCGGGATTCGCAATCCGAACGAAAGAACCGGTCGTCGCGGTGAAATCGAGGGCGTTCAGCTGGTCGGCGAGCCCCGGCCAGGAGCCGAGCGCATCCCGGTCCGGAGGCGATGCGACGACCAGGAGCAGAGCATCGGCCGTGATCTCGACGGCGGGAGTGGCGACGTGCGTCAGATCAGGCATCGGCATGGGTCCATCCTACGGTCGCCACCGGGGCGGACCGGATGAGCCGCGTGTTCGCTGTCAGCGCGGCCGTGAGGCGGCGCATGCCCTCCGGCGCTCGTAGAGTAGGAGGATGCCTTGGACCGGCGATGTCTTCACGCCTCCCGCGGAGCTGCCCACGATTCCCACCGGGTTGCCCCTCGTCGTCGCGCTGACCGGTTTCACGGATGCCGGCAGCGCGGTCTCGCAGGTCGTCGACGCGCTGCGCGAGAGAATCGTGTCCACGCCCGTCGCGCTCTTCGCAAACGATGCCTTCCTCGACTACCGCGCGCGTCGTCCCGTCATCTCGTTCGATGCCGACCACCTCTCGGATTACCGCCCCCCGCGGTTGGAGATCGTCCTGGCTTCCGACGAGATGGGCAAGCAGTTCCTCGCGCTGACCGGTTACGAACCCGATTTCGGCTGGGAGATGTTCGTCGCCGCCGTCATCGAGCTGGCCGAGCGCTACCAGATCGGCTCCGTCACGTGGGTCCACGCGATCGCGATGCCGGTTCCGCACACCCGGCCGCTGGGCACGACGGTGAGCGGCAACCGCGAGGAGCTCGTGGAGGCGCATTCCGTCTGGCGTCCCCACACGCAGGTGCCCGCGACGGTCGGTCATCTTCTGGAGCTGCGGTTCTCGGAGAGCGGGACGCCGACGGCGAGCTTCGTGCTGCTCGTGCCGCACTACCTCGCCGACGCGGAATACCCGGCGGCGGCCATCAGGGCGCTCGAGAGCATCACGATCGCGAGCGGCCTCGCTCTGCCGACCGAGGACCTGCGGGAGGCCAACCGGGATTTCCTGGCGAAGGTGGACGAGCAGATATCCGCCAACGACGAGTTGGCGACGATGCTGCAGAACCTCGAGACGCGGTACGACCAGTACGTGCAGGGGTCGCCGTTGCGGGCCGCGTCGTTCGACGACGAGGACCTGCCGAGCGCCGACGAGCTGGCCGCGGAGTTGGAGCGCTACCTCGCGACACGGCCGGGCGACGACGACAAACGCTCCCGCTGATCGCGCCGGAGGGAATCTCCGAGCGGCCGCGTGCGTTGGACCTCGGAGATGACATGTTCGATCGCTGCCACGGGTATGCGATAATGGATGATCCGACCCGTTGTCAACCATGAATGCCCCGCGCAGGACTTGACAAGGGTCTTACTCGTGTCCGAAGACGACCGGTCGCATCGCGGGAGACGAGAGACTGTGATGCGACGGTGAAAGGCAAACTGTGACACCTCCCCGGACCAGCACCAAAGACGTCACCGACGAGACGGCGACCGCGCAGGACGCGGCGGCCGATCAGGCCGCGCCGGCGGCGAAGAAGAGCGCCCCGAAGCGGGCCGCGCCCAAGGCGAAGGCGGCCCCCGCCAAGAAGAAGGAAGACCTCGAGGACGAGGTGGATTCCCCCGCCGCCGAAGAGGCGCCGGCGAGCGGCGCGGAGGCGCCTGCAGGTGCCACCGGCGCCGACACCGATGACGACGAGGACACTCCCAAGCCGGCATTCACCGAGCCGCTGCCCACCGGGGCGATCGTGCTCTCGTCGAGCGACGAAGAGGACGTTCCGGTCTACTCCGCGACGATCACGGGGGCGACAGCAGATCCGGTCAAGGACTACCTCAAGCAGATCGGAAAGGTTCCGCTGCTGAACGCAGCGGAAGAGGTCGAACTCGCGATGCGCATCGAGGCGGGTCTGTTCGCCGAAGAGAAGCTGTCGCAGATGAGCGACACCGAGAAGCGTTCGCAGATCGGGCGAGACCTGACGTGGGTCGCCAAGGACGGCCAGCGTGCCAAGTCCCACCTGCTGGGCGCGAACCTGCGTCTGGTCGTCTCGCTCGCGAAGCGCTACACCGGTCGCGGCATGCAGTTCCTGGACCTGATCCAGGAGGGCAACCTGGGCCTCATCCGCGCGGTCGAGAAGTTCGACTACACCAAGGGGTTCAAGTTCTCGACGTATGCCACCTGGTGGATCCGTCAGGCGATCACCCGCGCCATGGCGGACCAGGCCCGCACCATCCGTATTCCGGTGCACATGGTCGAGGTCATCAACAAGCTCGCCCGCGTGCAGCGCCAGATGCTGCAGGACCTCGGGCGCGAGCCCACGCCGGAAGAGCTCAGCCGCGAACTCGACATGACCCCCGAGAAAGTCATCGAGGTGCAGAAGTACGGCCGCGAGCCGATCTCTCTGCACACCCCGCTGGGCGAAGACGGCGACAGCGAGTTCGGCGACCTCATCGAGGACACCGAGGCCGTCGTGCCGGCGGATGCCGTCGGCTTCACGATGCTCCAGCGTCAGCTCGAGTCGCTCCTGGACTCGCTGAGCGAGCGGGAGGCGGGTGTCATCCGCATGCGCTTCGGACTCGGCGACGGCCAGCCGAAGACGCTGGACCAGATCGGCGACACGTTCGGTGTCACGCGCGAGCGCATCCGGCAGATCGAGTCCAAGACGATGGCGAAACTGCGGCATCCGTCGCGTTCGCAGTCGTTGCGGGACTACCTCGAATGACGGGAGCCGCTCCGAACGAGGGGAAGGCGCTCGAGGTCGAGGTGGACGGCGCGCGCTACCTGCGCATCCCGCTTCGCACGCGGGTCGTGGTGCCCGGGGACGATCTCGAGGCCTTCGTCGCGGAGTACGCGCGTGACGCCCTGCAGCCCGGCGATCTGCTGTTCGTCACCGAGAAGATCGTGGCGATCACCCAGGGTCGTTCGCACCCCGTCGACGAGATCGAGCCTCGTCCGCTCGCGCGCCGGCTCTCGCGATATGTGACCCGCACCCCTCACGGCATCGGGCTCGGCATGCCCGAGACCATGGAGATGGCGTTGCGGGAGTGCGGCACGCCGCGCATCCTGGTCGCCGCGGCGGCGGCGGCGATCACGAAGCCGCTGGGACGTCGCGGAGATTTCTATCGGATCGCCGGCGACAAGGCGAGAGCGATCGACGGACCGACCCCCGGCACCATCCCGCCCTACAACCGCGCGGTCGTGCTCGGCCCCCTCCGGCCCGCTCGCGTGGCAGCCGACCTGCGCCTCCTGCTCGGCGGGCAGATCGACGTGGCGGTGGTCGACATCAACGATCTCGGGGGCAACATCCTCGGCTCCACGATGACACGCAGCGACGAGGCCCGGCTGGGCCGCATCCTGCGCGACAACCCGCTCGGGCAGGGTCACCAGTCGACGCCGATGGGGATCGTCCGCGCTGCCTGAGCGGCGCGCGTCCCGTCAGAAGCCCATGGCCGCGCGATAGCGCGGGAGATGGCCACGACGGCGGCCGCTGGCGGTCGGCTTGTGCTCGAATACGCCGGCTCCCCAGTTGCCTTCGACGAGCACCGGCCCGTCGGGCGACACGACGATGTCCCAGCCGACGTAGCGCACCGTGGGAACCACGCGCGCGACGTCGTCGATGAGAGCGCGGACCTCATCCATCATCGGCAACGCGAAGTCCGCGATGCGGTAGCCGGTCTCGGGGTGGGTCTCGAAGAGGCGCCCCGAGGTGTCGTAGCCGGCCCCGGTCGCCCGGCCGTCCTCGTCGAGGCTCGTGTAGAAGCCGCCGAAGCTCGCCTGGTCGCTGACCTCACCGCGCCCGAACTTCTGCGCCATGTTGATGATCTCCACGCGGCCGTCGTCGGTCAGGAAGGTCGTCACGCGCGTGGTGTTGACCGTGCCGGGACAGACGGCGGCCAGGTCCGGATGCTGCGTGATGACCTCTTCGACGAGCGTCTCGCCGCGTTCGATCAGTGCCCGGTGAAAGTCGCCGGCGTCGTCGACCTGCTCGGCCGTGTACCGCCGCACGCCCATGCCGGACTTGCTGACGGGGACCTTGGCGATGAAGACGGCGTGCCGGGCCGCGAAGTCCACGAGTGCGGACGGGTCGTCCGGCCGGAGCTCACGCCATTCGCGGCGCAGAAAGCGATCGAAGTCGCGGTTGAAGGCGATCTTGTCGTGGAAGCGGTGCACCTGCGCCGGGTCGTCGTACTTCTTCGACAGCTCGAGCGACAGCGGGCTCGTCACCCACGTGGCGCGCTCCGCCCGCGACAGGATGGCGAAGTCGAACTCGAGGTAGTCGTTGAATCCGACGCGGTGGCGGAAGGCGGACCAGAGCATGTCGGCGACGACGAGCGGGTAGCTCTTGCCGTGGATGCGGGCCGTCGTGCGGGCCCGTCCCGTCACCGAGGAGACGTCGATGCGCACGGCCCGCTGCACGAGGAACCGGACGCGGTCGGCGATCGCGAGGCCGCGAGATGGCATGGGGACCCTTCCGGAACATGAGTGATGCCCCGTCATTTTAGACGGGGCATCACTGAGGTCATCGCCACGGGCGAGACGAGCGGCGGGCCGCGATCATCCGATGGTGATCAGTCCGTCTCGTCCAGGCGGGCGGTCTCGTCGTGCCACGAGGTGGCGACCTCGCGGAGCTTCTCTTCGTACTTGCGGCCGTGGTGTGCGCAGAAGAGCAGCTCGCTGCCGTTCACCTCTGCGGCGATGTAGGCCTGCGCCCCGCAGGAGTCGCAGCGGTCCATCGCCGAGAGGCGGTAGACGACGGTCGCCTCGTCGGCGGTAGTCGAAAGCGTTGTCATCTCGTGCCTCCTCAGGTCGATTGCTGCGGGTGGGTCTTGTTCCATACAACCACGATCCTGTTTCGAGAATGCCGCGAACAGGTGTCAGTTCGCTCAACGCGTACGCACGGTCAGTTCGGGCGTGTGTCGCACGGGCGGCTGTGCTCGACGCTTGTAGGCTGGGAGATCGTGACGACCGAGTACTCCGCCCATCATCTGCAGGTCCTCGAGGGCCTCGAGGCGGTGCGAAAGCGCCCGGGCATGTACATCGGGTCCAACGGCTCGCCGGGTCTGATGCACTGCCTGTGGGAGATCATCGACAACGCCGTCGACGAAGCCCTCGGGGGAAACGGCACGCGCATCGACGTGATCCTCCACGCCGACGGCAGTGTCGAGGTGCGGGACACCGGTCGCGGCATCCCCGTCGACGTCGAACCGCGCACCGGTCTCTCCGGCGTCGAGGTCGTCTTCACCAAGCTGCACGCGGGCGGCAAATTCGGCGGCGGTTCCTACGCATCCTCGGGTGGCCTGCACGGCGTCGGCGCGTCGGTGGTGAACGCCCTCTCGGAGCGTCTCGATGTGGAGGTCGACCGCGGCGGCGCGACGTGGGCGATGTCGTTCCACCGCGGCGAGCCGGGCGTGTTCGACGATGACGGGCAACCCCGGCCCGACGCACCGTTCCGCCCGTTCGAGAAGCGCAGCGAGCTGCGGCGCGTCGGGAAGGCTCCGAAGGGAAGGACCGGCACCCGCATCCGCTACTGGGCGGACGGGATGATCTTCACGAAGGATGCCGCCTTCCAGTTCGAGGATCTGGAGACACGGGCGCGGCAGACCGCGTTCCTCGTGCCGGGCCTCGAGATACTCGTGCGCGACGAGCGCGGCGATGAGCCGCGCGAGACGTCCTATCGCTACGACGGAGGCATCTCGGAGTTCGCGGACTTCCTCGCCGTCGACCCGCCCCTGACGGACACCTGGCGGCTGCAGGGCTCCGGGACGTTCACCGAGACGGTGCCGATGCTGCAGGCGACGGGCGCCATGGTCTCGACGGAGGTGGAACGCGAATGCACCGTGGACATCGCTCTGCGGTGGGGCACGGGGTACGAGACCGTCACCCGCTCGTTCGTGAACATCATCGCCACACCCAAGGGCGGCACCCACCAGCAGGGATTCGACCAGGAGCTGCTGCGGTTCCTGCGCACTCAGGTCGAGCAGAACGCGCGCCGGCTCAAGGCGGGCAATGACAAGGTCGAGAAGGACGACGTCATGGCGGGGCTGACGGCGGTGCTCACGGTCAGCGTTCCAGAGCCGCAGTTCGAGGGACAGACGAAGGAAGTACTGGGAACCCCTGCGGTGCGCCAGATCGTCGCCCAGGTCGTGCGCAAGGAGCTCGGCGCGCGGTTCTCCTCCACGCGACGGGACGACAAGGCCCAGACGGCGCAGCTGCTCGACAAGGTCGTGGCCGAGATGAAGGCGCGCATCTCGGCGCGGGCTCACAAAGAGACGCAGCGCCGCAAGAACGCCCTGGAGTCCTCCTCGCTGCCGGCGAAGCTCGTCGACTGCCGGTCGAACGACGTCGCCGATTCCGAGCTGTTCATCGTCGAGGGCGACTCGGCGCTGGGAACGGCCAAGCTCGCCCGCAACAGCGAGTACCAAGCACTGCTGCCGATCCGCGGCAAGATCCTGAACGTGCAGAAGGCCTCCATCTCGGACATGCTCTCGAATGCGGAGTGCGCCTCGATCATCCAGGTGCTCGGTGCCGGTTCGGGGCGCAGCTTCGACATCGACCAGGCCCGCTACGGCAAGGTGATCCTGATGAGCGACGCCGACGTCGACGGGGCACACATTCGGACTCTGCTGCTGACGCTGTTCTTCCGCTACATGCGGCCGCTGATCGAGCAGGGCCGGGTCTTCGCCGCGGTGCCACCGCTGCACCGCGTCGTCGCGCATCAGCGCGGCTCCAAGCCGAACGAGACGGCCTACACGTACAGCGAGAAGGAACTGAACGCCATGCTGGCGTCGCTGACCAAGGCGGGTCGCACGTGGCAGGAGCCGATCCAGCGGTACAAGGGCCTCGGTGAGATGGACGCCGATCAGCTCGCCACGACGACGATGGATCGTCAGGGGCGGATGCTGCGTCGCGTGCGGCTCGAGGACGCCGAGGTCGCCGGCCGCGTCTTCGAGCTGCTGATGGGCTCCGAGGTCGCACCTCGCCGCGAGTTCATCGTGGACTCGGCGCAGGAGCTCGAGCGCGACCGCATCGACGTCTGAGCGTCAGCGAAGGGCGGTCCCCACCGCGCTCCCGACCGCCGCGACGACGGCGCTGAGCGGGCTCCCGGACGCGTCGCGTCGCGCGCCGACCTCGGGCAGCGTGCGCACGCCGCCGTCCGTGGCGACCCCGTGCGCCGGAGCCGGGCCCACCCAGGCGAGTGTCACCTGGTCCTCTCCGCGCAGGAACCGGTGGGCGCGCACGCCGGCGGTCGCGCGGCCCTTGGTGGGGAACTCCTCGAGGGCAGAGACCTTGGCGCTTCCGGCATCCGTGCCGGCGATCGCCTGACCGTTCCCGGCGATGGTCACGACGCACACATCCGTCTGCTGCGGATCGACGACCCCGAAGTGGATGACGGCGGCGCCGGTGCCGAGACGCATGCCGGTCATGCCGCCGGCCTGGCGTCCCTGCGGCCGCACCGAGGATGCTTCGAAACGCAGCAGCTGCGCGTCCGACGTCACGAACACCAGGTGGGCGTCGTCGGGGGCGGGCGCGGCGCCGACGACGACGTCGCCCGGTTTGAGCGCGATCAGCTCGAGTTCCGGCTTGCCGCCGATCTCCGTCGCACTCACACGCTTGACCACGCCCATGCGCGTGCCCAGGGCGATGGCCGGCGCGGCGACGAGGGGCACGATCGCCACGACCGCCTCGGATGCCGGCAGCCCCAGGTACTGGTCGATGCGCACCCCGGCCGAGAGCTGAACGGATGTCGCCGGCACGCTGGGAAGATCGACGGGCGAGAAGCGCACCGCGCGCCCGCTCCGGGTGATGGCGAGCAGCTCGCCGCGCGTCGTGGAGGCCACCGCACCCGCCACCGCGTCGTGCTTGGTGCGTCGCGTCGGAACGGTGAGGGACTCGTCGCTGCCGTCCGGGGGCACGTCGACGCGCAGGATGAGACCCGTGGCGCTCAGCACGACCCGGCAGGGGGCGTCTGCGATCTCGAGGACGGCGGCGGACTTCGACGTGCGAGCCGCGCTGGGTGCGGCATTCGTCAGCAGGGTCCGACGCGGGGTCCCGAGCTCGTCGGCCACCACCTCGAGCTCGGTGGCGACCTGGCCGCGCAGCAGATCGTCGCTGCCGAGCAGCTCCTCGAGCTGTGCGATCTCCTGTTGCAGCTGATCGCGTTCGGCCTCGAGGTCGATGCGCGAGAACTTGGTCAGGCGGCGCAGTCGCAACTCGAGGATGTACTCCGCCTGCTCGCGACTGAGGTCGAACACCTCGATCAGGCGGGTGCGTGCCTGCTCGCCGTCATCCGAGGAACGGATGACCTGGATGACCTCGTCGATGTCGAGGATCGCGATCAGCAGCCCCTCGACCAGGTGCAGTCGTTCCCGCCGCCGCGCCAGGCGGTAGCGGCTGCGGCGGGTGACCACCTGCAGCCGGTGATCGATGTAGACCTGGAGCGCCTCGCGCAGGCCGAGCGTGCGGGGCCGCCCGCCGACGAGCGCGACGTTGTTGATGCTGAAGGAGTCCTCCAGCGGCGTCAGCCGGTAGAGCTGCTCCAGGACGGCCTGCGGATCGAAACCCGTTTTGATGCCGATGACCAGCCGCGTGCCGTTCTTGCGGTCGGTCAGATCCGACACGTCGCTGATGCCCTGCAGCTTCTTCGACTGCACCGCATCCTTGATCTTCTCGATGACGCGCTCGGGGCCCACGAGGTAGGGCAGCTCGGTCACCACGATCCCGGTCTTGCGCGGCCCCAGGCTCTCGATGCTCGTGCGTGCGCGCGTCTTGAACGAACCGCGTCCGGTCGCGTAGGCGTCGCGGATGCCGTCGAGCCCGGCGATGACCCCGCCGGAGGGCAGGTCGGGGCCGGGCACGAACGCCATCAGGGCGTCGAGGTCGGCCTCGGGGTTCTGCAGCAGGTGGATGGCGGCGCCGACGACCTCGACGAGGTTGTGGGGTGCCATGTTGGTCGCCATGCCCACGGCGATGCCGCTGGCGCCGTTGACGAGCAGGTTCGGGTACGCCGCGGGCAGGACCTCGGGCTGGACGAACTGGTTGTCGTAGTTGGGGACGAAGTCGACGACATCCTCGTCGAGGCCGTGGGTCATCGACAGTGCGGCCGGCGCCAGGCGGGCCTCCGTATAGCGGGCGGCGGCGGGCCCGTCATCGAGGGAGCCGAAGTTGCCGTGGCCGTCCACGAGCGGCACGCGCTGCGAGAACGACAGCGCGAGTCGCACGAGCGCATCGTAGATGGGGGCGTCGCCGTGGGGATGCAGCTTGCCCATGACCTCGCCGACCACGCGCGCGCTCTTGACGTGTCCGCGATCGGGGCGCAGCCCCATCTCTGCCATCTGGTAGATGATGCGTCGTTGCACCGGCTTGAGGCCGTCGCGCGCGTCGGGCAGAGCGCGCGAGTAGATCACCGAGTAGGCGTACTCGAGGAACGATCCCTGCATCTCGCTCGACACATCGACGTCCTCGATGCGCTCTTCTGCGGGCGGCGTGGGGGCGTGGGGCATGGCGTCCTTCGGGCGAGACCGTGGCGAGGGGCCGTCACGTGGGGTATGCGAGACTGGCCGCGATGTCACTCATGCTACCGTCGCCGCCGGCGGGAGCCCGGCGCCTCACCGGCATCCTGCCACGCCTGATCGACATGGTCCGGGCTGGCCGTTCCGAGGCCGGTGCGCCCGTCGAATCGGCCGTGCTCGTGCTCGTCGACGGCCTGGGCCGGGCGAACCTCACTGCGCGCGCGGGACACGCACGCTTCCTCACCGGAGCGATGGCGGCCCGCGACCGTGCCGTGACGGTGTTCCCCTCGACGACCGCGACGGCCCTGACCGGTCTCATGACAGGGGTGGATGCCGGGGTGCACGGCATCGTCGGGTACCGGGTGCGGCATCCCGGATCCGGCGCGCTGGTGAACCAGCTGACGGGCTGGGAGCATGACGGGCTCGATCCGAGCTCCTGGCAGCGCGCTGAGACGCTGTTCGAGGCAGCGGCGGTCGCGGGTGCGCGGCCCGTCGTGGTGAGCAGGCCCGAGTACCGGGATTCGGGGTTCACCCGCGCATCGTTCCGCGGCGCGGAGTTCGTCGGCGAACGGGATCTGGCGTCCCGGCTGCTGCGGGCTGCCCAGGAGGCGGCCCGACCCGGCACGATCGTCTATGCCTACGCTCCCGAGCTCGACGCGCTCGGACACAGCCACGGCTGGGAATCGGATCGGTGGCTCGCGGCGCTCGAGACCCTGGATGCCGCGATGCGCGGGTTCGCGCGCGAGCTGACCGGCACGACGGCGGCCCTCGTCACGGCCGACCACGGCATGGTCGACGTGCCTGCGCGCGGCCACGTGCTGCTGGGCGAGGGAGACGAGCTTCTCGATGGCGTGGCGGCGGTGGCGGGGGAGCCGCGCATGCTTCACCTCTACACGGAACCTGGGCGGACGACGACCGATCAGGTCGTCGACGCGTGGCGCCGCGCGGAGGGGCACCGCGCGTGGATCCTCACGCGCGCCGAGGCCGTCTCAGCGGGACTGTTCGGGGCGCGCGTCGACACCGACGTCGCCCCCCGGATCGGCGACGTGCTCGTCGCGGCTCGCGGGCGAGTGGCGTACTACGACGATCGCCTCGCGGACAAGGGTGCCCAGCGCATGGTGGGTCAGCACGGCTCGCTCACCGCCGAAGAGACGATCGTGCCGTTGATCCCGCTCGGTGCGCTCGCGCGGCGCTGAGCGTGCTCTGTGCGCGCGTCACTCCCCGTCGCCGCGGGCCCCGAAGACGATCTCGTCCCAGCTCGGCAAGGCGGCGCGACCCCGTCGGCGTGAAGAGGGCTCCGACTCCGTCGGGGCGTCCTCTGCGGGGGAGGGGTCCCCGGTGGGTGCCTCGTAGCCCGGCTCGAGCGCATCGAACAGGGCCACGGGCGCATGCGCCGGAGCGGGCGTGCGGGTGACTTCGTTCTCCGGCGCCGGCTCACGCTGACCGCGTCGGCGCCGCAACGCCTCGAGCAGATCGGCCGTCTCGGCGCTCGTCGAGACCGGTTCGCTCTCGCGGTTCACCGCTGCGTCGTTCGGGTCGGATCCGGCCTCATCATCCACCGGGTCCGATCCTCGGCGCAGCCCGAAGGCGCCACTGTCGAATCGGGAGTCGTCTTTCATGCTCGGCGTGTTGTCGAGCGCCCGCAGACGGGGGATGAGGCCTTCGGGGAGCGAGCCCTGTCGCGACAGCTGCGTGGCGTCGGCGTTGAGGGGCGAGAGCGCGCTGCGCCGGGGATCGAAGCTCCACCGTGCATCGTGGTCGATCTCCCCGACCTGGAAGTGGAGCTTCACGATCCACTCCGACTGTTCTTTCCAGCTGCTCCAGCGTTCGCCCTCCGCGCCGACCTCGGCGAGCTTTGCGCGGATCGCGGCACCGAACGTCGGCTGCGCCTCGGCGTCGTCGACGGCTCCCAGCAGAACGGGCACGGCGAGCGCCAGACCCACCATGTGCTCGCGTTCGGCGAGCACCGGCGCCTCGAATCGCACGACGTCTTCCACGCGTGCATCGAGAAGCTCCGCGACCTCCTGGGCCGACATCCCCGACCGGATGTGCATCTGGATCTCGCGGGGACTCGGGCGATTGGCGCGAGAGTCGTCGTCGCGTGCGGCTCCCCGGGCGCGACGGACCTCGGCGCGGAGGACGTCGTCGATGACGAGGGCGAAGGTCTCGCCGGACTCCGTCGCCACGATCAGGCGGTCATCCTCGGTGCGGATGACTTTCAGCTCTTGCATGGGACATGCCTCTTCCACAGCCGATTTCGTGTTCCGTCATCGTGTCACGGGTCATGGTCGAAAGGCGGGAATAACCCGCGCGCGCCGCCGGTTTTCTCGCGCGAGAGGGACGGCGTCGGAGCGCATTTGCGAAATGCGCGCCGACCGTGCAAACTAGCGCCGCCCATCTGGCACCGCAGCATCCCTGAGCGACGAAAAGAAGTGACTTCCACGCATGGCTACCGACTACGACGCCCCCCGCAAGTCCGAGGACGAGAGCGAGTCGATCGAGGCTCTCAAGGAGCGCGTACCCGACAAGATGTCGGGCTCGGTCGATGCTGAGGATGCCGACAACCCGGGCGGGTTCGAACTGCCCGGTGCGGACCTGTCCGACATGGAGCTCGACGTCGTCGTGCTACCTCCTCAGGAGGACGAGTTCACGTGCGTCAGCTGCTTCCTCGTGAAGCACCGTTCACAGGTCGACCACGAGGATTCGATCGGCTTCATCTGTCGCGACTGCGCGGCGTAGTCGCGCGAGCGCGCTCGATCGCGGCTGCGAGGCGGTCGGGTGTGCGGGTCGAGATGGTCCACGACGTGACGGGGTCCTCCGGGTCCTGCACGGGGACGACGACCAGCCCGGGGATGCCGCCGCGGATCAGGTGCCAGCCGTTCCCGTCGATCTCCGCGCCTCGGGCACGCCGGGCGGCGTCGCCGGTGTGGGCGACCGGAGCGCCGAGCCACTTCGACTCGATCTGCGCTCGGCCGGCGCGCAGCGTGCCGGCACGCACGTCGACCACGGGTGACGCGGCGATGAGCCCCGTGATGACGACCACCGCCAGCGCGAGGCCGACCACGAGCGAGAGGGTCGCATCAACGGGCACGAGCACGAGCGCACCCATCGGAGCGAGCATCGCCGCGGCCACGAGCGTCCAGAGCGAGGGGGCGAGACGCTCGCGATAAGGTGCTGACTGCTTCTGCATTACCCTCGTTGAGTGACCGATTCCGTGGACGTTCCCATTATCGCCCCCGCGGCACCGTCCTACGCACTCCCGGGCGATGCAGGCGCAGACCTGGTGGCCGCGGAGGCCGTGCGTCTGCTGCCCGGTCAGCGGGCTCTGGTCGGCACCGGCGTGCGACTGGCGCTCCCCGACGGCTACGTCGGCTTCGTCGTGCCGCGCAGCGGGTTGGCCGCCCGGCACGGCATCACCGTGGTGAACGCGCCGGGGACGGTCGACGCCGGCTACCGCGGCGAGATCAAGGTGTCGCTGCTGAACACCGACGCGGAACAGCCCTACGACATCACGGAGGGCGACCGCATCGCCCAGCTGGTCGTCATGCCGGTCGCGCGGGCGCGTTTCGTTCCCGTGGAGGAGCTGCCGGGCAGCGACCGGGGAGCGAGCGGCTTCGGCTCCACGGGCTATGCGAGCACCGCACACGACGAGAGGACGCACGCATGAGCGAAGAGCAGGACGTGGCGGCGGTGACGAAGGCGGCCCCGGCGGACCGGGCGACGAACGGCCCGTTCGATGAGTCCGAGGCCAACGCCGTCCGCCCCTACATCGATCTGGGTGGGATCAAGATCCTGCCGCGAGAAGGTCTGAACCTGCGTCTCGAGATCGAGGAGCAGACCAAGCGCATCGTCGCCGTCGGGCTGGACTACGACGGCTCGACGCTGCAGGTGCAGCCTTTCGCCGCACCGCGCTCGAGCGGCCTGTGGCACGAGACCCGGGCGCAGATCCGCGAGCAGGTGCGTCAGCAGGGCGGTCGTGTGGAGGAACGCGAGGGGCCGCTGGGTGCCGAGCTGCTGGCCGAGGTGCCCGTGGCCGCCTCCGAGCAGGCCTCCGGCAAGCGCCTGGCGCGTTTCGTCGGGGTGGACGGGCCGCGCTGGTTCCTCCGCGGGGTCATCGGCGGCAAGGCGGCCTCCGACCCGGAGGCCGCGGCCGGCGTCGAGGACCTCTTCCGCTCGATCGTCGTGGTCCGGGGTGACTCGCCGATGCCGCCCCGCGAGTTCATCCCGCTCAAGATGCCCGGTACGCCCGGCTCGTCGTGAGCGACCCCGACCGCCGCCCCGATGCGTCCGACGAGAGCGGTGACACATCGGATACAGCGCACGAGGCGTCACCCTCGGATGCCCTCGGCGGGGCACTCGCGGGCGCTGCACGACGTGCGGGACTCGACCCCACGGGCGGGGATGCCACGCGGGACGTGGTCTGGCGCGCGATGGGCGGCTGGCGCGGCATCCTCGAGTCGGTCCTGCCGAGCCTGACCTTCCTCGTCGTCTACACCCTCACCGGCGAGCTGCTCCCGGCCCTGCTGCTCTCGGTCGGGATCGCGGGGGCGTTCACCGTGGCGCGTCTGGTCATGCGCTCACCCGTCCAGGCCGCACTCGGCGGCTTGGTCGCGACCGGCGGCGCTGCCCTGCTGGCTCTGTGGACCGGCCGGGCCGAGGACAACTTCGTGCTGGGCTTCATCACCAACGGCCTGTATGGCGGGGGCCTGCTGGTCTCGAGCCTGGTCGGATACTCGCTGATCGGGCTCGCCATCGGGTTCCTCATGGGGGAGGGCACGGCGTGGCGGCGGGACCGCCGCAAGCGGCGGGTGTTCTTCTGGCTGGGCATCGCGTGGGCGGCGCTGTTCGCTGCGCGCCTCGCGGTGCAGCTGCCGCTCTACGCCGTCGGCGACGTCACGGCGCTCGGAACGGCGAAGCTCGCCATGGGGCTGCCGCTGTTCGCCCCGATGGTGGCGGTGACGTGGCTCGCCGTGCGCGCTCTCTATCCTCGTCGCGGGGAATGATATATTTATCTTGATATCGAGATAAATATCGCTCGCCCGCCGCGGGCGGTGCTGCGCTCGGAGGGTAAGGTTCGCCTTGCTAGCCCTGTGTCGTCGCCGGGACGAAGATGGTGGGGCGTGTGGACGCTGCTACTGAAGGAGACGGCATCGTGTCATCTGTCAACAGCTTCGGAGCGAAGAGCACATTGACCGTCGGCGACGCCGACTACGAGATCTTCCGGATCGACAACGTGCCTGGCTACGACAAGCTCCCGTTCAGCCTGAAGGTGCTCCTCGAGAACCTTCTGCGCACCGAAGACGGTGCCAACATCACGAGAGAGCAGATCGAGGCGCTCGGCTCGTGGGATGCGGCGGCTGATCCGAACACCGAGATCCAGTTCACGCCCGCACGCGTCGTCATGCAGGACTTCACGGGGGTGCCGTGCATCGTCGATCTCGCCACGATGCGCGAGGCCGTCGTCGACCTCGGTGGCGACCCCACCAAGATCAACCCGCTGTCGCCCGCGGAGCTGGTCATCGACCACTCCGTCATCGCAGATCTCTTCGGGCGCGCCGACTCGTTCGAGCGCAACGTCGAGATCGAGTACGAGCGCAACGGCGAGCGCTACCAGTTCCTGCGCTGGGGGCAGACCGCGTTCCAGGACTTCAAGGTCGTGCCGCCGGGCACCGGAATCGTTCACCAGGTGAACATCGAGCACCTCGCCAAGGTCGTCTACACGCGCGACGTCGACGGCGTGCAGCGGGCGTACCCCGACACCTGCGTCGGCACGGACTCGCACACCACGATGGTGAACGGCCTGGGCGTACTGGGCTGGGGAGTGGGAGGCATCGAGGCCGAGGCGGCGATGCTGGGCCAGCCGGTGTCGATGCTCATCCCGCGCGTGGTCGGGTTCAAGCTCTCAGGCGAGATCCCCACCGGCGTGACGGCGACCGATGTCGTGCTCACGATCACCGACATGCTGCGCCAGCACGGCGTGGTCGGAAAGTTCGTGGAGTTCTACGGCGAGGGCGTCGCCTCGGTGCCGCTGGCGAACCGGGCGACGATCGGCAACATGAGTCCCGAGTTCGGCTCGACGGCGGCGATCTTCCCGATCGACGAGGTCACCATCGACTACCTGCGCCTGACCGGACGCAGCGCGGAACAGCTCGCGCTGGTCGAGGCGTATGCCAAAGAGCAGCACCTCTGGCACGATCCGTCGGTCGAGCCGCGTTTCAGCGAGTACCTCGAACTCGATCTGGGCACCGTCGTGCCCTCGATCGCCGGGCCCAAGCGGCCGCAGGACCGGATCGAGCTCTCGCGCTCGAAGGAGCAGTTCGAGATCGACCTGGCCGGCTACGCCGACATCGACGAGAACGCGGTGGACGAGAGGATCGAGGAGTCCTTCCCGGCATCCGACCCGCCCGGGTTCACGCCCGACGACCACCAGGCGCCCAAGGCGGAGCCGCACCACCGGTCCCACGCCCCCGCGGTCGTCTCGAAGCCGACGACGGTCACGACGGCCGACGGAGAGTCGTACACGATCGACCACGGGGCGGTCACGATCGCCGCGATCACGTCCTGCACCAACACGTCCAACCCGTCCGTGATGCTTGCGGCCGGCCTTCTCGCGCGCAATGCCGCGAAGAAGGGGCTCAAGGCCAAGCCGTGGGTCAAGACCACGATGGCGCCGGGATCCAAGGTGGTCACCGACTACTACGAGAAGGCCGGCCTGAACGGCGACCTCGAAACGCTGGGGTTCTACACCGTCGGCTACGGCTGCACGACGTGCATCGGCAACTCCGGGCCTCTGATCGAAGAGGTGTCGGAGGCGATCAACGAGAACGATCTCGCCGTGACCGCGGTGCTGTCCGGAAACCGCAACTTCGAGGGTCGCATCAACCCCGACGTCAAGATGAACTACCTGGCGTCACCCCCGCTCGTCATCGCGTACGCGCTGGCCGGTTCGATGAACTTCGATTTCGAGAACGACCCACTGGGGACCGACCTCGAGGGCAACGAGGTCTTCCTGCGTGACGTGTGGCCGAGCACCGAAGAGGTGCAGGCGACGATCGACTCCTCGATCTCGACCGACATGTTCGACACCCAGTACGCGAGTGTGTTCGAGGGCGACGAGCGCTGGCGTTCGCTGCCGACTCCGACCGGCGCCACGTTCGAATGGGCCGACACCTCGACCTACGTTCGCAAGCCCCCCTACTTCGAGGGCATGAACGCGACACCCGACCCGGTCACCGACATCGCCGGCGCGCGGGTGCTGGCGCGGCTCGGCGACTCGGTGACCACCGACCACATCTCGCCCGCCGGGGCGATCAAGGCCGACAGTCCGGCCGGTCGATACCTGAACGAGCACGGAGTCGACAAGCGGGACTTCAACTCCTACGGCTCGCGTCGCGGCAACCACGAGGTGATGATCCGCGGCACGTTCGCGAACATCCGCCTGCGCAATCAGCTGCTCGACGGCGTGGAGGGCGGTTACACCCGCGACTTCACGCAGGACGGCGGGCCTCAGTCGTTCATCTTCGACGCCGCGGAGAACTACCAGAGGCAGGGCACGCCGCTGGTGATCCTGGCCGGCAAGGAATACGGCTCCGGCTCGTCGCGCGACTGGGCCGCCAAGGGCACCAGTCTGCTGGGCGTGCGCGCGGTCATCGCCGAGAGCTACGAGCGCATCCACCGGTCGAACCTGATCGGCATGGGCGTCATTCCGCTTCAGTTCCCCGCCGGCACGTCGGCGGCCGACCTCGGACTCGACGGCACCGAGACATTCTCCATCTCGGGCATCGAGGCGCTCAACGACGGCACGACGCCCCGCACCGTCCACGTCACGGCCACGCCGAGCGATGCCTCCTCGCCGGGCGCAGAGCCCGTCGAGTTCGACGCGGTCGTTCGCATCGACACTCCGGGTGAGGCCGACTACTACCGCAACGGCGGCATCCTGCAGTACGTGCTGCGAAGCCTGGTCTGATGCATGAGTGGGGGCCCGGCGCACGCGCGCCGGGCCCCCACTCATGTCCGCGGCGCACGCGGCCGACGAGGAGCAGGGACCGTAGACTGGTTCGACGGTGCGAGCGCGGCTCGCACCGGGGAGGAGCAATGCGGATGCTGTCGTCGATCACGGGCCCTCGTGACCTCGACGGGCTGGACTACCCCCAGCTCGAACAGCTTGCAGCCGAGATCCGGGCTTTTCTGATCGACAACGTGTCCCGCACGGGCGGGCACCTGGGACCCAATCTCGGGGTCGTCGAGCTGACGCTCGCCCTGCACCGCGTCTTCGAATCTCCGCACGACCCGATCGTCTTCGACACCGGGCATCAGTCGTACGTGCACAAGCTGCTCACCGGAAGGCAGGACTTCTCTGCGCTGCGCTCCCGGGACGGCCTTGCCGGCTATCCCCAGCGCACCGAGAGCGAGCACGACATCGTCGAGTCCTCGCACGCCTCGAGCTCGCTCAGCTGGGCCGACGGCATCTCGCGCGCGCTCACCCGCACGGGCCGGCGTGATCGCCACGTGGTCGCGGTCGTCGGCGACGGTGCACTCACCGGCGGCATGACCTGGGAAGCCCTGAACAACATCAGCGACGACAACGACCGCAACCTGGTGATCGTCGTCAACGACAACGGTCGTTCGTACGCACCGACGATCGGCGGCATCGCCCGCCACCTCAACCGGGTCCGTACGACGGAGACCTACCGCCACCTGCGGCGCAGCACGGATTCGCTGTTCGGCCGGCTGGGCCCCGCCGGTCGCGCGGTGTATCGCGGCGTGCGAGGCGGCACCCACGGGTTCCTGTCGAGATTCACCAACAACGCCGCCCTGTACTCCAACCTCGACATCAAGTACCTGGGCCCGATCGACGGCCACGACATCGAGACCCTTGTCGAGACCATGCGGCTGGCGAAGGCCTATGACGCGCCCGTCATCGTGCACACCATCACCGAGAAGGGCCGGGGCTACGAGCCGGCGCGTCTGGACGAGGCCGACCAGTTCCACGCCGTCGGGCGGATCGACCCGCTCACCGGGAGGACGATCGGGGGCGGCGCGGCGACGGCCTGGACCGACGTCTTCTCGGATGAGATCGTGCGCATCGGCGAGGCCCGTCCCGACGTGATCGCGATGACGGCGGCGATGCTGCGTCCGACCGGTCTGCTGCCGTTCGCGCAGCGCTTTCCCGATCGCGTGTACGACGTCGGCATCGCCGAGCAGCACGCCGTCACCGCCGCCGCCGGCCTGGCCTACGGGGGGCTTCATCCTGTCGTGGCGATCTACGCCACGTTCATGAACCGGGCGTTCGATCAAGTGCTGATGGATGTCGGACTGCACCGGGCCGGCGTCACCTTCGTCCTCGACCGCGCAGGTGTGACCGGTCCCGACGGTCCGAGTCACCACGGCGTCTGGGACCTCGCGATGCTGCAGCTCGTGCCGCATGTGCGGATCGCCGCCCCGCGCGACGAGGCGCGACTGCGGGAGCTGCTGGGCGAAGCCGTCGCCGTCGACGATGCTCCCACCGTCGTGCGCTACCCCAAGGGTGCGGTCGCGCCCGACCTTCCCGCTCTCGAGCGGATGCCGGACGGCGTCGACGTGCTGCGGCGCGGGCAGAGCGAGGATGTGCTGCTGGTCGGCATCGGCTCTCTCGCGCACGTCGCGGTGGACGTGGCGACCCGCCTGTCCGATCAGGGAATCGGCGCGACCGTCGTCGACCCGCGCTGGGTGGTTCCGGTCGCGCCGTCTCTGGTCGAGCTGGCGGATCGACACCGACTCGTCATCACGCTCGAGGACGGCATCCGGGTGGGAGGAATCGGCACCCGTATCCGGCAGGTCCTGCGCGAAGCCGGCGTCGACACCGCCGTGGACGAGCTGGGTCTGCCCGACGAGTTCATTCCGCACGCCTCACGCGAGCAGATCCTGGCGGATGCCGGCCTGACCGCCGCGAAGATCGCTCAGGACGTCGTCTCGCAGGTGCTCGGCACCCGGGTGCCGGTGGCGCGCAGGGGCGAGCCGGAACCCGCGTGGCTCTCGCGAGTGACCGCCGAGAGCGAGACGGCCGGCGAGTAGGGCCTCAGCCGGCGATCCCACGGATGGGCGGCTCGTGGAAAGTGCCCCCGAAGACGCGCTCCGACGCCCCCTCGCGGTCGAGGTAGGGCGACGCACCGCCGTCGATGAACGGCCACCCTGCCCCGAGGATGAGGCACAGATCGATGTCCTCGACCTCGGGCACGACGCCCTCGTCGAGCATGATGCGGATCTCGTGCGCCAGTCCGTCCTGGACGCGTCGCAGGATCTCCGCCTCTGCGGCCGGGGTATCGGTGACGGCGCCCTTGAGCACCTTCGCCGCCGGGGACGTCCACCCTGTGACCCGGCCGTGCTTGTCCTTCTCGACGACCTCGGTCAGCTGGGCGAGCTCGTGGAAGTTCGCCGAGGCGTAGAAGCGATCCGGGAATGCCGTGGCCATCGTGTCCTGCACGTGGGCCGCGACCTTCCAGCCCACGAGGTCGATCAGCTGGAACGGCGTCATCGGCAGACCGAGCGGGGCGAAGGCGCGCTCCACCGTGAGCAGCGGGGTGCCCTCGTAGACGGCGCGCGCGGCTTCGCCCATCACCTTGGCCAGCAGCCTGTTGACGACGAAGCCGGGGGCGTCCGCCGTGAGCACCGCGTTCTTTCCCAGGCTCTTCGCGACGACGAAGGCGGTCGACAGAGCCGCGTCGGTGACCGACGGGGTCTTCACGATCTCGATCAGCGGCATGACCGCGACCGGGTTGAAGAAGTGGAAGCCGACGAGGCGCTCCGGGTGCTCGAGCGCCTCGCCGATCTGCTCGACCGACAGCGACGAGGTGTTCGTCGCGAGGATCGCATCGTCGGCGATGATCTTCTCGATATCTCCGAAGACCTTCTGCTTGACGCCGACCTCCTCGAACACGGCCTCGATGACGAAGTCGCAGTCCGCGTACTCGGATGTGTCGGTGGTGCCGCGCACGAGGGCGCGCAGCTTGTTCGCGGTGTCGCCGTCGATACGGCCCTTGCCCTCGAGCTTCGCGATCTCGTCGCGCACCGACGCCACGCCCTTGTCGACGCGTCCCTGGTCGAGGTCGGTGATGAGCACCGGCACCTGCAGCTTGCGCACGAAGAGCAGGGCGAACTGGCTGGCCATCAGGCCGGCCCCGATGATGCCCACCTTCGTGACCTTGTTGGCCAGCGCCTTGTCCGGGGCGCCCACGGGTCGCTTGGCGCGCTTCTGCACCAGGTCGAACGCGTACATGGAGGCGGCGAACTGGTCGCCGGCGATCAGATCCGCGAGGGCGTCGTCCTCGCGCGCGAACGCCTCGGCGCGGGTGCCGCCCTTGGCGCGATCAAGCAGGTCGAGCGCACGGTAGGGCGCCCGGGGGACGGTGCCGATGCGCGTCTCCAGTGTGGTCCGGGCCGTCTTGATCGCGATGGGCCACTTGGCGAGACGCTCGAGCTTGCCGGGTTCATGCGGGCGCTTCACCGTGATCCTCCCGGTGAGAACGCCGTCCGCCCACCGCAGTGAATCCTCGAGGTAGGTCGCGGCGGGGAACAGCGCATCGACGATGCCCAGATCGAACGCCGCCTGCGGCTTCAGCATCCGGTTCTGCTTCAGCGGGTTCGAGATCACGACCTCGAGGGCGTTCTCGATGCCGATCAGATTCGGCAGCAGATAGGCGCCGCCCCAGCCCGGGACCAGGCCGAGGAAGACCTCGGGGAGAGCGAGCGCGGCGGCCGAGGTGTCGAGCGTGCGGTAGGTCGAGTTCAGCGCGATCTCGAGCCCCCCACCGAGGGCGAGGCCGTTGATGAAGGTGAAGGAGGGGACGCCGAGGTCGTCGAGCATCCCCAGCACCTGGTGGCCGCGCTGGGCGATGAGCCGAGCGGTTTCCCGGGAGTCGAGCCTGCCGATGTCGCTGAGGTCCGCTCCCGCGGCGAGGATGTAGGGCTTGCCCGTGATGCCGACCGCCTGGATCTCGCCCGCGCCGGCGCGCGTCTTGAGCGCCGCGAGCTTCTCGCCCAGCTCCTTGAGCGTGGCCGGTCCGAGCGTGTTCGGACGAGTGTGGTCGCGTCCGTTGTCGAGGGTGATGAGCGCGAGGACGCGGCCGCTGGCGAGTGGCACGTCTCGCACGTGGGAGTGCGTGACGACCTCGTCGCCGGCGAGCTCATCGAGGGGGGAGAAGTCGATCTCGTCGTAGTTCGTCATCGCGGGCCCCTACTTCTGCTTCTTCTTCTTGCCGGTGTAGTGCGGGTTCTCCCAGACCACGGAGCCGCCCTGACCGAGGCCGACGCACATCGCCGTGAGGCCGTAGCGCACGTCCGGCCGCTCGGCGAAGTGGGCCGCGAGCTGGATCATCAGGCGAACCCCGGATGCCGCGAGGGGGTGGCCGACGGCGATGGCTCCGCCCCACGGGTTGACGCGGGGGTCGTCGTCATCGATGCCGAAGTGATCGAGCAGCGACAGGACCTGGATCGCGAACGCCTCGTTGAGCTCGAACAGCCCGATGTCGTCGATCGTGAGCCCCGCCTTGGCGAGCGCCTTCTCGGTCGAGGGGATCGGGCCGACTCCCATGATCTCGGGAGCGACCCCGGCGAAGGCGAACGAGACGAGCTTCATCTTGGGCTCGAGTCCCCATTCCTTCACGG
Source organism: Microbacterium sp. LRZ72 (assembly GCF_033792225.1). Lineage (NCBI taxonomy): Bacteria > Bacillati > Actinomycetota > Actinomycetes > Micrococcales > Microbacteriaceae > Microbacterium > Microbacterium sp. LRZ72. The sequence goes on from NZ_JANGEX010000001.1 coordinate 182,414, forward strand.
CGCCGCCACCGGCGAGCAGACTGACGGTCGCGCCGTCGGTGAGGGGAGACGACGTGCCCGCGGTGACACGGCCGTGCGGTCGGAACGGGGTCTTCAGGCCCGCGAGCCCCTCCATGGTCGTCTCGGGGCGACGGCCCTCGTCCTCGGACGCCAGTCCCCACGCCCCTTCCCCGTCGCGGACGGCGATGGGGACGAGGTCGGGCTGAATCCGGCCCGCGTCGTACGCGGCCTGCGTCTTGTGCTGGCTGCGCATGCCGAAGCGGTCGGCGCGCTCCTTGGTCAGGTGGGGAAAGCGGTCATGGATCCGCTCTGCCGTGATTCCCATGTTCAGGGCGTCCGCGCTCACCAGCTTCTCGGTGAGGAAGCGCGGATTGGGGTCGGCGTCGCCTCCCAGCGGATGCCGGCCCATGTGCTCCACGCCGCCGGCGATCGCCGCGTCATACATGCCGATGCCGATCGATCCGGCCATGGTCGTCACCGAGGTCATGGCGCCCGCGCACATCCGGTCGATTGCGAAGCCCGGAACGGACTGCGGCAGCCCTGCCAGGATCGCCGCGGTGCGCCCGAGCGTCAGACCCTGGTCGCCCTGCTGGGTGGTCGCCGCGATCGCAACGTCGTCGATGCGGTCGGCGGGGACGGCATCATTGCGTTCCATCAGCCCGATCATCGCCTTGACGACGAGGTCGTCGGCCCGCGTGCCCGCGTACATGCCCTTGTCTCCGGCGCGACCGAAAGGTGTGCGCACACCGTCGACGAAATAGACATCCGATATCTCGGTCACTCTGCCTCCAAAGGTGGGTTGGCACCAGCCTAGGAACGTCGCACGGGCCCCGGGAATCGCTTGGGCCGAACCTACGAGACGATTTCGGCCTCGTCCGCGATCGCCTGTGCTGATTCCACAAAGGCATCCGCGATCGTCTGTGCGGTTTCTTCAACCTGCCAGGGCCGAGCGCCGAGATCTGCCAGAGAGCGACCGATCGTCGCCGCATCGATGTCGGCGGGCGGCTCCCATGCGAGCCGCCTCAGAGTATCGGGGGTGAGGAGGTTCTCCAGAGGCATCCGCCACTGCTCCGCGATGTGCTCCAACGCGGGCTTGGCCGCCTTCAGACGGGCATCGGCCTCGGGGTTGCGGTCCCGCCACACGCGGGGTGGCGGCGGACCGTCGCTCGGCACGCGGTCGGGCGGCAGCGTCGTGATCGCCCGTCCTCGCTCGAATGCGTCCCACCAGCGATCCAGCTGGGTGCGGCTTGCCCGGCCGGTGAACTCCTTGATCCCGGCGAGGGCGCTCTTGCTGGCTGGGTCGGCCTGGATGGCCGCCACCAGGGCCCGGTCCGGCACCAGCCTGCCCGGAGCGACGTCCACCTGCTCCGCATACTCCTCGCGTGCCTGCCAGAGCTCGCGGGCGATGGCCAGCGCGCGTCGGCCCCGGACGGTGTGCAGCCCGCTCAGGCGCCGCCATGGGTCCTCGCGCGGAGTGCGCGCGGGGCGATCCAGCACGGCACGGAACTCTTCGTCGAGGATGCGCAGCTTGCCCTGTTCGGCGGCCTCCGCAGCCAGCGCGTCGCGCACATCGACCAGATGAAGCACGTCGAGCGCCGCGTACTCGAGCCACGACGCGGGCAGCGGGCGCGTCGACCAGTCGGCGGCGGAGTGCGCCTTGGCCAGGGTGATGCCCAGCACGTCCTCGACGACGGCCCCCAAGCCCACACGCTCATGTCCGAGCAGTCGCGCGGCCAGCTCGGTGTCGAAGATGCGGCCGGGATCGAGACCGGCTTCGCGCAGCGACGGAAGGTCCTGGCTCGCCGCGTGTAGGATCCACTCGCTGTCGCCGATCGCCTCATCGAGGGCCGTGAAGTCGCCGATGGCGGGCGGATCGAACAGGAACACGCCCGCCCCCCGACGGAATACCTGGATGAGGTAGGCCCGTTGGGAGTAGCGGAAGCCGGAGGCACGTTCGACGTCGACCGCCACCGCGTCGTGGCCGGCGGCGAGTGCGGCTGAGGCCTCGGACAGACCGGCCAGGGTGTCGATGACGTGGGGGGCGACGAGGTCGGCGATCTCAGCCACGCGGCTCCTTTCGCGTTGCGAACAGGGCGACGTCCTCGGACCCCGGCGGCAGCCCCGCGAGCATGCACAGCAGCTCTGCCCACGCATCGACGTGCGGGCCGAACGGCCCGGGTGCCGGCGACCACGAGGCGCGCAGCTCGATCTGAGCGCCGTCGCCTTCGTCGGCCAAGCCGCCGAATCCCGTGGAGAGCGTCTTCGTCGCTGTGCCCGACGGTGAGTGGTAGCCCGCGCCACGCTGATCGAGAGCGTCGACGAGCCACGACCACGCGACCTCGAGAAGGAGGGGGTCGCGGCCGATCTCGGTCTCGAGGGGAGCCTGCGCGAAGCACACCAGCCGCCAGGGGCCGCCCCATTCCTCGGGCTCGGCGGGGTCGTGCAACAGGATCAGCCGCCCTGTTCCGTAGGGCGAGTCCTCGTGCGCGACGGGCGGGCGCACATCGGCCGCGAGCGCGAGCGCCTCGGGAGCGAGGCCGGGCGGCGCAGGGATCTCGCGCACCGCCAGGTCGTCGCGGAAGACGATGTCGTGCACGTCGGCGATGGCGCGCGCGAATGCGGCGGAGAGATCGGGCTCTGCGGGGACGGCGGTCACGCCGACAGACTAAAGTGAGGGCTCGATGATCCCCTCCAGGCGCGCCGACGGTCCCAGTCCTGCCCTGGCGACAGCTCTCCGGCTGACGATCTCGGCGCTCGGCGCCTCACTCGCGGTGCTCGGCGGAGTCATGGCGGTGATCGCCGGCCGGCTCGCGCGACGGGTGGTCACGCCGGCGGTGCGCCAGGCGGACACGGTCCTGCTCGGACTCGACACGAACGCGCAGACCGTGACGCTCTCGCGTACGCCCGACACGCGCCTCCCCGGGCGCTACGGCCTCTTCACATCGGGCAGCGCGTCGTACCTGAAGGTGGGCACCGTACTCTCCGAGACGGATACGGCCGTCACGCGCAAGCTGCTCACCCATATCGCCCCGGACGCCCATCTGTCGCCTCAGGCCGCCTTCAGCGGCTGGTACTTCGACCAGCCGGAGCAGCTGCACCTGGCGTATTCGAGCGAGGCGATCTCCACGCCGGTCGGCGAGTGCCCCGCCTGGCTGTTCCCTCCAGAGCCGGATTCGGCCGCGCAGGACGTGTGGGTCATCCACATCCACGGCCGGGGCACCACGCGTGCCGAGGCGCTCCGGGCGGTCCCGGTCTTCCACGACCTCGGGATCACCAACCTGCTGGTCTCGTACCGCAACGACGGCGAGGCCCCGAGCAGCCGTCACGGCACCTACACGCTCGGCGCCACCGAGTGGCGGGACGTCGACGCGGCGATCGCGTTCGCGCGTGAGCGCGGCGCTCGGCGCATCGTCCTGATGGGGTGGTCGATGGGCGGGGCCGTCGCCCTGCAGCTGGCCCTCACCTCGGCGCACCGAGAGAGCATCACCGCTCTGATCCTCGACTCACCGGCGATCGACTGGGGCGTCGTCCTGCGGCATCAGGCGGGCCTGCACCGGCTTCCCCGCCCGCTCGTCGGTCTCACGCTCGGCGCGCTCGGATCGCGCTGGGCCCGACCCGTGCGCGGCGGCGGCGAGCCGATCCCCTTCGACCGGCTGGATGTCATCGCGCGGGCGGGAGAACTGCGGCATCCGATGCTGATCCTGCACAGCGAGGACGACGGGTTCGTGCCCGCGGACGCCTCTCACGAGCTGGCCCGCGCCCGCCCTGATCTGGTGGCGCTCGAGAGCTTCCGCACCGCCCGGCACACCAAACTCTGGAACTTCGACGAGAAGCGCTGGAGCGCCGCGATCTCTTCGTGGCTCAGCTCGGTGCTGGACGATCCAGCGCGAGCCTCAGGTAGCTGAACCCCGCTTCGTCGACGAGCATCCCGCTCACGTGCGAGCGCGTGTCCGCGTCCACGTCGATGAAGGGTCGCTCCGCGGGGGAGAGCGTGGGGGCCACGCTCACGCACGCCTCGTCCACGGCGCCCGCGCGCACGAACTGGGCGGCGAGCGAGGGCCCGCCCTCGCACACGACGCGCCGGAGGCCGCGATCGCGCAGCCGCTCGATGACCGCTCCGGGATCGACGCGGTGCGACGCGGACGCGTCGTCGTCGGCACCGGCGGAGATCACCTCGATGCTGGTGCCGCGGACCCGCTCCCGAACGCCGTCGACGCGTGCGGGCGGGCAGACGACGAGCACCCTCTCGGCGGCTGCCGCCTCGTCGAAGCGATGGCCGGAGAGGTCTCCCGACCCGGTCAGGATGGCCAGCATCGCCGTGCGCGGGATCACATAGCCTTCGGCGCGCACCGTCTGCGCGCCGACGACGACGACGTCGCACGCTCGGCGGATGACCCCCAGCACCGCCCGGTCCACGGGGCTGGTGAGGGTCTCACTCGTGCCGTCGGCCCCGACCGCGGCTCCTGTCAGGCTCGTCACCATGTTCAGGCGCACGTGGTTCTCGCGAGCCGGCGCGTAGAGTTCCGCGAGCCATTCGCGGCCTTCCGTCGAGGCATGATCCATCGACCGCAGCGTGTGGGGCACGACCTCGCTGATGCGCACGAGCGTGGTCCCTCAGAGCCCGCTCTTGGCGCGCACCTGGCGCTTGGTGCGGCCGAGCATCCCCGTCATGCCGGCGATGCGCAACGGTGAGACCGCACGCGTGAGGCCGATGCTCTGCGGATAGTCGTTCGGAATGTCGAGCACCTCCTGCGCCGACAGCCCGCTGATGCCCTGCACCAGGATGCTGGCGAAACCCCGCGTCGTGGGCGCCTCCGGGGGCGCCGTCGCATGCATCGCGACGGTGCCGGCGTCATCCACGTCGACGATGATGAACACCGGCGACTGGCACTCTTCGACGCGCTCGTACAGCTCCGGGCGATCCTGGAACTCATCGGGGACGGCCGGCAGGCCCTCCGAGAACTCGAGCAGCAGGTGCAGCCGCTCGGGCTCGGGCAGCTCGAGGAAGTCGTCGCGGATCTCGGCGAGGGCGCGGGGCAGGTCGGAAGGGGACATCGAGACCGATTCTCCCACGCCCCGGAGTCAGGAGCGCGGCTCTCCCGGCTCGTCGCCGGTGACGATCGGCACGCGCACGGCGCTGCCCCACTCGGTCCAGGAGCCGTCGTAGTTGCGCACGTTCGGCAGTCCGAGGAGGTGCGTCAGCACGAACCAGGTGTGACTCGAGCGCTCGCCGATGCGGCAGTAGGCGATGACGTCGTCGCCGGCCGAGAGCGACGCGCCGTCGAAGTAGATGTCGGAAAGCTCCGCGCGGGGCCGGAACGTGCCGTCGTCGGCGACCGCCTTGCCCCAGGGCACGCTCTGCGCGCCGGGGATGTGACCGGCGCGCAGAGCGCCCTCCTCGGGGTATGCCGGCGCCGTCGTGCGCTCGCCCGAATACTCCTCGGGAGAGCGCACATCGATCATCGGCTTGCCGAGGTGCTCGAGGACGTCGTCCTTGTAGGCACGCAGACGCGAGTCGTCGCGCTCGACCACGGGGTACTCGCTCGTCCGGGGAGCAGGAAGGTCCGTCGTGATGGCGCGTCCGTCGGCGATCCAGCGGTCGCGTCCACCGTCGAGCAGTCGCACGTCCTCGTGGCCGAAGAGCGAGAACACCCAGAGCGCGTACGCGGCCCACCAGTTGTTCTTGTCGCCGTAGATCACCACGGTGTCGTCGCGTGAGATGCCCTTGCGCCGCATCAGGGCGGCGAACCCCTCGCCGTCGACGTAGTCGCGCACGACGGGGTCGTTCAGCTCGGTGTGCCAATCGACCTTGACCGCGCCGGGGATGTGCCCGGTCTCATACAGCAGCACGTCCTCATCGGACTCGACGACGACGAGGCCGTCGGTCCCGAGCCGCTCCTGCAGCCACGCGCCGGTGACGAGTCGCTCGGGGTGGGCGTAGTCGTCGAACTTGGGCTCCGTGGCGTCGCGCTCGATCGTCGTCATGGCGTCCTCCTCAGTGGTCGTCGTGGTGCTGCGGCCGGATGCCGCCGTGCGGGCGCGCGGCGGCGATAGGCTGTGGCCATCCCCTGAACCCTAGATCGCGGCGCACGCAGACGCACGCCCGCCGTCATCGTGTGACGTCGAAGGACAACCCGGCCCCATGCAGACCGAATCGGCAACGATCCACCTGACCGATCGTCAACCGAGCGTGAGCGGTGCCGAAATGGTGGCGCACCTGGTGCCGCCCCCGCAGTTCGCCGAGGCCACCTTCGATTCGTATCGGGCGGACCCGGGGTACCCATCACAGGCCGAGGCCAAGCAGACGCTGCTCGAGTTCGCCGAGGCGAAGCGCCCCGCCAAGCGCGGCCTTTTCTCTCGGGCGAAGGCGCCCGAGACCAAGCCCGGGGTGTATCTGGACGGTGGGTTCGGTGTGGGCAAGACCCACCTGCTCGCGGCCGTTTATCACGCCATGCCCGCGCGCAGGAAGTACTTCGGCTCGTTCATCGAGTACACGGCCCTGGTCGGGGCCCTCGGGTACGCCAAGGCGGTCGCGCTCTTCCACGGCGCCGATCTGCTGTGCATCGACGAGTTCGAGCTCGATGATCCCGGCGACACCATGGTCATGACAAGGCTGCTCGGTGAGCTGGTCGCCTCGGGGACGAAGCTCGCGGCGACGAGCAACACGCCTCCCAACGCACTCGGGGAGGGGCGCTTCGCGGCGCAGGACTTCCTTCGTGAGATCCACGCGATGGCCGAGAGCTTTCAGACCCTGCGCATCGACGGTGTCGACTACCGGCACCGGGATCTCGACGGACACGCACGCACACTGGCGGGCGGCGAATACGAGGAGGAGCTCGCGGCGGCCCCTGGGACGGCATCCGATGACGCGTTCGGTGACCTCGTCTCACACCTGGCCCAGGTGCACCCCTCCCGATACATCCGTCTGCTGGACGGAGTGTCGATGATCGGCCTGCGCGACGTGTCGCCCTTGGCGGACCAGTCGGCCGCGCTGCGATTCGTCGCCTTTGTGGATCGCGTATACGACGCTCAGCTGCCGATCCGGGCGACGGGCACGACACTGGATGCGGTGTTCTCGGACGAGATGCTGGCCGGCGGCTATCGCAAGAAGTACTTGCGAGCCATCTCGCGCCTGATCGCCTCCACGTCCGCGTAAGCGCTCGTGGGGAGATTTCACCGACTCCTCGCGGCGCAAGGAAACACGATGTTTACACACACGGCCTGTTCGTAACACGTCGGAAACTTACCTCCCCCCCGGCGTGAAACGCGCGGTCGCCACACTGGTGTCACCGCGGATCGCACATCCGACTACCCGAGCAGCATCCGCGGTTCTCTACACACAACACGGATGAGGAACACTTCATGGATAGCGGAAATCTCGCCTGGTTGATCACCGCGTCAGCGCTGGTGCTCTTGATGACGCCCGGAGTGGCGTTCTTCTACGGCGGCCTGGTCAAGGCGAAGAGCGTCGTCAGCATGATGATGATGAGCTTCGGCGCGCTGGGTCTCGTCAGCGTTCTCTGGATCCTGTATGGATTCAACATGAGCGCGGTCGACAGCACGTGGGCGTTCGCCGGCAACCCCTTCTCGGACTTCGGCCTGGCCACCCTCGGCAGCGACGACCTCGTCGGCGCACTGTTCGGTGCCACCTTCGCGATCATCACCGTCGCCCTGATCTCGGGAGCGATCGCCGACCGCGCCAAGTTCGGCGCCTGGATGATCTTCGCGGGCATCTGGGCCACGGTCGTCTACTTCCCGGTCGCCGCATGGGTCTGGGGCGGTGGCTGGATCATGGGCCTCGGCGAGACCTTCGGCTTCGACGTCGGCGTCATCGACTACGCCGGTGGTACGGCGGTCCACATCAACGCCGGTGCGGCTGCTCTGGCGCTCGCGCTGGTGCTCGGCAAGCGCCTGAACTTCCAGAAGGGCATCCACAAGCCGCACAACGTGCCGCTGGTGCTCCTCGGCGCGTCGCTGCTGTGGTTCGGCTGGTTCGGCTTCAACGGTGGTGCTGAGGGCCTCGGCGCTCTGGGCACCGAGGACTCGGTCGTCGGTCTGATCGTCATCAACACCCTCGGTGCGACCGCCGCGGCCATCCTGGCCTGGCTGCTCGTCGAGAAGCTCAAGGACGGCAAGGCCACATCGGTCGGCGCCGGTTCGGGTGCGGTGGCCGGTCTGGTCGCGATCACCCCGGCGTGCGCCAACCTGACGCCCGGCTGGGCCCTCGTGCTCGGCGTCGTCGCCGGTGCCGTCTGCGCCCTCGCGGTGGAGCTGAAGTGGAAGCTCGGCTATGACGACTCGCTCGACGTCGTCGGCATCCACCTCGTCGGTGGCCTCATCGGTACGATCTACCTGGGCTTCTTCGCCATCGAGACGGGCCTGTTCCTCGGTGGTGGCATCGAGCAGCTCGTCGTCCAGGTCGTCGCCGCGGTGGGCGTGCTGGTCTACTCCTTCGTGATCGCCTTCATCCTGGGCTTCGCGATCGAGAAGACGCTCGGCTTCCGCGTCAAGAACGAGGACGAGGTCGCCGGTGTCGACACGGTCGTGCACGGCGAGGAGGGCTACGCCCTCACCGAGCAGGCCTGATCGCCCGCTGAATCGTCTGGAGGGCGTCGCGCATCGAGCGCGGCGCCCTTCGTCGTGCACGGGCGGCGGGGCGCGAGTGGATAGGGTTCACGGCATGGCGAGCGGGCGCGGCATCCTGAGGCGCATCGTCGGCGCATTGTCCCCGCGGCGCGGGGCATCGTCCTCGATCGGCGCGGGGACGCTCGACGTGGCCACGACGACGGTGGCCGTTCCCACGCCGAGCGATCTGCGCCTCTCTTACGCGCCGGATGCGGACGGTGACCCGGATGCGGGTGAGATCGTCTGGACATGGGTGCCCTATGACGAGAACGACGGCCGCGGCAAGGACCGGCCCGTGCTCGTCATCGCGCGCGCGAGCGAGGGGAGGGTCTATGCGCTTCGCCTGACGAGCTCGCCGCAGCTGGACGACCGCGGTTACGTGGCACTGGGTGCGGGGGAGTGGGACCGCGAGCGGCGTCCCTCATGGGTGGACCTCGAGCGGTTCTACAGCGTGCACCCGGCGGGCATGCGGCGCGAGGCGGCGGCGCTGGATCCGGAGCGGTTCACCCTCGTCGCCCGAGCGCTCGTCGCGAGATACGGACGCGGCATCGTCGGTGCATAGCTGAGGAGATTGTGGTGGGCGATGCGGGACTTGAACCCACGACCTCTTCCGTGTGAAGGAAGCGCGCTACCAGCTGCGCCAATCGCCCAGGGCCCCTCGGGGCCGAGTCTCGATGCTACCGGATCCGCGCCCCGAGCAGGAAACCGGCGGGTCGACACGCGACGGCTGCGCGGGTTTGGTGTGGCGTGGGCGATCGGCTAAAGTCGTGTGAGCGCCCCGAGTGATCGGGGACACGCGGATGTAGCGCAGTGGTAGCGCATCACCTTGCCAAGGTGAGGGTCGCGAGTTCGAATCTCGTCATCCGCTCGAGTGGGTCACCCCAGGGTGATCGCGACTCACGGGTCGCACCCAACGCGGTGGCGTGGCCGAGCGGCTAGGCAACGGCCTGCAAAGCCGTGTACACGGGTTCGAATCCCGTCGCCACCTCCACTCACAACTGAATCGCCTTGTACAGGCGCGATTGGCGCAGCGGTAGCGCGCTTCCCTGACACGGAAGAGGTCACTGGTTCGATCCCAGTATCGCGCACAACCACCCCCGGCCTTCGGCCGGGGGTTTTCTTCTGCCCGCGATAGCCTGGAGTCCGGCCACCCCTGGAGAGTTCCCTTGACTGATCTGCGCCCCTCGTCGGACGTGTCCTACCCCGCCGACGGCTTCGCCCTGTTCCCTGATCGCTCCATCGTGGCCCTGCGGGTCAACGGCGAGCTGAAGGACCTGGCGACGACGGTCACCGAGACGGATGCCGTCGAGGCCGTCACGATCGACAGCCCCGACGGGCTGGCGATCCTGCGACACTCGGCCGCGCACGTGCTGGCGCAGGCCGTGCAGCGCATCGACCCCCAGGCGAACCTCGGGATCGGCCCGCCGATCACCGACGGCTTCTACTACGACTTCGGCGTCGAGGAGGCCTTCACCCCCGAGAAGCTGAAGGCGATCGAGAAGGAGATGCAGCGCATCGTCCGCGAGGCCCAGCGGTTCACGCGTCGCGTCGTCACGGAGGATCAAGCGCGTGCCGAGTTGGCCGACGAGCCCTTCAAGCTCGAGCTGATCGGACTCAAGGGCGCCTCGGGTGAGGCGGCCGAGGGCGCGTCGGTCGAGGTCGGCGCCGGCGAGCTGACGATCTACGACAATGTCGACCGCGACGGCGAGACGGTCTGGAAGGACCTCTGCCGCGGGCCGCACGTCCCCACGACGCGCATCATCGGCAACGGCTGGGCGCTCACCCGCGTGGCCGGCGCGTACTGGCGGGGGAGCGAGAAGAACCCGCAGCTGCAGCGCATCTACGGCACGGCGTGGCCCACCAAGGACGAGCTGCGCGCGTACCAGCAGCGTCTCGAAGAGGCCGCCAAGCGCGACCACCGCAAGCTCGGCAGAGAGCTGGACCTGTTCTCGTTCCCCGACGAGATCGGCTCGGGCCTGTCGGTGTGGCACCCGCGCGGCGGCATCGTGCGGCAGGAGATGGAGCAGCACGCTCTCCGCCGCCACCGCGCGGCGGGATATACCTACGTGTACACCCCGCACATCTCCAAGCAGGATCTCTTTCTGCAGTCGAATCACCTCGTGACCTACCGCGAGGGGATGTTCCCGCCCATCCACATGGACGAGGAGCGTGACGCCGACGGCGAGATCACCAAGCAGGGCGTCGACTACTACCTGAAGCCGATGAACTGTCCCATGCACATCCTGATCTTCAAGGAGCGTGCCCGCAGCTACCGCGATCTGCCGATGCGCCTGGCAGAGAACGGCACGGTGTACCGCAACGAGCTCTCCGGCACGCTGCACGGTCTCACGCGCGTGCGCGGTTTCACTCAGGACGACTCGCACCTGTTCGTCACGCCCGATCAGCTCGAAGGAGAGATCACCCGCGTGCTCGAGTTCATCGTCTCGATGCTGCGCGACTTCGGCCTCGACGACTTCGAGCTCGAGCTGTCGATGCGCGACGACGCGAAGGACAAGTGGATCGGGACCGATGAGTTCTGGGAGTACTCCACCAACGCGCTGCGCAACGTCGGGCTCGCCAGTGGGCTCAAGCTCACCGAGGTTCCCGGCGAGGCCGCCTTCTACGGTCCGAAGATCGACCTCAAGACGACGGATGCGATCGGCCGCACCTGGCAGCTGTCCACCGTGCAGGTCGACCCCAACCTGCCCGAGCGCTTCGGCCTCGAGTACACCGACCGGGATGGGCAGAAGAAGCGCCCCATCATGATCCACCGTGCGCTGTTCGGGTCGATCGAGCGCTTCTTCGCGATCCTGCTCGAGCACTACGCGGGCGCGTTCCCGCTGTGGCTCGCGCCCGTGCAGGTCGTCGGCATTCCCGTCGCCGACGAATACGGCGACTACCTGGACGACGTCATCGAGCGCCTGCGGGCCGAGGGCGTGCGGGCCGAGGTCGACCACTCGGACGATCGCATGCAGAAGAAGATCCGCACCCACACGACCATGAAGGTGCCGGTGCAGCTCATCGCGGGCGAGACCGACCGCGCGGCTGGAACAGTCTCGTTCCGCTTCCGCGACGGCACCCAGACCAACGCCGTGCCGATCGACACCGCGGTGACCACACTCACCGCGGCGATCGCGTCGCACGCCCACGTCTCGACCGCCGAGGATCTGGCATGACGGATGCCGACGGCCCGGCACCGGGTGCGATCGACGCCGCGCACCTGGTCGGGGTGCCGGATGAGTTCCAGCGGCTGTGGACGCCGCACCGCATGGCGTACATCCAGGCCGGTCCCCAGCCGCTCGAGGATGCGTGCCCCTTCTGCGCAGCGCCCGAGATGGCCGACGAGGAGTCGCTGATCGTCGCACGCGGCCGTACCGCGTATGTGCTGCTGAACCTGTTCCCGTACAACTCGGGCCACCTGCTCGTCTGCCCCTACCGGCACGTGCCGCTCTACGACGAGGCGACCCCCGAAGAGGTCGCCGAGATCGGGGAGCTGACCCAGATCGGCATGCGCGTGCTGCGGCAGGTGTCGCGCTGCGACGGCTTCAACCTCGGCATGAACCAGGGGCAGCTCGCCGGCGCCGGCGTCGCCGGGCACCTGCACCAGCATGTCGTGCCGCGCTGGTCGACCGACGCCAACTTCTTTCCGATCATCGCCAAGACCAAGGCGCTGCCCCAGCTGCTCGGCGAGGTGCGCGACACCATCGCCGACGCGTGGCCTGCGGCATCCTGAGCGCGGCCGTTTCGGCCACGCGCACGAACTAGAATCGAGAGTTATGACCGAGAGCACCCCCCAGGTCGGATCGTCGCGCGTCAAGCGCGGTCTGGCCGAGATGTTGAAGGGCGGCGTCATCATGGACGTCGTCACCGCCGAGCAGGCGAGGATCGCGGAAGACGCGGGCGCCGTCGCCGTCATGGCGCTCGAGCGGGTGCCCGCCGACATCCGGGCGCAGGGTGGCGTCTCGCGCATGAGCGACCCCGACATGATCGACAGCATCATCGAAGCCGTATCCATCCCGGTGATGGCCAAGGCCCGGATCGGGCACTTCGTCGAGGCGCAGGTGCTGCAGCAGCTCGGCGTGGACTACATCGACGAGTCCGAAGTGCTCTCGCCCGCCGACTACGTGAACCACATCGACAAGTGGAACTTCACGGTTCCATTCGTGTGCGGGGCGACCAACCTCGGCGAAGCGCTGCGTCGCATCAACGAGGGTGCCGCGATGATCCGGTCCAAAGGCGAGGCCGGCACGGGAGACGTCTCGGAGGCGACCAAGCACATCCGCAAGATCACGAGCGAGATCAACGTGCTGCGCTCGATGAGCAAGGACGAGCTGTACGTCGCCGCCAAGGAGCTGCAGGCGCCGTACGAACTCGTGGCCGAGGTGGCCGAGGCCGGCGCGCTGCCGGTCGTGCTGTTCGTCGCCGGAGGCGTGGCGACCCCCGCGGATGCCGCCATGATGATGCAGATGGGCGCCGACGGCGTCTTCGTCGGCTCGGGGATCTTCAAATCCGGCAATCCCGCAGAGCGCGCGGCGGCCATCGTGAAGGCAACGACATTCCACGACGACCCCTCGGTCATCGCCGAGGTCTCGCGCGGACTCGGCGAGGCCATGGTCGGCATCAACGTGGGCGACCTTCCGGCTCCCCACCGCCTCGCGGAACGTGGCTGGTAGCGCGCCGCTCGTCGGAATCCTCGCCGTCCAGGGCGACGTGCGCGAGCACGCGGCCGTGCTGACCGAACTGGGCGCCCGGGTCTCGCTCGTGCGCCGCCCGAGTGAAGTCGAGCACCTCGACGGTCTCGTGATCCCCGGGGGCGAATCGAGCGTCATCGACAAGCTCTCGCGCGCCTTCGGCATCGCCGAGCCCATCCGGGCGGCGATCGCCGGGGGGCTTCCCGTGTACGGCACCTGCGCGGGCCTCATCCTGCTCGCCGACCGGATCGCCGACGGCATCCAAGGGCAGCAGAGCTTCGGCGGTATCGACGCGACCGTGCGGCGCAACGCGTTCGGCACCCAGTCGGACTCGTTCGAGACCGACCTCGAGGTCCCCGTGCTGGGGGAGCCGCCCGTGCATGCCGCGTTCATCCGCGCGCCGGTCGTCGAAGATGCCGGAGAAGCGGTGGAGACACTCGCTGCGCTCGACGGCGGCGGCGTCGTGGCGGTGCGGCAGCGCCATCTTCTCGGCACGAGCTTCCATCCCGAGGTGACGGGGGAGACGCGCTTCCACCGGCTCTTTCTCGAGATGGTGCAGAGCGCGCGCTGAGCCGCCTCGGATCCTGCGAGCGGACCGGGCTGGCCTACAATTCTCGAAGGCCTGCGGGCCGCACGACACGAGCGGGAGAGATATGTCCGGGCATTCCAAGTGGGCGACGACCAAGCACAAGAAGGCGATCATCGATTCGCGCCGCGCCAAGTCGTTCGCCAAGCTGATCAAGAACATCGAGGTCGCCGCGAAGATGGGCGGCGCCGACATGGCGGGCAACCCGACGCTGCAGGACGCCGTGCAGAAGGCCAAGAAGACATCGGTGCCGAACGACAACATCGACCGCGCCATCAAGCGCGGGGCGGGGCTCACCGGCGAGTCCGTCGAGTACACGACGATCATGTACGAGGGGTACGGCCCCAACGGCGTGGCGCTGCTGATCGAGTGCCTGACCGACAACAAGAACCGCGCCGCCGCCGAGGTGCGCACGGCGATGACGCGCAACGGCGGCACGATGGCGGATCCCGGCAGTGTCGCGTACAACTTCGCCCGCAAGGGAGTGATCGTGGTCTCGGGTGAGGACACGACCGAGGACGACGTCATGCTGGCGGTGCTCGAGGCCGGCGCCGAAGAAGTGGAGCCGCACTCCCAGGGGTTCGAGGTGATCACCGAGGCCACCGACGTCGTGGCGGTGCGCCAGGCGCTGCAGCAGGAGGGGATCGACTACGAATCCGCCGACGTCGAGTTCGTCCCCAACCTCAAGGTCGAGATCGACGCCGACACGGCCCGCAAGATCTTCCGCCTGATCGACGCGCTCGAAGACAGCGACGACGTGCAGAACGTCTACAGCAACTTCGATCTCACGCCCGAAGTGCAGGCGCAGCTCGAAGAGGACGAGTGAGCACGCGCGGGCGCGCCTGAGCTCCGCCGCACGGACGGGCGCCTACCGTGAGAGCGTGACTTCGGCCCTGCGCGTCTTCGGCGTCGATCCCGGCCTGACCCGCTGCGGCGTCGGCGTCGTCGACGTGCTGCCCGACCGCTCCGCCCGGCTCGTGCATGTAGGTGTGATCCGCTCGGCAGCCGACGCGAGCGTCGCCGAGCGGCTTGCGGCGATCGCCGCCGGCATCCGCGCCGTGCTCGATGAGCACCGGCCCGACGTGGTGGCGGTCGAGCGCGTCTTCGCCCAGCACAACACGCGCACGGTGATGGGGACGGCCCAGGCGAGCGGTGTCGCACTGCTGCTCGCCGCCGAGCGCGGGCTGCCCGCGCACACGCACACGCCCACCGAGGTGAAGGCGGCGATCACCGGCTACGGCGCAGCCGACAAGCGCCAGGTGCAGTCGATGGTCGCCCGGATCCTGAGTCTGGACACGCCACCGCGGCCCGCGGATGCCGCCGACGCCCTGGCGCTCGCCCTCTGCCACGCGTGGCGGGGCGGGGTGGTGGCGCCAGGGTCCACCGGCCCGCTGACCCCCGCCCAGCGGGCGTGGGCGGATGCCGAGCGCGGTGCGCGAACCGGGCGCTGAGCGTGTCGCTCGAACATAGATACGAGGAGCGGCCTAAGCTCGAGGCATGATCTCCTCTCTGCGTGGCACGGTGCTGCACGCCGACGTCGACGCGATCGTCGTCGAGGTCGGGGGAGTGGGCTTCCACGTCGCCGTTCCGGTCGACTTCGCTCGCAGCGCCCGGGTCTCGGAGCAGGTGGTCGTGCAGACGCACCTGATCGTCCGCGAGGACGCGCTGGCGCTGTACGGCTTCGCGACTCGCGAAGAGCTGGAGGTGTTCGTACAGCTGCTTCAGGTGACGGGCGTCGGACCGCGCTCGGCCTTGGGCGTGCTGTCGCATCTGTCGGTGGATCAGATCGCCTTCGCCGTAGCGTCGGATGACGACGCGCCGTTCCGCAAGGTTTCGGGCATCGGTCCCAAGACGGCGAAGCTGATCGTCGTGCAGCTCGCAGGAAAGCTCGCGCCACCGGCCACCGCTGCGACACGCGCGGGCGCAGCCGCCGCCCCGGATGACGTGCTGGCGCAGGTGACGCAGGCGCTCGTGGGACTCGGCTATCCCGAGCGGGTGGCGTCGGAGACGGCGGCCGACACGGTGCGCGAGGCGGACGAGGCAGATCGCTCCCACGTGGCCGCGCTGCTGCGGCTCAGCCTGGCGGCGCTCGGACCGGCGCGTGGCGGGGCCGCTCGTGGCTGACGACGACGACCGCGATGTTACCGCTGACGCCCTCGAATCGGACCTGGCCGTCGAGGGTGCGCTGCGCCCCACGACGCTCGGGGATTTCGTCGGCCAGCCGAAGGTGCGCGGGCAGCTGCAGCTGCTGCTGGATGCCGCTGCGATCCAGCAGCGGCCCGCCGACCACATCCTGCTGTCGGGTCCGCCCGGCCTGGGCAAGACGACGCTGGCGATGATCGTCGCGCACGAGAGTGGGCGTCCGCTGCGGATGTCGAGCGGCCCGGCGATCCAGCATGCAGGCGACCTCGCCGCCCTGTTGTCGAGCCTCACCCCGGGAGAGGTCCTCTTCATCGACGAGGTGCATCGGATGGCGCGCTCGGCAGAGGAGATGCTCTACCTCGCGATGGAGGATTTCCGGATCGACGTGATGGTGGGCAAGGGCGCCGGGGCGACCAGCATCCCGCTCGATCTGGCGCCGTTCACGCTCGTCGGCGCGACCACGCGTTCGGGACTTCTCCCCAATCCGCTCCGCGACCGGTTCGGCTTCACCGGGCACCTGGAGTTCTACGACCCGGAGGATCTCGAGCGGGTGCTCGATCGTTCCGCCACGATGCTGGGGGTCGGGCTGCACGTCGACGCGCGGGGCGAGATCGCACGCAGGTCGCGGGGCACGCCGCGTATCGCCAATCGCCTGCTGCGCCGCGTGCGCGACTATGTGCTCGTCCACGGTCTTGAGCCCGACCGGGCTGCGGTCCGCGCCGCGCTGGAGCTCTACGACGTCGACGCGATCGGGCTCGATCGTCTGGACCGCGCCGTGCTGGACGCGCTCGTGCGGCGCTTCAGCGGCGGACCCGTCGGGCTGAGCACCCTTGCCGTCGCCGTGGGAGAAGAGGGGGAGACGGTCGAGAGCGTTGTAGAGCCCTTCCTCGTGCGGATCGGCTTCCTCGGGCGTACGCCGCGCGGGCGGATTGCGACGCCGGCAGCCTACGCGCACCTCGGGGTGCCGCACGCGCAGGGCGCGCTCAGTCTCGATGACCTATGATTGCCACAGGCTTCCGCCCCGACCGCGCGCGGCTCTCGCGCGCCCTGGAAAGGCAACACCCGCATGGACATCCTTCTTATCGTCGTCCTCGTCGCCCTGCTGGGCTTCATGTTCTGGAATTCGCGCAAGCGCATGCAGAAGATGAAGGCCGAGCAGGAGCAGAAGAACAGGCAGACGGTGCCAGGCGCTGAGGTCCTGCTGCAGGGCGGCATCTACGGCACGATCGTGCAGTTCGACCCCGAGGACCTTGACGAGCCCGCCCTGATCGAGGTTGCTCCCGGAACGGTCCTCCGCGTGCACAGCCAGGCGATCATCCGCGTGATCACGCCGCTCGACGCGGAGGACGACGAGCTCGCGGACGAGACTGCGGGCGAGGAGTGGAACGAGGCAGAGAGCGCCGATGCGCCGGCGATCGAGCGGATCGACCCCGAGGCCGACGGTCCGCGCAAGCCCGACGCCTGATCCGCCCCCCGCTCGACCAGAAAGCTCCCCCCGTGGCCTCATCCACCCCCGTGCGTCATGCCTGGCGCGCGCTGATCGGCCTGCTCGTGATCGTGGCCGTCCTGTTCGGCGTGAACGCGCTCGGCGTCTACGTCTTCAAGCAGAGCTCCTGGCTGCCCGAGCTGGCGCTCGATCTGCAGGGCGGCACGCAGATCATCCTCGCGGCTCAGACCGAGGATGGCGCCGCCCCCTCGGGTGAGCAGCTTGAGCAGGCCGTGTCGATCATCCGACAGCGTGTGGATGCGTCGGGCGTGGGTGAAGCCGACGTCAGCACCGAGGGTGGCCGCAACATCGTCGTGCAGATCCCCGGCGAGGCGGACGAGGAGACGCGCCAGCGGATCGAGGCGAGCGCGCAGCTGCAGTTGCGTCCCGTGCTGTTCACGGGAGCACCGACATCCGAATTCGTCGGCGAAGACGGCAACGCGACGCCGTACCCGAGCCCGGACCCCACGCTGCGGGACACCCCGTCGCCAGAGCCGACCGGCCCGAGCGACCTGAACTGGGTGACCCCCGCGCTCGAGGCCGAGTTCCTCGCCTACGACTGTGCGGAGCCGACCGACGAGCCGGGCGCCGCGCCCCCCGACGAACCCCTGATCACGTGCGACACGGACGGGCTCGAGAAGTACATCCTCGGCCCCGTCGAACTCGACGGCGACGCGATCGACGACGCGAGCTCGGGCCTGAACACCACGACCAACCAGTGGGCCGTCAACCTCACCTTCGATGACGAAGGCACCGAGGTGTTCGGGGAGGTGTCCCAGCGTCTGTACGGTGCGGACCCGCCGCAGAACCGATTCGCCTTCGTGCTCGACGGGGCGGTGATCTCCGCGCCCTCGATGAACGGGCTCATCCTCGACGGCCGTCCCGAGATCTCCGGCTCGTTCACCGAGGAGACGGCGCAGATCCTGGCCGACCAGCTCAAGTACGGGGCGCTGCCCCTGAGCTTCGAGGTGGTCAGCTCCGACACCATCTCGGCCACGCTCGGTTCGCAGCAGCTGCAGATCGGTCTGATCGCGGGACTCATCGGTCTCGCGCTCGTCGCGCTGTACTCGCTGATCTCTTACCGCGCGCTCGGCTTCGTGATCATCGCCTCCCTCGCGGTCATGGGGCTGCTGACGTACTTGGCGCTGTGCATCCTCGCCTGGCGAATGGGCTTCCG
Source organism: Microbacterium sp. LRZ72 (assembly GCF_033792225.1). Classification (NCBI taxonomy): domain Bacteria; kingdom Bacillati; phylum Actinomycetota; class Actinomycetes; order Micrococcales; family Microbacteriaceae; genus Microbacterium; species Microbacterium sp. LRZ72. Next base: position 201,121 of record NZ_JANGEX010000001.1, read on the forward strand.
CCTGTCGCTCGCCGGTGTCGCGGGTCTGATCGTGACCATCGGTTTCACGGCGGACTCGTTCATCGTCTACTTCGAGCGAATCCGAGATGAGCTGCGTGACGGCAAGAGCATCACGGCCGCCGTCGAAGACGGCTGGGGCCGTGCGAAACGCACCATCTACATCTCCAAGTCGATCAACGTGCTGGCCGCAGTGGTGCTCTACATCCTGGCCGACGCCACGGTGAAGGGCTTCGCTTTCACACTCGGCCTGACGACGCTGATCGACGTGCTGATCTTCATCATCTTCACCCACCCGGTCATGCAGCTGCTCTCGCGCACCCGGTTCTTCGGCCAGGGGCATCCACTGTCGGGTCTGGACCCGTCGGGCCTCGGGAGCGTCTATCGCAGTCGCGCCGAGTTCAAGGCGCCCGCGGCGGGTTCGTCCCGCGGCGCCGCGGCGCGGGCACGACGGTCCCGTGCCGAAGCCGAGCGCCGACAGACCATCGCCGAGCGAAAGCAGGCGGAGGTGCGCGCGGGCTCGTCCGCCGCCGACACGAAGGAGGACGAGAACTGATGCGTTCCATGGACCAGTTCGGAAACGACCTCTACACCGGCAAAGTCTCGGTACCGTTCGTCACGCGCCGCAAGCTGTGGTTCCTGCTCGCCATCGTCCTCGTGATCGGCTCGGCGCTCGTGCTGCTGGCCAAGCCCCCGCAGTTCTCGATCGAGTTCACCGGCGGCTCGCAGTTCACGGTCTCAGGCGTCGAGGCGCCCGATCAGCTCGTGGCGACGGACGCGGTGCAGGAAGTCGTCCCCGACGCGACGACGAAGGTCACCACCGTCGGAGGCACGGCGATCCGAGTGCAGACGGATCAGATGACGAATGACGAGACCCTCGAGGTCGCGGCATCCCTCGCGGATACCTACGGCGTCCCCACCTCGCAGGTGACCACCTCGTTCATCGGCCCCACCTGGGGTGCTGATGTGACCAGGCAGTCGCTCGCGGGGCTCGGCATCTTCCTCGCGCTGGCGTTCCTCATTCTGGCCGTGTACTTCCGCACATGGAAGATGTCGGCCGCCGCGATCATCGGCCTCGTCGACGTGCTCATCATCACGGTCGGCATCTACGCGCTGGCGGGCTTCGAGATCTCGCCGGCGGCGGTGATCGGATTCCTCACGATCCTGGGCTACTCCCTGTACGACACCACCGTCGTGTTCGACAAGATCCGCGAGAACACGACCGAAGACGGCTGGAAGTCTGGCCGCACGTTCGGCGAGTCCGTCAACCTCGCGGTCAACCAGACACTCGTGCGCTCGATCAACACCTCGGTCGTCGCCGTGCTGCCGGTCGCGGCGATCCTGTTCATCGGCGCGATCTGGCTCGGGGCCGAGACGCTCAGCGACATCTCGCTCTCGATCACGGTGGGCATCATCGTCGCGGCGTACTCGACGCTCTTCGTCGCGGCGCCGCTGTACTCGCTGTTCCGTGAACAGGAGCCGGATCTGCGCGAGCGCGACGCGCGGCTCCTCGAGGCGCGCGAGCGCGCGACGATCGATTCGTGACGATCTCTCAGGCGATCGCCCGGGCGTAGACTGAGACGGTCCCGACAAGGGACCGAGAGTCCCCGCCGCGGGCGGGATGAGGAGGTGCGTGCTTGGCCGAGACGGTGCCCTCCGGCGTGCAGCCCTCGGCGCTCCGGCGCCTCGTCCCACGGATCTTCTCCCGTGCGCCCCGCCGCGAAGGCCTCGAGGACGTCATCCGCACTGTGCGGGCCAACCATCCCCGTGGCGATGTCGCGGTTCTGCAGCAGGCCTACGTGGTGGCCGCCCGTGCCCACGAGGGACAGACCCGGCAGAGCGGTGAGCCCTACATCACCCACCCCGTCGCCGTGGCCAAGATCCTCGCCGACCTGGGGCTCGGTCCCAAGGCCATCGCCGCAGCCCTCCTGCACGACACGGTGGAGGACACCGACTACAGCCTTGATCAGCTGACCGCGGACTTCGGCGACGAGGTCGGCATGCTCGTCGACGGCGTCACCAAGCTCGACAAGGTGAAGTACGGCGATGCGGCGCAGGCCGAGACCGTGCGAAAGATGATCGTCGCGATGTCGAAGGACATCCGCGTGCTCGTGATCAAGCTGGCCGATCGTCTGCACAACGCCCGCACCTGGGGATTCGTGCCACCGGAGAAGGCGGCGAAGAAGGCGACCGAGACCCTCGAGATCTATGCGCCGCTGGCGCACCGTCTCGGCATCCAGACGATCAAGTCCGAGTTGGAGGACCTGTCGTTCGCCGTGCTGCATCCGAAGCTGTACGCCGAGATCGAGAGCCTGATCAAGCAGCGCACTCCGCAGCGCGACGAGTACCTGATGCGGGTGATCGGCGCGGTGGAGGAAGACCTTCGCGAACTGCGTATCCGCGGTCGCGTGATGGGGCGCCCGAAGCAGTACTACTCGGTGTACCAGAAGATGGTCGTGCGCGGGCGCGAGTTCGACGACATCTACGACTTGATCGGCATCCGCGTACTCGTGTCGTCGGTGCGGGACTGCTACGCCGTACTCGGCTCCATCCATGCGCGCTGGACGCCGCTGCCCGGGCGGTTCAAGGACTACATCGCCACGCCCAAGTTCAATCTGTACCAGTCGCTGCACACGACGGTGATCGGACCTGGTGGCCGCACGGTCGAGATACAGATCCGCACCCACGAGATGCACCAGCAGGCCGAGTTCGGCGTGGCCGCCCACTGGAAGTACAAGGAGCGGATGGCGGGCGGCAAGGCCGATCCGAAGTCCCTCGACACCGACATGGCGTGGCTCGCGCACATCTCCGATTGGCAGGCCGAGACCGCCGACCCCGGTGAGTTCCTCGATTCGCTCCGATACGAGATCGGCGCCAAAGAGGTCTACGTCTTCACCCCCAAGGGACGCGTGATCGGCCTGCCGTCCGCGGCGACCCCCGTGGACTTCGCATATGCGGTGCACACCGAGGTCGGGCACCGCACGATGGGTGCCAAGGTGAACGGCCGGCTCGTGCCGCTGGACTCGCCCCTCGCCTCCGGAGACGTGGTCGAGGTCTTCACCTCGAAGAATCCGGATGCCGCTCCCAGCCAGGACTGGCTCGGCTTCGTCAAGAGCACGCGGGCGCGCAACAAGATCCGCGCATGGTTCACGAAGGAGCGGCGTGAAGAGGCGATCGAGCAGGGGAAGGAGTCGATCGCCCGGGCGATGAGGCGGCAGAACCTTCCGCTCCAGCGGCTGATGAGCCAGGATTCGTTCGCCGACGTGGCGCACCAGCTGCGCTACGACGACGTCTCGGCACTCTACGCCGCGGTCGGTGAGGGGCATGTGTCGACGCAGTCGATCATCGAGAAGGTGACGGCCCTCGTCGGGGCGGGGGAGGACACCTCCACCGGACCGATAGAGCTGCCCGCCGGGCGACGTCAGCGCAGCGCCCGCACGGGCGACTCCGGGGTGCTCGTGCGCGGCGCGCCCGACATCCTCGTGAAACTGGCGAAGTGCTGCACGCCCGTCCCCGGCGATCAGATCGTCGGCTTCGTCACGCGCGGCAGCGGTGTGTCGGTGCATCGGACGGACTGCCCGAACGTCGCGGCGCTCGAGAACGATCCGGAGCGCATGATCGAGGTCTCATGGGGGTCGACGTCCAAGAGCATCTTCCTCGTGCAGATCCAGGTCGAGGCGCTCGATCGGTCGGGGCTGCTCTCGGACGTCACGCGCGTGCTGACGGAGTACCACGTGAACATCCTCTCGGCGTCGGTGGCGACGACCGACGAGCGCCTCGCGATCAGCAAGTTCGTCTTCGAGATGGGTGACACCGTGCACCTGGATCGCGTGCTCAACGCGGTGCGTCGCATCGACGCCGTCTATGACGTCTACCGCGTCACCTCCTCCTGATCGCGAGCGTGATCAGCGGCCGCGAGCGCGGCGAGCCGGGTGAGTGCGGTTCGTTTGCCCGGCAACCGCCCGGACTGCTCCAGCCGGCTGCGTGCGAGGTCGACGGCATCCGGATACAGCGAGACCAGACCACGTGCGGCGCGCTTCGTCCAGGCGGCGGACACGTCGTCGTGCCGCGCCAGGCGCAGCAGATCGACGAGCGTCTTGCCGGGCGTCGTCACGGGCACGTCCGCCCAGGTCGCGATGTCGCCGGCCGCGGCGCCGACATCGTGGAAGCTGGCGCGGCGCGAGAACTGGGAGCCCGGTCTGCGCACGCCCGCGCGGGTGAGGCTGTGCCGGGCGGGCGGATCCCACAGTGCGCCGTGCACCCACGCGGCGCTCCAGAGGCAGGCGGCGAACCGGTCGGTGCACAGCGGGCGCAGCGAGGCGGCCCGCATCTCGCCGGTCTCCACCGCATCCGCCGGCATGTAGCCCTCGCCCAGGTCCGCGAGGTGGCCGTCGAGGCGCGCTGCCGACAGCTCGGCGGGGGAGAGGCGCTCGTGCGCGAAGTAGAGGAAACGCGAGTGCATCCTCGCAGTCAAGCAAACGGGCGTTCGCAGGCGGCCGCCATTCGCCTCGCCTGTGGAAACCCGGGGGTGTGGAGAGCGGTGCCGGTCAGCTGTCGACGACGCTCAGCCACGAGCGGCGGGTCGCCAGCTCGTCCTTGAGGCGTGCGGCCTTGCGCGAGTCGCCCGAGCTCTCGGCCCGGTCGACCTCGTCCTCCAGCTTGGCGATGGCGTCGGTCAGCTGTCGTGCCATGTCTCCGGCGCGCGCCTTGGTCTCGGGGTTGTTGCGCTTCCAGTCCACGTCTTCGCGACTGCGCAGTCCCTGCTCGATCTTTCGCAACGCGTCGTCGAGCGCGCGATCCTTCTCGCGCGGCGCCACGCGGCCGATCTCATCCCAGCGCCGCTGCACTCCGGTGAGCGTCGCGCGAGCCGCCGCAAGGTCGCGCTCGTCCTCGACCGCGCGTGCCTCGTCGAGCAGAGCCTGCTTCGCTGCGATCTTGGGCTCGGACTCCGCGATCTCCGCCGCATCCCGTTCGGCGCGTGCGCCGTACAGTGCGTCCCCCGCGGCCTTGAACCGGGCCCAGAGGGCGTCGTCCGCCTTCTTGCCGGCGCGGCCCGCCGCCTTCCACTGGTCCAGCAGTCCCCGATAGGCAGGGATGCCGTCCTCGCCCTGGGGGACGAGGGCTTCGGCGCGTTCGGCCAGACGCGTCTTCTGCTCGCGCGCCGCCTTGTGCACCTCGTCCAGCTCGGCGAAGAACTCGCGCCGGTTCTTGTCCACCTTCGTGCGGGCGTCGCGGAACCTCTTCCACAGCGCCTGGGCCTGGCTCTTCGGCAGGCGCGGCGCGTCCTGCTGGTGTGCCTGCCACGCCGCGAACAGGTCCGTCATCTCCTGACTGGCCTGTTTCCACTGGACGGTTCGGGGATCGCGCGCAGCGAGCGCCTCGGCCTTCTCGACGAGGGCCTCCCGCTCCGCCGCCGCCGCCGCGACCGCCTCCTTCGCCGCCGCGGTCTGCTCGGCCGTGGCCTGCACGAGCTGCGCATCGATCGCGTCGATGCGCGTGGTGAGAGCGGCGAGGTCGCCGACGGCGGATGCCCCGGTGACGTCGTCGCGCAGGTGGCGGGCGGCGGCGGTCAGATCGGATGCCGAGGCTCCGCCGCGGCGCTGACGCTGCTCGAGCAGCGCGACCCGGTCGGCCAGGTCGGTGTACTTGCGCTCGAAGTAGGCGAGCGCCTCGTCGGGGCTCCCATCGGGGAACTGGCCGACGACGCGCCAGCCGTCGCCCTCGCGGACGTGGACGGTGCCGTCATCATCGACGCGGCCCCACGCATTCTCGGGCGTGGAAGCAGTCTCGGAGGACACGATTCTCCTAGTGGGGATCCTCAGGGTGGGCGAGATCCACCCTAGTACCTCGCTTCCGCCGCCCGCCGGGCGGTGCGCCCGCCGTCCGATCCCCCCGATAGCCTGGGACGATGACGGGCTCGCAGGCGCTGTTCTCGGGGGCGACGCCCCTCGCGGTGCGGATGCGCCCGACATCCCTCGACGACGTCGCCGGACAGTCGCATCTGATCCGGCCCGGGTCGCCGCTCGTCGCCCTGGCCGATCCCGACGCGCCCACGGCCTCGGCCGTCTCGGTCATCCTCTGGGGGCCGCCCGGCACCGGCAAGACCACCCTCGCGCAGGCGATCGCCCGCTCGTCGGGGCGGCGGTTCGTCGAGCTCTCCGCCGTGACCGCCGGCGTCAAGGACGTGCGCGAGGTGATGCAGGACGCGCTCACGCAGAGGGACCTCTACGGCCAGTCGTCGATCCTCTTTCTCGACGAGATCCACCGCTTCACCAAGGCGCAGCAGGACGCTCTGCTGCCGGGCGTCGAGAACGGCTGGGTCGTGCTGATCGCCGCGACGACCGAGAATCCGTCCTTCTCCGTCGTCGCCCCGCTGCTCTCGCGCTCGCTGCTGCTGACCCTGCGTCCCCTCGGAGACGAGGACCTCGCCGCACTCGTCGACCGTGCGGTGGGCGACCCGCGCGGACTGAACGGCTCGGTCCAGGTCGACGACGCCGCGAGGGCCGCCCTCGTCCGGCTGGCCTCCGGCGATGCGCGGCGCGCACTGACCGCGCTCGAGGCCGCAGCGGCGATGGCAGCAGACCCGGGCGGCGAAAGCGCAGACGACACGCCGCGCGTGACCGCCGACCACGTCGCGCGCGCCGTGGACCGTGCGCTGCTGCGCTACGACCGGCAGGGCGACGAGCACTACGACGTCATCAGCGCGTTCATCAAGTCGATCCGGGGGTCGGACGTGGATGCCGCCATCCACTACCTCGCTCGCATGATCGAGGCCGGCGAGGACCCGAGGTTCATCGCACGGCGACTGATCATCTCGGCGTCCGAGGACATCGGGCTGGCCGACCCCGATGCGCTGCAGATCGCGGTCGCCGCCGCGGATGCGGTTCAGCTGATCGGAATGCCGGAGGGTCGCATCCCGCTCGCAGAGGCCACGGTGTACCTCGCGAGCGCGGCGAAGTCCAACGCGGCGTACCTCGCGGTCGATCGCGCGATCGCCGACGTGCGGGCCGGCCGAATCGGCGGCGTTCCCCTGCACCTGCGCGACGCGCACTACGCGGGAGCGAAGCGATTGGGGCATGGCAAAGGCTATCTGTACCCCCACGACGCGGACGTCGGGGTCGCGCGCCAGCAGTATCTGCCGGATCCGCTGGTGGGAACGCGGTACTACCTCCCGACCGCCCACGGTCGCGAGCGGGATCTGGGCGCGCGCCTGGAGAAGATCCGGCGCATCCTGGGGGGCGACGGCTGAGCCTCGCACGCGGTGGATGCCGGATTGCGGCACCAAACGGCCGATCAGGGCCCGTGTGTTGCTCTGGTAGTATTGCCAGGTTCGAAACCGAGTTTTCGGGCATCTCCTTTCCCCACACACACCTCCGACGCGCTGCGACGTGCGCGCCGGACGGCGGGAGGGGGATACGTCCGTGAGTCGCGAGAGACGCGGCCACGTCATCGGAAGGAAAACCTTCGTGCCCACGAAGTCCCAAGACCGCCGCAAGGTGCGCCTGTCGCGCGCCCTCGGCGTCGCCCTGACCCCCAAGGCCGCGCGCTACCTCGAGAAGCGCCCCTACGGCCCCGGCGAGCACGGTCGCAGCAAGCGCAAGGCCGACAGCGACTACGCCGTCCGCCTGCGCGAGAAGCAGCGGCTGCGCGAGCAGTACGGCATCCGTGAGAAGCAGCTGCGCATCGCCTTCAACGAGGCGCGTCGCACCTCGGGCCTGACCGGTGAGAACCTGGTCGAGCTGCTCGAGATGCGTCTCGACGCACTCGTCGTGCGCTCCGGATTCGCCCGCACGACCGCGCAGGCGCGCCAGCTCGTCGTGCACCGCCACATCCTCGTCGACGGCAAGGCGGTGGACCGTCCGTCGTTCCGCGTCAAGCCGGGCCAGATGATCCACGTCAAGCCCAAGAGCGAGAGCCTCGAGCCCTTCCAGGTGGCGGCCGCCGGCGGACACGCCGAGGTGCTGCCCCCGGTCCCGGCCTACCTCGACGTCGACCTGACGACGCTCCAGGCCCGTCTCGAGCGTCGTCCCAAGCGCGCGGAGGTCCCCGTGACCTGTGACGTGCAGCTCGTCGTCGAGTACTACGCGGCGCGCTAGCGGCGCGTAGTACCCCGCCGGAGGCGGAGAACGGCGCGAGCGCCCGTCTCGAAGGGCGCCGGACCATGGGTCCGGCGCCCTTCGTCGTGCCCGGCTACGATGGGTGCGTGTCGCGTGCCGCGGCATCCGTCCATGGAGGAAGTGGTGACATGAAGAACGTGTCCTGGTTCGTGCTGGGCGTCGTGGGCGGATTCGTCGCGGCGCACTTCGTCAACAAGAATCCCGCCGGCCATGACGTGCTGGCGGAATTCGACGCACGCATCGGCGAGTTCACCGATCGCATCGGCGAGGCGTACCGTTCCCAGGAGTCGCGGTTCGACGCGTTCGTCGACGAAGCCCGCGACGCCGCGGCGCGCGTGAGTGAAGCCGTGGCCGACGCGACGTCGTCGAAGTCCGCCGACTGACCCGCCCGAAAGAGCACCTCCGCCTGCCGGCGGTGCGTCCCGTCTGCAAGGAATCGCCCCGCCAATGAAGACCGCCGACATCGCCCAGCGCTATCTGGACTATTTCCAGAAGAACGACCACACGATCGTGCCCTCGGCGTCGCTCGTGACCGACGACCCGTCGCTGCTGTTCACCGTCGCGGGCATGGTGCCCTTCATCCCCTATCTCACGGGCGTCGTGCCCGCGCCGTATCCGCGGGCGGCGGACGTGCAGAAATGCATCCGCACCAACGACATCGAAGAGGTGGGGCACACCGCCCGGCACGGCACCTTCTTTCAGATGCTGGGCAACTGGTCGTTCGGCGACTACTTCAAGGAGGGCGCCATCGGCTACGCCTGGGAGCTGCTCACCGCGCCCGAGGCCGATGGCGGCCTGGGTTTCGCCGAGCGTGACCTCTGGGTGACCGTCTACGAGGACGACGACGAGGCGGCGGCGCTGTGGCGCAAGATCGCGGGGATCCCGGCGGAGCGCATCCAGCGCCTGGGGCGCGATGACAATTACTGGTCGACGGGGCAGCCCGGGCCGGCGGGACCGTGCTCCGAGATCTATGTCGACCGCGGCCCGGCGTACGGACCGGACGGCGGTCCGGCCGTCGATGACACCCGGTACACCGAGATCTGGAACCTCGTGTTCATGCAGTACGCGATAACGAACGTGCGATCGAAGACGGAGTTCGACATCGTCGGCGAGCTGCCGAACAAGAACATCGACACCGGCATGGGGCTCGAGCGCGTCGCGTTCCTGAAGCAGGGCGTCGAGAACATGTACGAGATCGACCAGGTGCGACCGGTGCTCGACCGGGCTTCGGCCCTGTCGGGGCGCCGTTACGGGGCCGACCACGAGGACGACGTGCGGTTCCGCGTCATCGCGGATCACGTGCGGTCGTCCCTGATGCTGCTCTCGGACGGCGTGACCCCTTCGAACGAGGGGCGCGGATACATCCTGCGCCGTCTGATGCGACGCACGGTGCGCGCCATGCGCCTGCTCGGCGTCGACGCCCCGACCTTCCCCGAACTGTTCACGGCCTCGCGTGACGCGATGGGTACGGCATACCCCGAGCTCGCCTCGGACTACGCCCGCATCTCGGCGTACGCCTACGCCGAGGAGGAGACGTTCCTGCGCACGCTGGCGTCGGGGTCGACGATCCTCGACATGGCCGTGGACAAGGCCAAGCAGAAGGGCAGCTCGGCGATCGCGGGGTCGGAGGCCTTCCTTCTGCACGACACCTACGGGTTCCCGATCGACCTCACCCTCGAGGTCGCGCAGGAGGCCGGGCTGAGTGTCGACCGCGCGGCGTTCGACACCCTCATGAACGAGCAGCGTGTCCGCGCGAAGGCGGACGCCAAGTCGCGCAAGCGTCAGATCGCCGACCACAGCGTCTACCGCGAATTCCGTGCCCTGGGCGAGACGCAGTTCACCGGCTACACCGACCTCGAGACCGAGTCGCGCGTGCTGGGAATCCTCGTCGACGGGGTCTCGGTGCCCCGCGCGTCGGAGGGCCAGGTGGCCGAGGTGATCCTCGCCGAGACCTCGCTCTACGCCGAGTCGGGTGGACAGGTCGCGGACCGTGGCGTGATCGTCGGCCCGGGCTACGAGCTCGACGTGATCGACGTGCAGCGGCCGGTGGCAGGGCTCGTCAGCCACACGGTCGAGGTCACGCGCGGCGAGGTCGGGGTCGATTCGCCCGCGACCGCGGTCGTGGATGCGGTCAACCGGAGAGCCGCGCGACAGGCGCACTCCGCGACCCACCTCGTGCACGCGGCCCTGCGCGACACCCTCGGGCGCAGCGCGACCCAGGCCGGGTCGCTGAATCGGCCCGGGTACCTGCGGTTCGACTTCACGTGGGGCCAGTCGCTCTCGCCGGCCACGCGCAGCGAGATCGAAGAGATCGCCAACAACGCCGTGCGCGAGAACCTCGCGGTCGAGACGCGCACGCTGACCCTTGACGAGGCGAAGGCGGCCGGCGCGACGGCACTGTTCGGCGAGAAGTACGGCGACGTGGTGCGCATGGTCGACATCGGCGGTCCGTGGTCGCGTGAACTCTGCGGTGGCACGCATGTCGAATCCAGTGCGGAGGTCGGCCTCATCTCCCTCGTGGGAGAGTCCTCGGTAGGGGCGTCCAACCGGCGGATCGAGTCGCTCGTGGGTGCCGATGCATTCCGGGATCTCGCGGCCGAGCGGGCGATCGTGTCGCAGCTGACCACGACGCTCAAGACGCCCCGCGAGAACCTCACCGAGCGCATCGCCGAGCTCGCCGCCAGCCTGAAGACGGCGGAGAAGCGAATCGCCGCCTTCGAGGCGCGTGCCTTGCAGGAGCGCGTCCCCGCGCTGGCGAAGGAGGCGTCGGACGTGTCGGGGATCGCGGTCGTGGCCCAGCAGGTCGGCGCCGTCGGGTCGCAGGACGACCTGCGCCAGCTGGTCATCGGCGTGCGCGAGCGCCTGGGTGGCGCGGCGGGGGTGGTGGCGCTCGGCGCGGACGTGGGCGGCCGGCCGGTCGTGATCGTCGGCACGACGGAGCAGGCGCGTTCCCGGGGCGTCAAGGCCGGCGTGCTGGCGAAGCTCGCCGCCGCGACGCTGGGCGGTGGTGGCGGAGGGCGCGACGACATCGCCCAGGGCGGCGGGGCCGACATGAGCGCTCTGCCCGCGGCGATGGTCGCCGTGCGCGACGAGATCGGCGCGAGCGTCGCGTGAGCGCGTTTCGGCGTGGCGTGCGCATCGGTGTCGATGTGGGCGCGGCCCGCATCGGGGTGGCCCGCAGCGACCCGGACGGGTTGCTCGCCACTCCCGTCGAGACGGTGCCACGTCGGCACGGCGATCCGGTCGCGCGCATCGTCGCGTTGGTGCGCGAGCATGAGGCCGCCGAGATCGTCGTGGGACTCCCCGTCAACCTGGCGGGCCGAGACACGGCATCGACGGCCGACGCGCGCGAGTTCGCGGCCGCCCTCGCCGATGAGAGCGGGATGCCGACGCGACTCGTGGACGAGCGGCTGAGCACGGTGAGCGCGCACGACGCCCTCCGACGCTCGGGACGTTCGCAGAAGGCATCGCGTAGCATGGTCGATCAGGTCGCCGCGGTCGTGCTGCTGCAGCACGCCCTCGATGTCGAGAAGCGGACGGGGGCCCCTCCCGGCCAGCCCGTCCTCCCCGAGGAGCCCGCCTGATGCCCCACGAGAACACGCCGGACGAACACGCAGACGACGAGTTCGCCGACCTCTTCCGCAAGCTGCCCGACCCGCAGGCACGCGCGGCCCCTTCGGAAGCCGGCGCGCAGCCGGACTCCGGCGCCGGGGCAGAGGAGCGGACGACGGCCGCGCCGGGCCGGGGTCCGGCATCGCCGGCCCCCGAGCCGCACGCCTCGCACCCCGCTGAACCGCCGCTGTCGCGGCGTGAACGGCGCGAGTTGCAGCAGCGCGCGGGCGGGCCGGGCGCGGCATCGGACGAGAGACCCGAGTCGATCACTCGTCCACCCGCTTCGCCCACGAACGGGCCCGCATCCGCCGCGCCGGTCGCCGCGTCGACCGGAATCCCGACGGCGGCATCCGGTCGCGCGGGCGCGACGCTCGACGACCTGTTCTCGGACGAGACGCCGGCCTTGCCCACCCCGACCGAGAAGCGGCGCAACCGTCGCGTGGGCGGCTGGATCGCCCTCGGTGTGGTGGTCGTGCTCCTCGGCGGAATCGCCGGTGCGGGCGCGTGGGTGTGGGGGTCGTACGAGGATCAGATCCGCTCGGTGATGGGGTGGGAGGAACCCGCGGATTACGAACCCGGCATGGCCGAGGGCGAGGCGCTCGTGACCATCGTCGAAGGCGACACGGGTCCCACGATCTCCGAGACGCTGCACTCCGCGGGCGTCACGAGGACATCCGGGGCGTTCTACGAGCACCTGCTCGAGTTGGACACGGTGCCCACGTTCTATCCCGGCGTCTACCGGCTGCAGGAGCAGATGACCTCGGCCGACGCGTTGGCGGCCCTCGAAGATCCGGAGAACAAGCTGGAGAACTCCGCGCTGATCCGCGAGGGGCTGACGGTCGAGCAGACGCTTCCGCTCGTCGCGGACGGTGTCGGCATCCCGATCGAGGATCTCGAAGCGGCGATCTCCGATCCCTCCGACTACGGCGTCGAGGCGGACAGCCTCGAGGGCTGGCTCTTCCCGGCGATGTACACGTTCGATCCGGAGGTGACGGCGGAGCAGGTGATCCAGCGCATGGTGGATCGCACGATCGAGTCGCTCGAGGCGGCGGGAGTGCCGGCGGAGGATCGGCAGGAGATCCTCACGATCGCGTCGATCATCCAGCGCGAGGCGCGGTTCGAAGATGACTTCTATCGCGTCTCGCGGGTGATCCAGAACCGTCTCGAGCCGGACAACGTCGAGACGAACGGCCTGCTCCAGATGGACTCGACCGCTCAGTACGGCTACGGCGAGATGCACGACGGCACCGTGAGCTCGACGGCGGAGGCGCTCGAGGACGACAACCCCTGGAACACCTATGTGCACCCCGGCCTGCCGGTGGGACCGATCGCCAACCCGGGCGATCTCGCGATCGATGCGGCGATGAATCCGGTGGACGGGCCGTGGCTGTACTTCGTGACCGTCAACCTCGATACGGGCGAGACGGTCTTCACCGAGACGAACGCCGAGCACCAGCGCGCGGTCGAGCAGTGGCAGCAGTGGTGCGCCGACAACCCCGACTCCGGATGCTGAGGTGAGCTCCGTCACTGCGCCGGCGGCACTCGCCGTGTGGGGGAGCCCGATCGCCCACTCGCGATCGCCCCAGCTGCACGCCGCCGCGTACGAGGTGCTCGGGCTGCCGTGGACCTACGACAGACGCGAGGTGACGGTCGAGGGGTTCCCCCGGGCGCTCGAGGGCCTGGACGGTCGCTGGCGCGGACTCTCCTTGACGATGCCCCTCAAAGAGCGCGCGTTCGAGGCGGTCGTGCAGCGCGACCGGCGGGCGGAACTGACCGGTGCGGTGAACACCCTGCTGCTGACGGACCGGGGGCAGCCGCGTGGCGTGAACACGGACGTGGGCGGACTCGTGCGCGCGATGCAGGAAGAGGGCATCGACCGTGTCGAGACGGGGCGCCTGATCGGTGCCGGCGCGACCGCGGCGTCCGCGCTGGTCGCGCTGGGCGAGCTCGGTGCGAGAAGGGTGGATGTGCTGGCGCGTCGTCCACCCGCCGCCGAGCCCCTGGTGCTGCTCGGCGCGCGGCTCGGGACCGAGGTGGTCGTGCACCAGCTGGACGGGCACGAGGCCGTGCCGGCGGAGGTGACCATCGCGACGCTGCCCGGCGGAACCGTGCTCGAGTCGGACGTCGCCGCGCGCGCAGCCGATGGCGGGGGGATGCTCCTCGACGCCGCGTACTCGCCGTGGCCCTCGGCGCTCGCGCGCTCCTGGGAGAGCACCGGTGCTCCGGCGCGCTCAGGCCGCGGGATGCTGCTGCACCAGGCGGTGCTGCAGGTGCGATTCTTCGTCGCCGGCGACGTCGAGGCCGTGCTCACCGACGAAGACAGCGTCGTCGCGGCGATGCGCGCCGCGCTCATGGGAGACTAGAGCAATGCTCCGCGTGCTCACGGCCGGCGAATCGCACGGCCCCGAACTGGTCGCCATCATGGAGGGCCTGCCCTCCGGGGTCCCGGTCTCCCTCGACGACATCCGCGCCGACCTGGCCCGCCGCCGCCTGGGCTACGGGCGAGGCTCCCGCATGAAGTTCGAGGAGGATGAGCTGACGCTTTCGTCCGGCGTGCGTCACGGCCTGAGTCTCGGCAGCCCGATCGCCATTCGGATCGGCAACACCGAGTGGCCGAAGTGGGTCGAGGTGATGAGCGCCGAACCGGTCGAGATGACAGACCGCTCCCGCGGCCGGGGCGCGCCGCTGACGCGTCCCCGCCCCGGGCACGCCGACCTGGTGGGCATGCAGAAGTACGGGTTCGACGAGGCGCGTCCGGTGCTCGAGCGCGCGAGCGCGCGCGAGACGGCGGCGCGGGTGGCGCTCGGTGCGATCGCGCGCGGATTCCTCGCCGAGCTCGGCATCGGGCTGGTCAGCCACACGCTCTCGATCGGTCCCGTACGGGTCCCGGAGGGCGCGGCGCTGCCCGCGCCGGACGACGTCGAGACACTCGACGCGGATCCGCTGCGCTGCTTCGATCCCGCGACGTCGGCGCGCATGGTGGAGGAAGTCGATGCGGCCCGCAAGGACGGCGACACCCTGGGCGGCATCGTCGAGGTGCTGGCATACGGCCTGCCCCCGGGCCTCGGATCGCACGTGCACTGGGACCGCCGCCTCGACGCGCGCCTCGCACAGGCGCTGATGAGCATCCAGGCGATCAAGGGCGTCGAGGTCGGAGACGGGTTCGAGACCACTCGCCGACGCGGGTCGGCGGCTCACGACGAGCTGTTCGCCGCGGCCGAGGGCATCACCCGCGGCACGGACCGCGCCGGCGGCACCGAGGGTGGCATGTCGACGGGCACGGTGCTGCGCGTGCGGGCGGGCATGAAGCCCATCGCGACGGTCCCGCACGCCCTGCGCACGATCGACGTCGCGTCGGGGGAGCAGGCCGCGGCGCACCATCAGCGCTCCGACGTGTGCGCGGTCCCGGCATCCGGAGTCGTCGCCGAGGCGATGGTCGCGGTGACCCTGGTCGATGCCGTGCTCGAGAAGTTCGGCGGCGACAGCGTGGCAGAGACGCGTCGCAACGTCGAGGCGTACCTTGCGGCGATCCCGCAGACGCTGCGCTCGGCCTCGTACTCGCGCACCGTCGACGACGAGGCATGACGGCAGACGCGGTTCCGGTGGCGGTCTTCGTCGGCCCGATGGGGGCGGGCAAGACCAGTGTCGGAAAGCGCGTCGCGCGGGCACTGGGCGTGGGATTCGTCGACACGGACAAGCTGATCATCGCGCGCCACGGCCCCATCCCGCGCATCTTCGCCGAGCACGGTGAGCCGCGCTTTCGGGAATGGGAGCGCGCGGCGGTCGTCGAGGCGCTCGCGGGGGGCGGTGTCGTCTCGCTGGGGGGCGGTGCCGTGCTGGATGCCCGCACGCGGAGCGAGCTGGCGCCGCACCGGGTCGTCCTTCTCACGGTCACGCCCGAAGCGGTGGCGCGGCGCATCGGCGGCGGGGACCGCCCGCTCATCGCGGGCGAGGACCCGATGGCGCGCTGGCAGCGCATCTTCGACGAGCGCCGCCCGTTCTACGACGAGGTGGCGGACGCCACCTTCGACACATCCCGTGGCCCGATCTCCGGCGTCGCGGACCGGATCCTGGACTGGGTGAGGAGCACATCATGACGGACGTGACCGAGATCGAGGTCAGCGGGGACGCGGGCTACCGGATCGCCGTCGGACGCGGCATCCTCGACCGCGTGGCGGCATCGCTGGCGCCCGACGTGCGCAAGGTGCTCGTCGTGCACCCTCCCACCCTCGCGGCGCAGGCGGCCGAGCTGCGCGAGCGGATGCAGGCCGACGGCACGCGCGAGGTGCTGCTCGCCGAGATCCCCGATGCGGAGCAGGGCAAGCGCATCGAGGTCGCCGCGTTCTGCTGGCAGGTCATGGGGCAGGCGGACTTCACCCGCACCGATGCCGTCGTCGGCTTCGGGGGCGGAGCTGTGACGGATCTGGCCGGCTTCGTCGCCGCCACCTGGCTGCGCGGCGTGCAGGTCGTGCAGGTGCCCACCACCGTGCTGGGGATGGTGGATGCCGCCGTCGGGGGAAAGACGGGCGTCAACACGGCCGAGGGTAAGAACCTCGTCGGTGCATTCTGGGCGCCGCACGCCGTCGTCTGCGACCTCGACACGCTCGCGAGCCTCGGCCGGAACGAGGCGGTCGCCGGCTTCGCCGAGGTCGTCAAGGCGGGCTTCATCTGGTACCCCGAGATCCTCGACACGATCGAGGCGGACCCGGAGCGCGCGGTCGATCCCGCGACGCCCGAGTTCCGCCGGAGCGTGGAACTGGCCATCCAGATGAAGGCGCGAGTCGTGGGTGAGGACTTCCGCGAAGCAGGCCTGCGCGAGGTGCTCAACTACGGGCACACCCTGGGACACGCCATCGAACACGCCGAACGCTACCGCTGGCGGCACGGGGCGGCCATCTCGGTCGGCATGCTCTTCGCCGCCGAGCTCTCGCGCCTGGCCGGCCGGCTGCCGGATGCCGTCGCCGCACGGCACCGCCACGTGCTGGAGCTGCTGGGACTGCCCACCTCCTATCGTCCCGGTGCGTGGCCGCAGCTGCTCGGGACGATGCAGCGCGACAAGAAGAGCCGCGCCGGCATGCTGCGCTTCATCGTGCTCGACGACATCGCGAAGCCCACGGTGCTGCAGGCCCCGGACGAGTCGCTGCTCTTCGCCGCCTACCAGGAGGTCGCGCAATGAGCACGCCGCGCCGCCTGCTGCTGGTGAACGGGCCGAACCTCAACCTGCTCGGCACGCGCGAGCCCGGTATCTACGGCACCGAGACGCTCGCCGACGTCGAGCGGCGCACGGTGGAGGCCGCAGCGGAACACGGCTACGACGTGCGGGCGCTGCAGAGCAACCACGAGGGTGTTCTCATCGACGCCATCCACGCCGCGCGCCAGGACTGCGCCGGCATCGTGATCAACCCCGGCGGGCTGACCCACACCTCCATCGTCCTGCGCGACGCGCTGAGCGGCGTCGCGCTGCCCACGGCCGAGGTGCACATCTCGGACGTGCGCGCGCGAGAGAGCTTCCGCCACCATTCCTACGTCGCGGATGTCGCGGTGGTCCACGTCATCGGCGAGGGTGTCGCGGGCTACGCCCTCGCCGTCCACCGCCTCGTCGCAGGGATCACCGCGACGGAGGCGGGCCAGCGGAGCTGACCCGCGTCCCATAGAATCGAGCGTCGGGCCGCAACCGGCCCGCCCTCCCACACGATCGGAACCGTTTCACGCATGGCATCCACCGCAGACATCAAGAACGGCGTCGTCCTGAACCTCGACGGACAGCTCTGGAACGTCGTGGAGTTCCAGCACGTCAAGCCGGGCAAGGGCGGCGCGTTCGTCCGCACCAAGCTCAAGAACGTGCTCACGGGCAAGGTCGTCGACAAGACCTACAACGCCGGAGCGAAGGTCGAGATCGAGAACGTCGATCGCCGTGACTTCACCTACCTGTACAGCGACGGCGACAGCTACGTCTTCATGGACATGGCCGACTACGACCAGCTGCAGGTGCCGGCCGCCGTCGTGGGCGACGCGAAGAACTTCCTGCTCGAGAACCAGCAGATCACCATCGCGCTGCATGACGGCAATCCGCTCTACCTCGATCTGCCGGCATCCGTCGTGCTCGAGATCACGTACACCGAGCCGGGCCTGCAGGGGGACCGCTCCTCTGCGGGGACCAAGGCCGCGACCGTCGAGACCGGGTACGAGATCCAGGTGCCGCTGTTCGTCGACACCGGCACGAAGGTGAAGGTCGACACGCGCACGGGCGACTACCTCGGCCGCGTGAACTGAGCGCGTGAGCGCCCGCAGCAAGGCGCGCAAGCGCGCCCTCGACATCCTTTTCCAGGCGGACGTGCGCGGGGAGGAGCCCGCTCTCGTCCTGGCCGCCGAGGCCCGGCGCGCCGCCAGCGAGCCCGCACGGGAGGCCTCGTGGCTGTACGCGCGCGAGATCGTCGACGGCGTGATCGATCATCGGCCCGAGCTCGACGAGGCGATCACGACCCACAGCCGGGACTGGCGACTCGAGCGGATGCCGGCGGTCGATCGTGCGGTGCTGCGCATCGCCGTCTGGGAGATGCTGCACAACGACGAGATCCCCACCGCGGTGGCGATCGACGAGGCGGTCGAACTGGCCAAGGAGTACTCGACCGACGAGTCCGGCTCCTTCATCCACGGCGTGCTCGCGCGCATCGGGCGCGACGGCTGAGGGAGCGCCCGCGCGAGCGGGTGCGCTTTGTCACGGCCGCACCCGGCGAGCCCCCAGCGGGCGCGACGTAGACTCGGGGGCTGGTAGACACGGGAGGAAGCCATGCGGATCACGGGCCTCGGACACGCCGGAATGTTCATCGAGACGGCCGGGGGATCGATCCTCTGCGACCCCGTCATCGGGCCGAGCTTCTTCGGATCGTGGTTCCCGTTCCCCGACAACCGCGGGCTGGACTGGGAGCGCTTCGGCGCCGCCGACTTCCTCTATGTCTCGCACCGTCACCGCGACCACTTCGACCCGGCTCTGCTCGAACGCTACGTGCGCAAGGACATCGCCGTCCTCCTGCCCGATTACCCGACGGACGACCTCGAGAGCGACCTGCGCTCGCTCGGCTACGAGAACATCGTCTACACCCACGCGGGCGAGACGCTGGAGTACGGGCCGCTGAAGCTCATGGTGACGCCCCTGCGGGCGCCCAGTGACGGCCCGATCGGCGACTCCTCCCTGAGCGTCGACGACGGCACCGCCAGCATCCTGAACCAGAACGACTCGCACCCCCTCGACCTCGAGAAGCTGCTGTCGTTCAGCAAGCCCGACGCGTACTTCACCCAGGTCTCGGGCGCGATCTGGTGGCCGATGGTCTACGACCTGCCGCTGGACGCCAAACAGAACTTCGCGCGGCTCAAGCGCGACGCGCAGAACAAGCGCGCCATGTACTACATCGAGAAGGTCGACGCGGAGCACGTGTTCCCGATGGCGGGGCCGCCGATGTTCCTGCGCGAGGAGCTGTTCCGCTACAACGGCCTCGGGCAGGAGGACGACTCGATCTTCACCGATCAGCGGCAGTTCCTCGAGCACCTCGCGCAGGAGCGACCCGAGCAGAAGGGGCACCTCTTTCTGCCGGGCACGCAGGTCGACGTGCACGGTGGCGACATCGAGGTGGTGCAGACCCTTTTCGACGACGCCGAGATCGAGCGCATCTTCACCGACAAGTGGAGCTATCTGGCCGAGCAGCGCGACGGCCGGCAGGAGGAGATCCGCGCCGAGGAGGACTCGCGCGCAGCGATCCTGCCGCCGGAGCAGATGCTCGCCGAGCTCAAGGCCTGGTGGGAGCCCCTGCTGCGACGTGGCCGGATCTTCCGCACCGGCGTCGGCGGACCCGTGCGCATGACCATCGGCGAGCTGGACCTGTGCATCGACTTCCCCAAGGCGAAGGTGCGCGAGTACGCGGGTGAAGAGACCGCGTATTGGTTCACGATTCCCGCCGACCTCGTCTCGACCAACATCCGCGACCACGAGATCGACTGGTCGAACTCGATCTTCCTCTCGATGCAGTTTCAGGCGGGCCGGATCGGCAAGTTCAACGAGTTCATCTACACGTTCTTCAAGTGCCTCTCGCGGGACCGCATCGAGTACGTCGAGAACTGGTACGCCGAGCAGTCGGACGTCTCGGAGGACGTCGAGCTGGGGGAGTGGGTCGTGCAGCGACGCTGCCCGCACCTGCGTGCGGACCTGTCGAAGACGGCGAAGATCGAGGGCGGCGTGCTCACCTGCAGCCTGCACGACTGGAAATGGGACCTCGCGTCCGGCCGCTGTCTGACCACGCAGGGCCACCCGATCCGCGCGCATCAGTTCGAAGACGCGCTGCACCGCGAGGCGGGCGCGGCGGTCTGAGCGAGACGCTAGGCTGGTAGCACGAAAAGCAACCTTTAACACCGTCCTGTGAGGCGGAGAAGGGGGCACCCGATGAGCACGCGAACCGTGCTGCACGATGCCGACATCGATCGAGCGCTGACTCGGATCGCGCACGAGATCCTCGAGTCCAATCGAGGCGCCGCCGATCTGGTGCTGCTGGGGATCCCGACGCGCGGGGTGACCCTCGCGAGTCGCATCGGACATCTCGTCGCCCGCTTCTCGGGACAGGACGTGCCGGTGGGTGCGCTCGATGTGACGATGTATCGCGACGATCTGTCGCGGCATCCCACGCGCACGCCCCAGCCCACGGTCATCCCCGAAGGGGGGATCGACGGCAAGGTCGTGGTGCTGGTCGACGACGTTCTGTACTCCGGCCGCAGCATCCGGGCCGCCCTCGATGCCATCAAGGACAACGGACGCCCCGCGATCGTGCGGCTGGCCGCCCTGATCGACCGCGGCCATCGCGAGGTGCCGATCCGGCCCGACTTCGTCGGGAAGAACCTCCCGAGCGCGCGCGACGAGCGAGTGAACGTGCGCCTGTCCGAGACCGACGGCGTCGACGAGGTCACGATCGGATCATGAGACACCTTCTCGACACGAAGACCCTCACTCGCGACGCGGCGATCCGCATCCTCGACGTGGCCGAGGACATGGCCGACACGCAGCGGCGCGAAGTGAAGAAGCTGCCGACCCTGCGCGGCAAGACCGTGGTGAACCTGTTCTTCGAGGACTCCACGCGCACCCGCATCTCGTTCGAGGCGGCAGCCAAGCGGCTCTCCGCCGACGTGATCAACTTCGCGGCGAAGGGATCGAGCGTGTCCAAGGGCGAGAGCCTGCAGGACACGGCGCAGACGCTGCAGGCCCTCGGGGCGGATGCCGTGGTGATGCGGCACGGTGGATCCGGTGCCCCGCGCACGCTCGCGACGAGCGGGTGGATCACCGCCGGTGTCGTCAACGCCGGCGACGGGACGCACGAGCACCCCACCCAGGCTCTTCTCGACGCGTTCACGATGCGCAAGCGCCGGTTCGGCGACGCCAGCCGGGGACGCGACCTCGCCGGCCTGCGCGTGGTCATCGTCGGCGACGTGCTGCATTCGCGCGTCGCGCGCTCGAACGTGTGGCTGCTGCACACTCTGGGGGCGGAGGTCACGCTCGTGGCGCCGCCCACCCTGATCCCGCAGGACGTCACCGCCTGGCCCGTGCGGGTGACGTTCGACCTCGACGAGGCGATAGCCGCGGCTCCCGACGCGGTCATGATGCTGCGCATCCAGCTCGAGCGGATGAATGCCGCCTACTTTCCGACGGAGCGGGAGTACGCCCGCCGCTGGGGGCTGGATGCCGCACGCCTGGGCGCGCTGCCCGCCGATAGCATGGTGTTGCACCCGGGGCCGATGAACCGGGGCCTGGAGATTTCGGCAGATGCCGCGGACTCGCCGCGCGCCACCGTACTCGAGCAGGTGACCAACGGCGTGTCGGTGCGCATGGCGGTGCTCTATCTGCTTCTGGCCGGAGAGACGACGGGCGACGACCCCGCACGCGCGGGAGGGGGAGAGCGATGAGCGAGACACTGCTGATCACCGGGGCCCGCATCGACGGCGGCGAGCGCGCCGACATCCTGGTCGACGACGGGCGCATCATCGAGATGGGCACGGTGCGCTCCCCTGCGGGAGTGCGTCGCATCGACGCCGACGGACTCATCGCCCTGCCCGGGCTGGTCGACCTGCACACGCACCTGCGCGAGCCCGGCTACGAGGCGTCCGAGACGATTCGCACGGGCACCCGCGCGGCCGCTGCCGGAGGCTTCACCGCCGTCTTCGCGATGCCGAACACGTCGCCGGTCGCCGACACGGCGGGCGTCGTGGAGCAGGAGCTCGCGCTCGGCGAGGCCGCCGGTTACGCCACCGTGCAGCCGATCGGCGCCGTCACGGTGGGGCAGAAGGGCACCCGGCTCGCCGAGCTGGGCGCGATGGCGCAGTCCCGGGCGCGGGTGCGGGTGTTCAGTGACGACGGGTTCTGCGTGCACGACCCCCTGATCATGCGGCGCGCCCTCGAGTACGTGAAGGCCTTCGACGGAGTCGTCGCGCAGCACGCGCAGGATCCGCGCCTGACCGAGGGCGCCCAGATGAACGAGGGAACCGTGTCGGCCGAGCTCGGTCTGACCGGGTGGCCCGCCGTGGCGGAGGAGTCCATCATCGCCCGCGACGTGCTGCTGGCCGAGCACGTCGGGTCGCGTCTGCACGTGTGCCACCTCTCGACCGCGGGCTCGGTCGACATCATCCGCTGGGCCAAGAAGCGCGGCATCCGCGTGACCGCCGAGGTCACCCCCCACCACCTGCTCCTGACGGACGAGCTGGCACGCGGTTACGACGCCCGCTACAAGGTGAATCCGCCGCTGCGCCGCGAAGAGGACGTACGGGCTGTGCGTGAGGGACTGGCCGACGGCACCATCGACATCGTCGCGACCGATCATGCCCCGCATCCCGCCGAGCACAAGGCGTGCGAGTGGCCGGCCGCGGCGAACGGCATGGTGGGGCTCGAGAGTGCGCTGCGGGTCGTGCACGCCGCGATGGTCGCCACCGGTGCACTGGACTGGGGCGACATGGCGCGGGTCATGTCGACGGCGCCGGCGCGCATCGGACAGCTGGACGGCCACGGAATGCCGCTGGCCGCCGGCTCCGCCGCCGAGATCACGCTGTACGATCCGGAGCCCTCCGGCGAGTTCACGACGGCAGACCTGCGCGGCCGCAGCAAGAACTCGCCCTACCTGGGTCGCGAGCTGCCGGGCCGCGTCGAGTGGACGATCCACCGCGGGGTGCCGACGCTCGCTGCGGGCGAGATCGTCGAGGTCGGCGAGTGAGCCGCGAGGGCGCCCTGGCCGTCATGGTCGGCGTCGCGATCGTGCTGCTCGCCCTGATGGCCTTCGGCTGGTGGCGCCGCCGGCGTCGCGACGCCACGCTCGCCGCCCCCACCGAGGTGCCTGCCGGGCTCGAGCACTTCGCCGAGGCGGAGGGGCTCTACGTCGCCACGACGCGGCACGACGCACCACTGGATCGCCTCGCGATGCGACATCTCGCCTATCGGGCGCGGGCCCGCATCGCGGTCGCGCCGGCGGGCGTGCTGCTCGATCTGGCCGGCGAGCCGGATGTGTTCCTCCCCGCGGACCGTCTGATCGGGGTCGGTCGTGCCACCTGGACCATCGACCGCGTTGTCGAGCGCGACGGCCTGGTCGTGATCGCCTGGCGCGTGGACGACACGACGACGGCCGACTCCTACCTGCGGCTGCAGGGCGCGGCACCCGATGACCTGGTCGCCGCCATCACCCGAATCCTCCCCACCACCACGTCGACGGGAACCGACCCATGAGCTCCTTCACCCCCGACCCGGCCGTTCTCGTGCTCGAGGACGGCACCCGCTACCGCGGTCGTGCCTACGGCGCCCGCGGGACCACCCTCGGCGAGGTCGTCTTCGCCACCGGCATGACCGGCTACCAGGAGACCCTCACCGATCCGTCCTACGCCGGTCAGATCGTGCTGCAGACGGCCCCGCACATCGGCAACACGGGCGTGAATGAGGAGGACATCGAGTCCCGCCGCATCTGGGTGGCCGGGTACATCGTGCGCGACCCCTCCCGCGTCGTGTCGAACTGGCGCGCCGACGCATCGCTCGACGAGGCGCTGGCCGAAGACGGCATCGTCGGCATCAGCGGGATCGACACACGCGCGGTCACCCGCCACATCCGTTCGGCCGGCAGCATGCGCGGCGGCGTGTTCTCGGGAGAGGCCGCCGCCCTGGACGACGCCGAGCAGGACGCCCTCGTCCGCCAGGCGCCGCAGATGTCGGGGCAGAACCTGTCGGCATCCGTGTCGCTGGAGAGCTCCCAGGTCACACCGGCGCGCGGCACACTGCTCGGGCGAGTCGTGATCATCGATCTCGGCATCAAGCAGGCGACGATCGTGAATCTCGCCGACCGCGGCTTCGAGGTCCACGTGCTGCCGCAGACGGCCACGATCGACGACATCCGCGCGGTCGACCCCGTCGCCGTCTTCTATTCCAACGGCCCGGGCGACCCCGCCGCCTCGGTCGACCACGTCGAACTGCTGCGCAGCGTGCTGAGCGAGGGGCTGCCCTTCTTCGGCATCTGCTTCGGAAACCAGCTGCTCGGGCGCGCCCTCGGCCTGGGCACCTACAAGCTGCCGTTCGGGCACCGGGGCATCAACCAGCCCGTGCTCGACAAATCGACCGGGCGCGTCGAGATCACGGCGCACAATCACGGCTTCGCCGTCGAGGCTCCGCTCGAGGGCGTCTTCGACAGCCCCGCCGGCTTCGGCCGCGTGGAGGTGAGCCACGTCGGACTCAACGACCGCGTCGTCGAGGGCCTCCGCGCCCTGGACATCCCCGCCTTCAGCGTGCAGTACCACCCCGAGGCCGCGGCCGGCCCGCACGACGCCAACTATCTCTTCGACCGGTTCCGCGACATGGTCGTCACCCACCTCGACAGCAAGAAGGACGCCGAGTAATGCCCAAGCGCGACGACATCAAGAGCGTTCTCGTCATCGGGTCCGGCCCGATCGTGATCGGCCAGGCCTGCGAGTTCGACTACTCCGGCACCCAGGCGTGCCGCGTGCTGCGCGAGGAAGGGGTCCGGGTCATCCTGGTCAACTCCAACCCCGCGACGATCATGACCGACCCCGACTTCGCCGATGCCACGTACATCGAGCCGATCAGCGCCGACGTCATCGAGACGATCATCGCCAAGGAGCGCCCCGACGCGATCCTGCCCACCCTCGGCGGGCAGACCGCGCTCAACGCCGCGATCGCGCTCGACAAGGCCGGGGTGCTGACGAAGTACGACGTCGAGCTGATCGGC
The DNA here is from genome assembly GCF_033792225.1 of Microbacterium sp. LRZ72. Taxonomy (NCBI): domain Bacteria; kingdom Bacillati; phylum Actinomycetota; class Actinomycetes; order Micrococcales; family Microbacteriaceae; genus Microbacterium; species Microbacterium sp. LRZ72. The sequence goes on from NZ_JANGEX010000001.1 coordinate 226,097, forward strand.
GCGAACATCGCGTCGATCGAGAAGGGCGAGGACCGGCAGATCTTCAAGCAGCTCGTGATCGACTCGGGGGCGGATGTCGCGGACAGCCGCATCTGCCGGTCGATGGACGAGGTGCTCGCGGGCGCCGAGGAGCTCGGCTACCCGCTCGTCCTGCGTCCGAGCTACACGATGGGCGGACTCGGCTCCGGGTTCGCGTACGACGAGTCGGACCTGCGTCGCATGGCCGAGGCCGGTCTGCACGATTCGCCCACGCACGAGGTGCTTCTCGAAGAGTCGATCCTCGGATGGAAGGAGTACGAGCTCGAGCTGATGCGCGACAACGCCGACAACACGGTCGTCGTCTGCTCGATCGAGAACGTCGACCCCGTCGGCGTGCACACGGGGGACTCGATCACGGTCGCGCCCGCGCTGACGCTGACCGACCGCGAGTACCAGAAGATGCGCGACATCGGCATCGACATCATCCGGGCCGTCGGCGTCGACACGGGCGGCTGCAACATCCAGTTCGCCGTCGACCCCGCGACGGGCCGCATCATCGTCATCGAGATGAACCCCCGGGTGTCGCGCTCGTCGGCCCTGGCGTCGAAGGCGACGGGGTTCCCGATCGCTAAGATCGCCGCCAAGCTCGCGATCGGCTACCGCCTCGACGAGATCCCCAACGACATCACGAAGGTGACGCCGGCGAGCTTCGAGCCGACCCTGGACTACGTCGTGGTCAAGGTGCCGCGCTTCGCCTTCGAGAAGTTCCCCGCCGCCGACAAGACGCTCACCACGACCATGAAGTCCGTCGGCGAGGCGATGGCCATCGGCCGCAACTATTCGACCGCCCTGCAGAAGGCGCTGCGCTCGCTCGAGAAGCGCGGCTCGAGCTTCCACTGGGGAGACGAGCCGCGCTCGGCGGCGGAGCTGCTCGAGATCTCGAGAACGCCGACCGACGGCCGGATCGTCGTGCTGCAGCAGGCCATGCGCAAGGGCGCGAGCATCGCGGAGGCGTTCGAGGCCACCGCGATCGACCCCTGGTTCCTCGACCAGATCGCGCTGATCAACGAGGTTGCCGAGTACGTGCGCGAGGCCGCCGAGCTGGATGCCGCCACGCTGCGGATCGCGAAGGAGCACGGCTTCTCGGATGTGCAGATCGCGCAGCTGCGGGATCTGTCCGAGGAGGACGTGCGCGGCATCCGTCGCGGGTTCGGCATGCGACCCGTCTTCAAGACCGTCGACACGTGCGCGGGGGAGTTCCCGGCCCTGACGCCCTACCACTACTCGAGCTACGACACCGAGACCGAGGTGGAGCCCTCGGAGCGCACCAAGGTCGTCATCATCGGCTCTGGACCGAACCGCATCGGCCAGGGCGTGGAGTTCGACTACTCGTGCGTGCACGCGTGCTTCGCCCTCTCGGACGCGGGATTCGAGACCGTCATGGTCAACTGCAATCCCGAGACGGTCTCGACGGACTACGACACCTCGGACCGCCTCTACTTCGAGCCGCTCACCCTCGAGGACGTGCTCGAGGTGCTGGATGCCGAGGCGGCATCGGGCGAGATCCTCGGGGTGGTGTGCCAGCTCGGCGGGCAGACCCCGCTCGGGCTCGCGAAGGGCATCGAGAGCGCCGGATACCGCATCCTCGGCACGTCGCCCGCGGCGATCGACCTCGCGGAGGAGCGGGGGCTGTTCAGCGGGATCCTGGATGCCGCCGGCCTGGTCGCCCCGCGCCACGGCACCGCGTTCGACGTCGACGGCGCCGTCGCGGTGGCGGAGGACATCGGCTACCCCGTTCTCGTACGTCCGAGCTTCGTTCTCGGCGGCCGCGGCATGGAGATCGTCTACGACACCGACAGCCTGCGCGACTACTTCGTGCGCATCGCCGACGAGGCGATCATCGGCCCGGGCCTGCCGCTGCTCGTCGACCGGTTCCTCGACGACGCGATCGAGGTCGACGTCGACGCGCTCTACGACGGCGAGGAGCTCTACATCGGCGGCGTCATGGAGCACATCGAGGAGGCGGGCATCCACTCGGGCGACTCGAGCTGCACGCTCCCGCCGATCTCGCTCGGACGCACCGAGGTCGACCGCGTGCGCGAGGCGACCCACGGCATCGCCGCCGGTGTCGGCGTGCGGGGATTGCTGAACGTGCAGTTCGCCATCAGCGCGGGCGTGCTCTACGTGATCGAGGCCAACCCTCGTGCGAGCCGGACCGTGCCGTTCGTGTCGAAGGCCCTCGGCATCCCGTTGGCGAAGGCGGCCTCGCGCATCATGTCGGGCTCCACCATCGCCGAGCTGAAGGCCGAGGGCCTGCTCCCTGAGCAGGACGGATCACGCGTGCCGCTGGATTCCCCCGTCTCGGTGAAGGAGGCGGTGCTGCCGTTCAAACGGTTCCGCACCAAGGAGGGGCACATCGTCGACTCCGTGCTCGGTCCCGAGATGCGCTCCACCGGCGAGGTGATGGGTATCGACCGCGATTTCCCGACCGCGTTCGCGAAGAGCCAGCAAGCCGCCTACGGAGGCATGCCGCTCTCGGGAACGGTCTTCCTCTCGGTGGCCGATTCCGACAAGCGCGCCGTCATCCTGCCCGCCCACCGGCTGCGGCAGCTGGGCTTCGACATCGTCGCCACCGAGGGCACCGCCGAGATCCTCGCGCGCAACGGCATCGACGTCGAGGTGGTCGCCAAGTACAGCGAGACCCAGGGCACCGGGGCGCCGAACGTGGTCGACCTGATCAACCAGGGCCGGATCGACATCGTCGTGAACACGCCGAGCGGTGGCTCGGCCCGGGCGGACGGCTACGAGATCCGCGCCGCTGCCGTCGCGGCGGACCGTGCCCTTTTCACGACGATCGCCGTCCTCGGCGCCGCCGTGACGGCGATGGATGCCGTGCGCGCGGGGTTCGACGTGCGCAGCCTGCAGGAGTATGCCGCCGATCGGGCGGCCCGGGCATGACGAACGACCCCGTCGCGTTCGGTGCCCGCCTGCGCGCCGCCATCGGAGAACGCGGGAGGCTGTGTGTCGGCATCGACCCGCACGAGGCCCTGCTGACGCGGTGGGACATGAGCGTGTCGGCCGCGTCGGCCCGGGAATTCGGCCTGCGGGTCGTGTCGGCCTGCGCGGGCCGGGTCGCGGTGGTCAAGCCTCAGGTGGCGTTCTACGAGCGCTTCGGCTCGGCGGGGTTCTCGGCGCTCGAGGACGTGCTCGCCGCTGCCCGCGAGGCGGGTCTGCTCGTGCTCGCCGATGCCAAGCGGGGCGACATCGGATCGACCATGTCGGCCTACGCGCGGGGCTGGTTCGCGCCGGGCTCACCGCTCGAGGTGGATGCGCTGACGCTGAACCCCTACCTCGGCGTCGGTGCGCTGCGCGACTCGTTGGAGGTCGCCGTGAGCCATGGCAAGGGCGCGTTCGTTCTCGCGGCCACCAGCAACCCGGAGGCGACTGCCGTGCAGCAGGCCCGCGTGGCGGCGGATGCCGTCGCGCCGCCGCAGACCGTTGCGGCGCGGGTCGCGCACGAGGTGACGGCGTTCAACGCGGGCAGCACGCCGCGGGGGGAATGGGGGAGCGTGGGACTGGTCATCGGGGCGACGGTCGACCGCGACGCCGCCGGCCTCGCCGACGTCGGCGAACCGGTGACGCCGGTCCTCGCTCCCGGATTCGGTCACCAGGGTGCCCGGGCAGAGGACGTCGACCGCATCCTCGGAGCTTTCGCACCCGCGGCGCTCGTGAGCGAGAGCCGCAGCATCCTGGTGGCCGGGCCGGAGGGGATCGTCGACGCGATCGACGACGCGTGCCGCAGAGCGGGAGGCCGTCGTGGCTGAGCGGAGCGAGACCGAGCGCGACGCTTCGGCCTCGCGCCCCCCGGAGGTGGATCGGCGCGCGGCATCCGAGCGGGCCGTGGCAGCACGCCGCGAACGGGCCGCGCTCAAGCGGGATGTCGCCACGCGGGTCATCGCGCCGCAGGAACTGCTCCGCCGCGCCTGGGCACACCCCGAGTCGGCGGCGGGCGCCATGCGCGTGCCGGATTTCCTGACCAGCATCCCCGCGATCGGGGCAGGCAAGCGCGATCGCATCCTCGAGCACCTGAGCATCTCGCCCGTGAAGCGGCTCGGCGGTCTGGGCCTGCGGCAGCGCCGCGACCTTCTCGCGTTCCTCGACGAACGGATGCCGGAGCCCGAACCGCGTCCGGGCCGGAGCCGTCTGGTCGTGCTGGCGGGGCCGACGGCAGTGGGCAAGGGGACGGTGGCCACGCACATCGCGCGGCACCATCCGGAGATGCTCCTGTCGGTGTCGGCGACGACGCGCCCGCCACGACGCGGTGAGATCGACGGGGAGCACTACTACTTCGTCGACGACGACCGCTTCGACCGGATGATCGCGGAGGGCGAGTTGCTCGAGCACGCCACCGTGCACAACAGCCACCGGTACGGCACCCCACGGGCGCCGATCGAGCGCGCCCTCGCGGAGGGACGCAGCGTGCTGCTCGAGATCGATCTGCAGGGGGCCCGCCAGGTGCGCGCGGCGGATCCTTCGGCCATGCTGGTCTTCCTGCTGCCGCCGAGCTGGGACGAACTGGTGGAGCGTCTCGTGGGTCGCGGCACCGAGGGACCCGCGGAGCGGGCGCTCCGGCTGCAGACGGCCAAGCGCGAACTGGCGGCGAAGAGCGAGTTCGACCACCGCGTCGTGAACGCCGACGTCGCCGCCGCCGCGCGCGAGGTCGTAGACTTGGTGCAGGCACCCGCGCGTTCATGACCGCGCGGGTCGATGCTGTTTCGGCGTCGACCCGCTGCCGCATTGCTTCTATCGAGAGGATCCGCCGTGGCCGGAACGAATCAGGGCATCATCGAGCCCCCCATCGAGACCCTTCTGCACAAGACCGACTCCGAGGGCGGCGCGCTCTCGAAGTACCAGCTGGTCATCTACGCCGCCCGCCGCGCGCGCCAGATCAACGACTACTACTCGGACCTGCACGAGGGCAATCTCTTCGACAACGTCGGGCCGCTGGTGGACTCCTCCGTGGAGGACAAGCCGCTGACGATCGCGTTGCACGAGATCGCCGAAGACAAGCTGCGCCTGCGCACCTCCTGATCCTGTGAGCGATCTTCGCCTCTTCACTTCGGAGTCGGTCACGGAGGGGCACCCGGACAAGATCTGCGACCAGATCTCCGACAGCATCCTCGACGCCATCCTGACGGAGGATCCCCGGGGTCGCGTCGCCGTCGAGACCCTCGTGACCACCGGCCTGGTGCACGTCGCGGGCGAGGTCTCGACAGCGGCGTACGTCGAGATCCCGGCGATCGTGCGCGACGTCGTCAACCGGATCGGCTACACCTCGAGCGAAACCGGTTTCGACGGCGACTCCTGCGGGGTGAGCGTGTCGATCGGCGCGCAATCCTCCGATATCGCCTCGGGAGTGAACAAGGCGTTCGAGCAGCGGGAGCAGCGTTCGCTCGACCCGCACGACGAACAGGGCGCCGGCGACCAGGGCATCATGTTCGGATTCGCGACGACCGAGACGCCGCAGCTGATGCCGATGGCCAGCTGGACGGCGCACCGCATCGCGGAGCGGCTGGCCGCAGTGCGCCGCGACGGTCGCCTGCCGTTCCTCCGACCCGACGGCAAGACGCAGGTCACCCTCGGCTTCGAGGGGCACACCCCGCGCACCGTCGAATCCGTGGTGCTCTCGACCCAGCACCATCCCGACATCTCCCAGGAGGAGCTGCGCGCGCGGGTGCGCACCGAGGTCATCGACCCCATCCTCGCCGACACGGGCCTGGACCTGCCCGACGTGCAGTACTTCATCAACCCCGCCGGGCCGTTCCTCATCGGCGGCCCGAAGGGCGACGCGGGCCTCACCGGCCGCAAGATCATCATCGACACCTACGGCGGCGCGGCACGTCACGGCGGGGGCGCGTTCAGCGGCAAGGACCCCTCCAAGGTGGATCGCTCCGCCGCCTACGCCATGCGCTGGGTCGCCAAGAACGCCGTCGCGGCGGGGCTCGCCGAGCGGCTCGAGGTGCAGGTCGCCTACGCGATCGGCAAGGCCCGACCCGTCGGGGTGTACGTCGAGACGTTCGGCACGGGACGGGTGTCGGATGCCGTGCTGACGCGCGCCATCACGGACGTGTTCGATCTTCGTCCCACGGCCATCATCGAGCGGCTCGACCTGCTTCGCCCCATCTACGCGCAGACCGCGGCCTACGGACACTTCGGGCGCGAGCTGCCCGATTTCACGTGGGAGCGCACCGACCGCGTCGAGGAGCTGCGGGCCGCAGCCGGGCTCTGACGTGAGTGGGCGCCCCGTGGCCCGGGTGCTCCTGGACTCGCCGCTGCCGCAGCTTGACCGCCTGCTCGACTACGCCATCCCGCCGTCGCTGGCGGACCAGGTCGAGCCCGGCATCCGCATTCGCGTGCCGCTTCGCACCGCGGGACGCATCATCGACGCGTTCGTGATCGAGATCGGGGAGGCGGTCGACCCGGACCGCCCGCTCTCCGAGATCGACGCCGTCGTGTCGGCGGCGCGCATCGTGCCGCCCCACCTCTACGAGCTGGCGCGCAGGACGGCCGACCGGGCGGCGGGATCGGCCGCCGACATCCTGCGCCTCGCGATCCCCCGCCGCCTGGTGCGCGTCGAGAAGACGTGGCTCGCGCGCGAGAGCGCGCCGGAGCCCGTCGTCGCACCGGAGGCGCAGGACTGGGCCAGGCGGGCGCTGGCCGGCTTTCCCGGCCTGGCGGAGGCGGTGGGTGAGGGCTCCCGGCTCGCGATCGACGCGCCGCCCCGCGCCGAGCGCGCCTTCTCGGGAGCGTCGACGGCGGCGTGGGCTGCGCTCTTCGCCGCGGCCGCCGCACTCACGCTGGCCGAGGGGCGCAGTGCGGTGCTGGTCGTGCCTGACCACCGCGACCTGGAACAGCTGGCACGCGCACTGGCCGGGCTGCTGCCCGCCGATGCCGTCGTGAGCGACCATTCCGACCGACCCGCCGGCGAGCGCTACCGGGACTTCCTGCGCACGGTCGAGGAGCGTCCCGTCGTGGTGCTCGGCAACCGTTCCGCCATCTATGCACCCGTCCACCGGCTCGGTCTGATCGCGCTCTGGGACGACGGCGATCCTCTCCTCAGCGAACCCCTCGCCCCCTACGTGCACGCGCGTGACGCGGCGCTGGTGCGCCAGGGACTCGAGCAGGTCGCCCTGGTGTTCGCGGGCCACACGCGCACGACCGATGTGCAGCGCCTCGTCGAGATCGGCTGGGTGCGCGAGGTGGCCGCGCACCGGCGTCCCACACCCCGCATCGTGCTGAGCGCCACGCAGGGGGATGCCGCGCCCGCGCGCATCTCGTCGGGGGCGTTCGCGGCCGCGCGCACCGCCCTCGAGAGCTCGCCGGTGCTCGTGCAGGTCGCCCGGCCGGGATATTCGCCGGTGCTCGTCTGTGCCTCGTGTCGCCGGGCGGCCCGCTGTCGGCACTGCGCCGGACCGCTGCAGGCGGAGAGCCGTGGCAGCGTCCCCAGCTGCCGCTGGTGCGGCAGATCCGCGCCGGTGTGGTCGTGTGGGCACTGCGAGGGAACCGCGCTGCGCCTGGCCTCGTCGGGCAGCTCCCGCACGGCCGACGAGCTCGGACGCGCGTTCCCCGGCGTGCGGGTGATCCTCTCGGACGGGACGCACGCCGTGGCGGAGGTCGCCGACGAGCCGGCGCTCGTGGTCGCCACGCGCGGCGCGGAGCCGGTCGCCGCGAACGGATACGGTGCAGTGCTGCTCCTCGACGGAGAGCGGATGCTGATGGCCGACTCGCTGCGAATCGGCGAGGACTGCCTGCGGTGGTGGTCGAACGCCGCGGCGCTCGCTGCGCCCGGGGCACCCGTGCATCTGGTCGGTGTCGCGGGCGCCGTCGCGCGGGCGCTGGCGACGTGGACGCAGGCCGTGTACGCGCGGGCCGAGCTCGCGGATCGGGCCCCGCTGCATCTTCCGCCGACCGCCCGGGTCGCCGCCATCGAGGGCGAGGCGGGGGCCGTGGAGCGCGCGCTGGACGAACTGCGCGCAGCGGTCGAACTGGCCGAAGACGCCGTCGTCGGCCCCGTCGAGGCGATGCTCGGTCCGCGCAGAGGCGAGGAAGGTGTGCGGGCGCTCGTGCTGTTCGACTACGCGAGCGGTCCGCGGGTGACGGCATCGCTGCGGGCATCCGTCGTGCAGACGGCCGTACGCGGCCGGCGTTCAGCAAGGGGCGCCCGCCCGCGCAATACACTCAGAGTGCGGGTCGACGTGATCGATCCCGCGCTATAGCCGATCTGCGGCCGGAGGGAGCACACGTGCGCATCGTCTTCGCCGGCACACCCGAGGCGGCGGTGCCGTCGCTGCGGGTGCTGGCGGCATCCGACCACGAGATCGCGGCCGTGGTGACCCGGCCCGACGCACCGACCGGCCGAAAGCGCCGCCTGACCCCGTCCGCCGTCGCGGATGCCGCGGCTGACCTCGGCGCACCCGTGCTCAAGACGGCGCGGCTCGATGACGACGCGACGAGGCAGATCGAGCAGCTGCGCCCTGAGCTCGGAGTGATCGTGGCGTACGGCGGCCTCGTGCGGGAGCCGCTGCTGTCGGTGCCGACCCACGGCTGGATCAACCTGCACTTCTCGCTGCTTCCGCGGTGGCGTGGCGCTGCCCCGGTGCAGCATGCGCTGATCGCCGGTGACGAGGTCACCGGCGTGAGCATCTTCGGGCTCGTCCCCGAGCTGGATGCCGGAGCCCTCTATGGCGTGCGCGAGTACGTCGTCGGCGACGAGGCGACCGCGGGAGAGGTCCTGCGGGACCTGGCCGGAATGGGCGCGGAGCTGCTCCGCGACGTCGTGGCGGACATCGCCGCGGGCCGTGCGCGCACGCGGCCCCAGTCCGGCGAGGCGACCTCGGCCCCCAAGCTCGATCAGGAGGACGGCCGGATCCGGTGGGAGGAGCCTGCCGAGGCCATCCTCGCCCGGGTGCGGGGAACGACGCCGGAACCCGGCGCGTTCACGATGGCGGGCGGCGGGCGCGTGAAGATCCTCTCGGCGCGGGCGCATGCGTCCGAGGTGTGGCTGCGCCCGGGGGAGTTCGCCGGGGCGGGGCGGGATGTGCTGGTGGGAACCGGTACCAGCGCGATACTGCTCGAGCAGGTTCAGCCCGCCGGCAAGACGTCGATGAAGGCGGGCGACTGGTGGCGCGGCCTGCGCCTGCCGGAGCTGGTGGCGGACTCGTGAGGGTGCAGCCGGCGCGGCGGGTGGCATTCGACGTCCTGCACGGCGTCACCGCATCCGACGCCTACGCCAATCTGCTGCTGCCCGCGGCGATCGCCCGCGCCGGACTGTCCGCGGCGGACGCGGCCTTCGCGACCGAGCTGACCTACGGCACCCTCCGCCGACGCGGATACTACGACGCCGTCATCGCCCTCGCCGCCCGTCGCGACGTCGAGCGGATCGACGCGCCCGTGCTCGACGCGCTGCGCGTGAGCGCACACCAGCTTCTCGCCACGCGGGTGGCGTCGCACGCGGCCGTCAACGAGGGCGTCGAGCTGGCACGCGAGCACGGCGGACGCGGCGTGGCCGGCTTCGCCAACGGCGTGCTGCGCAGCATCGCCCGGGACGACCCCGGGCAGTGGCGCACCCGGGTCCTCGAGACGGCGAAGAGCGACCTCGAGCGGCTGGCGCTGGCGCACGCCCACCCGGTGTGGATCGTCCGCGCACTGCGACGGGCATTGGATGCCGAGGGGCGGGTCGACGAGCTCGACGACCTGCTCGCCGCCGACAACGCCTCTCCGGAGGTGTCGATGCTCGCCCTGCCCGGGCTGGCGGAGCCACCCGCCCACGCCGCGCACGCCGCGTACTCGCCGGTCGGCTTCCGCCTGGGCGGGGGCGATCCTGAGCCGCTCGTGCGCTCATCGGACGGGCGCTGGCGGGTGCAGGACGAAGGGTCTCAGCTCGCGGCGCTCGCGTTGACCCGCGCCGATCCGGTGCGCCCGGGGGAGCGATGGCTGGACCTGTGCGCCGGGCCCGGCGGCAAGACCGCGCTGCTGGCCGCCGAGGCTCTCGCCGGCGGCGCGTCCGTGAGCGCCAACGAGCCGGTGCGGGCTCGCGCGGGTCTCGTCCGTTCGGCCCTGAGCGCGGTTCCGCTCACCGTCGAGGTCACCGAAGAGGATGGCCGGGAGCGGGTGGAACGTGACCTCGGCGGGTTCGACCGGGTGCTCATCGACGCCCCCTGCACGGGGCTGGGGGCGCTGCGCAGGCGCCCGGAGGCCCGCTGGCGCAAGGAGCCGTCGGATGTGGCGGACCTGAGCGCCCTGCAGGAAGAACTGTTCGACGCGGGTGCGCGAGCACTCCGGCCGGGGGGCGTGCTGGCCTATGTGACGTGCTCGCCGCACCGGTCCGAGACCAGCGGCGTCGTGCAGTCCAGGATGCGGCGGTGGGGAGACCGGTTGGAGCCCCTCGACACCCGCGCCGTCCTGCAGAGCATCGCACGCCGGCCGCTGGATCTGGCGGCGACCGGGTCGTCAGCGCAGCTCTGGCCGCACCGGCACCGCACCGACGCGATGTTCATCTCGCTGTTCCGCCGCACCGACGGATAGCGGCGCGGCGACGAGCGTGCCGCGCCTCACGCCAGCAGTCGCACGGCTCCGGTGGCGTCGGCCAATTCGGTGCGCAGCACCTCGAGCGCCGCCGGATGGGCCCTGCCCAGCTCGCGGGCGTCCACGAGGATCACCCCGTCGCCGGTCGCCTTGCCCGCCGCCAGATCCCGCAGCACGCCGATCACGCGCTCCGCGCCGCTGAAGGCCAGTTCGCCCCCCAGGTGCACGAGGGTGCCCTCGGCCGTGTGCTCGACGCGGATGCCGGGGGCGGCGATCGCCTCGTGCGGTTCGAAGGCGTGCATGCCGAACTCGCCGGCCAGGCGCTCGAGGATGCGGATGCCGCGCACGCTGTTGCCGTGCCGGTCCAGGCGGGGGCTGAAGGTCGCGATGCCGAACTGGGAGGGGGCGATCGCGAGCAGATCCCCGCTGACCCCGCTCTTGGCCGGCATCCCGACGCGCAGCAGCCACTCGCCGGAGTAGTCGTACATGCCGCAGCTGGCCATCACCGAGACCACGTCGCGGGCGACATCCTCGCGCACGACGCGCTCCCCGGTGAGGGGGTTGCGGCCCCCGAACGCGAGCGTTCCGGCCATGACGGCCAGATCGACCACGGTGACCCGCACGGAGCACTGGCGGAAGTACGCCTCGACCGCCGTGGTGACGTCGCCGTCGATCATGGCGTGCGAGCGGAGCAGGTGGGCGAGGGCACGGTTGCGGTGACCCGTCTCGGACTCGCCGCGGTACACCTCCTCATCGACGCTGAGCGACCGCCCCGCGAAGCGCGAGAGCGCGTCCGTGAGGGTGCGGGACCGCTCCTCGAGGGATCCGGATGCCGCGAGCGCGGACGTCGCGATGGCTCCGGCGTTGACCATGGGGTTGGCCGGGCGACCCGTCCCGAGCTCGAGGCTGATGGCGTTGAAGGGCTCGCCGCTGGGTTCGACGCCGACGTGGCGGAACACCTCGTCGCGGCCGAGCCTCTCGAGCGCGTGCGCGAGCACGAAGGGCTTCGAGACGGATTGGATGGTGAACTCGACCTCATCGTCGCCCACGGACGTGACGCGGCCGCGCGGGCCCACCACCGCGAAGGCGAGTCGCTCGGGCTCGGCCGCGGCCAGGGCGGGGATGTAGTCCGCCACGGCTCCCGAATGGTCGGGACGCACGTCGGCGAGCACGGCGTCGAGCATGCGTTCGATGGGATCCACGCGCACACACTAGCGGCCCCCGTCTTCGGCAGCCGGCCGCGTGCGCTGCGCCGCGGCGGCGCGCCGGGGGCCGTCGCGGCCGGTGGACCGGGCATCGGCGGGCCGGACGTGCCGCCATAATGGGCACGTGCCCAACGACGCGACCGCGGGGCCCTCCTCCCCGCGCATCAACCCCAGCATCCTCGCCGCCGACTTCGCGAACATGCAGTCCGAGCTCGCCCGCATCCCGGGCGCCGACTTCGTGCACGTGGATGTGATGGACAACCACTTCGTGCCGAACCTGACGTTCGGACCCCAGATGGTGCAGCGGATCCAGGCTACGAGCCCGGTGCCCCTCGATGTTCACCTCATGATCGACGACCCCGCGCGATGGGCTCCCGGCTACGCCGAGCTGGGAGCGGCCTCGGTGACGTTCCACCTCGAGGCCGCGGCCGATCCGATCTCCCTCGCCCGGGAGCTGCGTGCGATCGGGGCCCGCGCGGGTGTGGCCGTGAAGCCGGATACGCCCGTGGACGGACTGTTCGACGTGCTCGACGAGTTCGATCAGATCCTCGTGATGACGGTGGAGCCCGGGTTCGGCGGGCAGTCGTTCATGCCCGAGACCATGCCCAAGCTGCGGGCGCTCGCCACCGAGGCGCGTCGCCGGGGCTCGGACGTGTGGCTGCAGGTGGACGGCGGCGTCTCGGAATCGACGATCGCGCAGGCGGCCGAGGCCGGCGCCGACACGTTCGTCGCGGGATCGGCGGTGTTCGGCGCAGACGACCCCGATCGCGCGATCCGAGAGCTGCGGCGCACGGCCGGCGCGCACGCCCACGCCGCGCCCACCTCGGCGCGCCCACCGGCTCCCTGAGCGCGCCGCTGCACGGCGCGGCCGGCGCCGCCGCGGAGCGGTAGCCTGGCGGGGTGAAGACTTTCGACGCGCTGTTCGCCGAGCTCGAGACGAAAGCCGCCCAGCGGCCCGAAGGCTCCGGCACGGTGGCGCAGCTGGATGCCGGCGTGCATGCGATCGGCAAGAAGATCGTCGAAGAGGCCGCCGAGGTCTGGATGGCCGCCGAGTACGAATCGCGTGAGGCCGCGGCCGAGGAGATCTCGCAGCTGCTCTACCACCTGCAGGTGATGATGCTGGCCAAGGGGCTCTCGCCGGCGGACGTCTACCGACATCTCTGAGGCCGCTTCCGACCTCGCCGTCCCACCCCGAACCGAAGGCTCCCCACCCATGCTGCGAATCGCCGTGCCCAACAAGGGCTCGCTCGCCGACACCGCCGCCGAGATGCTGCAGGAGGCCGGTTACGTCGGTCGTCGCGACCCGAAGGACCTGCACGTCATCGACCCCGACAACGACGTGGAGTTCTTCTATCTGCGCCCGCGCGACATCGCGACCTACGTCGGCTCGGGGGCGCTCGATGTCGGCGTGACCGGCCGCGACCTCCTTCTCGACGTCCGGGCTCGCTCGCGTGAGGTGGAGTCGCTCGGGTTCGGGGCGTCGACGTTCCGCTTCGCCGGTCCGCCCGGACGGTTCGCCCAGCTGAGCGATCTCGAGGGCACGCGGGTGGCCACCGCGTATCCGGGACTCGTCGACGCCTTCCTCGAAGAGCGCGGCGTCGCGGTCGATCTGGTGCCGCTCGATGGTGCCGTGGAATCGGCGGTTCGCCTGGGCGTGGCGGATGCCGTCGCGGACGTCGTCTCGACCGGCACGACGCTCCGTCAGGCCGGTCTCGAGATCTTCGGACCCGTGATCCTCGAGTCCGAGGCGGTGCTGATCCAGGGTCCCCGCGAGGCCGAGGGGATGGACACGCTGCTGCGTCGCCTGCGCGGGGTGATGGTCGCGCGGCGCTATGTGCTGCTCGACTACGACCTGCCCGCGGCCCTCGTCGACGAGGCGGTCGCGCTGGCCCCCGGGATCGAATCGCCGACCATCTCGCCGCTGCGCGATCCCGAGTGGGTCGCGGTGCGCATCATGGTGGCGCGCGGAGGGGTGAACCAGGTGATGGATGCCCTGTACGCGCTCGGTGCGCGTGCGATCCTCGTCACCGCGATCCACGCGGCTCGGCTGTGACGGGGGTGACGCGCACATGAGTCTGGTCAGCCGGGTCATCCCGTGCCTCGACGTGAACGCCGGGCGCGTGGTCAAGGGCGTCAACTTCCAGAATCTGCGCGACATGGGCGACCCGGTCGAGTTGGCGCGCGCATACTTCGCGCAGGGCGCCGACGAGATCACGTTCCTCGACGTCACCGCCACCGTCGACGCACGGGCGACGACGTACGAGGTGGTGCGCCGCACCGCCGAAGAGGTGTTCATCCCCCTCACGGTCGGGGGAGGGGTGCGCACCGGCGACGACGTCGCGCGGCTGCTGGCCTGCGGGGCCGACAAGATCGGCGTCAACTCCGCGGCGATCGCGCGACCGGGCCTGGTCGATGAGATCGCCGACCGGTTCGGGGCCCAGGTGCTGGTGCTCTCGCTCGATGTCAAGCGCTCGGAGGCCGCGCCATCGGGATTCGTGGTGACGACGCACGGCGGTCGCACCGAGACGACGCTCGACGCCCTGGAGTGGGCGCGCGAGGCCATCGAGCGCGGCGCGGGAGAGCTGCTGGTCAACTCGATCGACGCGGACGGCACCAAGGAGGGCTTCGACCTCGAGCTCGTGCGCCTGATGCGCGAGGTCTCGCGGGTGCCGGTGATCGCGTCCGGCGGCGCCGGGGGGCTCGATGACTTCGCGCCCGCGATCCACGCCGGGGCCGACGCGGTGCTGGCGGCGAGCGTGTTCCACTCCGGGCAGCTCACCATCGCGCAGGTGAAGGCGCGAATGCGTCAGGACGGGGTGGAGGTTCGAGCATGAGCGCAGAAGAGACCACGGGGAAGAGCACGGACGAGCGCATCGCGCGCGTGGGTTTCAACGACGAGGGCCTGGCGCCGGCGATCATCCAGCAGCACGACACGGGCGAGGTCCTCATGCTCGGGTGGATGGATGCCGAGGCACTGCATCGTACGCTCACCTCCGGCCGGGTGACTTTCTGGTCGCGTTCGCGACGTGAGTACTGGCGCAAGGGCGACACGTCCGGCCACATCCAGCTGGTGCGCGAGGCGCGGCTGGACTGCGATGGCGACGCCCTGCTCATCCGCGTCGACCAGGTGGGACCCGCCTGCCACACGGGCACCCGGACGTGCTTCGACGCGGGCGATCTCGAGGCGGTCGCGGCTCCCCAGGACGCGTCCGGGTGATGCGCCGCGCGCGGCTCACCGCGGTCCTGACCACGCTCGGCGCCTCGGCTCTGGTGCTGATCGCCTCGACGCAGACCTGGTTCACGGTCGTCCTCGTCGATGAATCCGGGCGAACGCTGAGCGTCGTCGGTGCGGACGCGGTGCCGGTCCTGGCCCCCCTCGCACTCGCCGGCCTCGCGCTCGGCGCCGCCATGACGCTCGCCGGTCGGCTGCTCGGAGTCATTCTGACCCTCGGCGCGGTGCTGCTCGGCGCCGTGCTGCTCGTGCTCATCGCGCCGCTCGTGGCAGGGGATACGTTGGCCGCCGTCGCCCCCGCGGTGACGGAGGCGACCGGCATCGCCGGCGACGACGCCGTGGCGCAGCTGCTCGACGTCGTTCGGGTGACGGCGTGGCCCGTGCTCGCCGGCGTCTTCGCGCTGCTGATCCTGGCCGCCGGGATCTTCGGCGCGATCACCGCGACGTCATGGCGAACGGGGGGACGGCGCTATCGCACCGACGCTCCGCGCCCAGCATCCGCCCCCGAGCAGGCGCCGGAGAGACTCGACGCCGTGGACTCGTGGGACGACCTCAGCCGGGGCGACGACCCGACCCGCTGACCCCTGCGGGCGCGTGCGCGGCCGTCGACGCCCGCGCTCGGCCCTTCGCTGTCCGCCGCCTGCTGGCCGGTAGACTGGACGACGAACCCGATCGAAGGAGACCCATGAGCAACGACCTCGCCGACCCCGGTCACGGACACTCGCCCGCCGCCTGGACCGCTGTCGTCATCATGCTCGTGGCCGTCGCGATCGGCACGACGGCCTACTTCTTCGACGTGGTGTGGCTCGTATGGGCGTCCGCAGTGCTGCTCGTCGTCGGCGCGCTCGTGGGCTGGATCATGGCGAAGGCCGGCTACGGCGCGGGCGGGCACAAGTACCTCACGAAGGGGCACTGAGCATGCTCGCCGACCTGACGGCCGGCGCGGTCGCCGATTCGCGGGAGCGCGAGGGCGCGCGGCCGTTCGCGCAGGTCGAGCGCGCTGCGCTCGCCGCTGTGCCCGTGCGCGATGCGCTCGCGGCGCTCGCCCCCGCCGATGAGGTCAAGATCATCGCCGAGGTCAAGCGGGCGAGCCCGTCGCGCGGCGATCTCGCCGAGATCCCGGATCCCGCGGCGCAGGCGCTGCTCTACGAACAGGGCGGCGCCTCGGCCATCAGCGTGCTCACCGAGCAGCGCCGGTTCAAGGGCAGCCTCGATGATCTCGACGCCGTGCGCCGAGCCGTCTCGCTGCCCGTGCTGCGCAAGGACTTCATCGCGACGCCGTACCAGGTGTTCGAGGCGCGGGCCGCCGGTGCCGACATGGTGCTGCTGATCGTGGCCGCGCTCGAGCAGCAGACCCTGGTCACGCTGCACGAGCTGGTGCGCGAGCTGGGCATGACGCCTCTCGTCGAGGCGCACGCGGCCGACGAGGTGGATCGCGCCGTCGACGTGGGCGCGCAGCTCATCGGCATCAATGCGCGTGACCTCAGCACCTTCGAGCTCGACCGCGATCTGTTCGGCACGCTGGTCGAGCGCATTCCGGCCGGTGCCGTGAAGATCGCGGAGTCAGCCGTGCTCGAGCCCGAAGACGTCGCGCACTATCGTCGTGCGGGTGCGGATGCGGTGCTGATCGGCGAGGCGCTCGTGACCGGTGATCCGGTGGCCACACTGCGCCGCTTCCGGGGGGTCTCCGCATGAGCCTGCGCGAGATGCCCGGACCATTCTTCGGCGACTTCGGCGGACGCTACATGCCGGAGTCGCTCATCGCGGCGATCGATGAGCTGACAGCCGTGTACGAGGACGCCATGGCCGACCCTGCGTTCCACGCCGAGCTCGACCATCTGCTGCAGACCTACGCCGGCCGCCCTTCCGCGCTCACCGAGGTGTCGCGGTTCGCCGAGCACGCCGGCGGAGCACGCGTGTTCCTCAAGCGCGAGGACCTCAATCACACCGGCTCCCACAAGATCAACAACGTCATCGGGCAGGCGCTGCTCACCAAGCGCCTGGGCAAGTCGCGCGTGATCGCCGAGACCGGGGCGGGGCAGCACGGCGTGGCCACGGCCACGGCGGCCGCGCTCTTCGGCTTCGACTGCACGATCTACATGGGCGAGGTCGACACCGAGCGTCAGGCGCTGAACGTGGCGCGCATGCGACTCCTCGGCGCCGAGGTCGTGCCCGTCACGACGGGCTCCCGCACCCTGAAGGATGCGATCAACGAGGCGTACCGCGACTGGGTCGCGAGCGTCGAGACGACCAATTACGTCTTCGGTACAGCCGCCGGGCCGCATCCGTTCCCGGCGATGGTGCGGGACTTCCAGAAGGTGATCGGCGAGGAGTCCCGGGCCCAGATGCTCGAGACGGTCGGCCGCCTGCCGGATGCCGTCTTCGCGTGTGTCGGGGGAGGGTCGAACGCCATCGGCATGTTCGATGCGTTCCTCGATGACGACGGCGTGCGTCTCTACGGCGTCGAGGCGGCCGGCGACGGGGTCGACACCCTGCGTCACGCGGCTTCCATCGAGCGGGGCAGGCCTGGGGTGCTGCACGGCTCCAAGACGTTCGTGCTGCAAGACGAGGACGGCCAGACCACGGAGTCGCACTCGATCTCGGCGGGTCTCGACTACCCGGGCGTCGGGCCCGAGCACGCCTGGCTCGCCTCCATCGGCCGCGCCGAGTACATTCCCGCAACCGACGCCGAGGCGATGCAGGCCCTTCGTCTACTGTCCGAGACCGAGGGCATCATCCCCGCGATCGAGTCCGCGCACGCGCTGGCCGGCGCACTGCGTCTCGGCCGCGAATGGGGTCCCGACGCCGTCATCCTCGTCTCGCTGTCCGGGCGGGGCGACAAGGACATGGACACCGCGGCACGGTACTTCGAGCTCTACGACGAAGGGGCCGCCCAATGACCTCGCGAGTGGCCGCGGCGATCGACGCCGCGCACGCCGAAGGGCGGGGAGCCTTCATCGGCTACCTGCCGCTCGGGTATCCCGACACCGCCACGAGCATCGAGGCGGCGGTGGCCCTGGCCGACAGCGGCGCCGACATCATCGAGCTCGGTCCCCCCTACTCGGACCCCGTGATGGACGGCGCCGTCATCCAGGAGGCCACACAGGCCGCGCTCGCGGGCGGCTTCCGACTGCGCGACGTGTTCCCGGCCGTGCGCGAGATCGCCTCCCGCGTCGACGTGCCGGTGCTCGTGATGACCTACTGGAACCCCGTGTGGCAGTACGGCGTCGACCGGTACGCCGACGACCTGCTCGCCGCCGGCGGCGCCGGCCTGATCACGCCCGACATCACTCCCGAGTCGGCGGGCGAGTGGATCGCCGCGAGCACGCGCACGGGGCTCGATCGCATCTTCCTCGCGGCGCCCACGTCGACCGATGAGCGCCTGGATCTCGTGGTGCAGAACTCCACCGGCTTCGTCTACACCGTCTCGACGATGGGCATCACCGGCGAGCGCGCCCAGCTCGATCGTGCGGCACGCACACTCGTGGGTCGCCTGCGTGAGCATGGTGCTGCGCACGCCTGCGTGGGCATCGGCATCTCGACTCCGGAGCAGGTCACCGGAGTGCTCGAGTACGCCGACGGCGCCATCGTGGGGACGGCGCTGGTGCGCGCCCTGCGCGAGGGCGGCGTCGAGGGCATGTCACAGGTGGCGGCCGCTCTGGCTCGCGGAACAGCGCGTCCCGAGCACGCACCCGCGGCTGGATAGACTCGCACGCATGACTCTTGCGCTTCCGCATGCCCTGAACGGTGCAGCGATGCAGGTGGTGTCGAGCATCCCGAGCCCCACGATCAGCTTCATCGACCTCGGGCCGCTGCGCATCCACTTCTACGCCCTCTGCATCATCGCCGGCATCGTCGCCGCCACGCTCATCGTCAACCACCGGCTCACCCGGCGCGGGGCAGAGCCGTGGCTCGTGCTCGATGTCGGGCTCCCGGCCGTGGTCCTGGCGATCATCGGCGCGCGCATCTACCACGTGGTCACGCATCCCGGCTTCTATTTCGGTCCCGGCAGCAATCCCTGGAACGTCTTCGAACCCGGTTCGGTCTGGGCGATCTGGGAGGGCGGCATCGCCATCTACGGCGCCCTGCTCGGTGGTGCCGTGGGAGCGTGGCTCGGATGCCGGTGGACCGGCATCCGGTTCTGGTCCTTCGCGGACGCACTCGCCCCCGGCATCCTGCTCGCACAGGCGATGGGTCGCTTCGGCAACTGGTTCAACCAGGAGCTGTTCGGCTTGCCCACCGACCTGCCGTGGGGACTCGAGATCGACGCCGACAACCCCGCGTTCCCCGCCGGCCTGCCGGAGGGGACCCTGTTCCACCCCACGTTCCTGTACGAGGTGATCTGGAATCTGGTGGGCGTGGCCGTGCTGTTCTGGGCCGGCAAGCGCCTGCGGCTGCAGTGGGGACGCCTGTTCGGGCTGTATCTGGTGTGGTACAGCGCGGGCCGCATCGTCTGGGAATCGATCCGGATCGATCCGAGCGTGATCATCCTCGGTTTGCGCACGAACGTCTGGGCCGCCATCCTCGGTGTGGCGGTCGGTCTCGCGATCATCATCGTCCAGCGTCGCCGGCACCCGGGCCTGGAGCCCAGCCCTTACGTGCCGGGACGGGAGCGTCCGGGTGGCCCTGCGGTACAATCGGAGGACACCACGGAGTTCGTGGACGTGAGCGAACCGCCCGCCGCAGAACCCGAGAGCGGAAGAACAGCCACAAGCTCAACCGCCACGACATAGCACCCGGGCCGACGTCGTCCCTTCAAGCAATACCCCAGTGAGGACGGTTGACATGGCCGCGAGCCCTCCTTTCGGTGACAACACCGTTTATCCCGCGAAACAGGGCATGTTCAACCCTGAGTTCGAACGCGACGCGTGCGGACTGGCGATGGTCGCGACCCTGCGCGGAACGCCGGGTCACGACATCATCGATCAGGCTCTGACCGCGCTGCGCAATCTCGAGCACCGCGGTGCGATCGGGTCGGACGCGGGAACCGGTGACGGGGCCGGCATCCTGACGCAGATCCCCGACGCGTTCCTGCGCGAGGTCGTCGACTTCGACCTGCCCCCGATGGGGGAGTATGCGGTCGGGATGGCGTTCCTTCCGCGTGACGAAGACGAGCGCGAGGCCGTCAAGGCCGGCATCGCGCGCATCGCCGACGACGAGGACCTGGTGGTGCTCGGGTGGCGCGAGGTGCCGACCGCCGCGGACAACCTCGGCAAGCTCGCCCACGACGCCCGCCCGTCGTTCGAGCAGCTGTTCGTCTCGCGCCCGGCACGCGCGGGGCAGCCCGCGCTGTCCGGCATCGAGCTCGATCGCCGCGTGTACCGCCTGCGCAAGCGCTCCCGTCACGAGCACCAGGCCTACTTCGTCTCGCTCTCGGCGCGCACGCTCGGGTACAAGGGCATGGTCACGACGCTCCAGCTCGAGCCGTTCTACCCGGACCTGCAGGACGAGCGGTTCGCGTCGGAGCTCGCGGTCGTGCACTCGCGATACTCCACGAACACCTTCCCTTCGTGGCAGCTTGCGCAGCCGCTGCGCATGCTCGCCCACAACGGCGAGATCAACACCGTCAAGGGCAACCGCAACTGGATGCGGGCGCGGCAGTCCCAGCTCGAATCCGAGCTGCTGGGCGACCTCTCGCCCCTGCTGCCGATCTGCACCGTCGGCGCGAGCGACTCCGCGTCGTTCGACGAGGTGCTCGAGCTGCTCACGCTGACCGGCCGCAGTCTGCCCCACGCCATGATGATGATGGTGCCGGAGGCGTACGAGAAGCAGGAGGACCTCGATCCCGACCTGCGTGCGTTCTACGAGTACCACGCGATGCAGATGGAGCCGTGGGACGGACCGGCGGCCCTGATCTTCACCGACGGCACGCTCGTGGGCGCGACGCTCGACCGCAACGGACTGCGCCCCGGGCGCTGGACCGAGACGACCGACGGGCTGATCGTGATCGGCAGCGAGACGGGCGTGCTCGACATCGAGCCGGAGCGCATCAAGCGCCGGGGGCGCCTGCGTCCCGGACGCATGTTCCTCGTCGACACGGCTGCGGGCCGCATCGTCGAGGAAGACGAGGTCAAGGCCGAGCTCGCCTCCCTGCACCCGTGGCAGGAATGGGTCGACAAGAGCGTCGTACGTCTCGCGGACCTTCCCGAGCGGGAGCACATCGTGCACCCGATCGCGTCGATCACGCGCCGCCAGCGCACGTTCGGCTACACGGAGGAAGAGGTGCGCATCCTCCTGACGCCGATGGGTCAGAAGGGCATGGAGCCGATCGGTGCGATGGGCTCCGACACACCGATCGCGGTGCTGAGCAAGCGCCCGCGCCTTCTCTTCGACTACTTCGTGCAGCAGTTCGCGCAGGTGACGAACCCGCCGCTCGACTCGATCCGTGAAGAGATCGTCACGAGCCTGAAGATGGACCTCGGCCCGGAGCCGAACCTGCTGACCTGGGGCGAGGACCACGCGCGCACGGTCACGCTGGACTTCCCCGTGCTCGACAATGACGAGCTCGCGAAGATCCAGCACATCGACACGGCCCTGCCCGGTCGCTCGTCCGTCACGGTGCGGGGGCTCTACCGCGTCGAGGCCGGCCAGAAGGGCCTCGAGAAGCGCATCGAGAAGATCTGCCGCGAAGTCGACGCGGCGATCGAGGACGGTGCGGAGTTCATCGTGCTCTCTGACCGCGACTCCAACAAGGACCTCGCGCCGATCCCGTCGCTGCTGCTCGTCGCGGCGGTGCACCACCACCTGATCCGCAACCAGACCCGCATGAAGGTCGGCTTGGTGGTCGAGGCCGGCGACGTGCGCGAGGTGCATCACGTCGCCACGCTGATCGGATTCGGCGCGTCCGCGGTGAACCCCTACCTGGCCATGGAGACGGTGGAGTACCTGGTCCGTGCGGGCTTCATCACCGGCGTCACGCCGCAGAAGGCCGTGAAGAACCTCATCTACGCGCTCGGCAAGGGCGTGCTGAAGATCATGTCCAAGATGGGCATCTCGACGGTGTCGTCCTACGCGGGTGCGCAGGTGTTCGAGGCGGTCGGGCTCTCGCAGGAGCTGGTGGACACGTACTTCACCGGCACCGAGACGAAGCTCGGTGGCGTCGGGCTCGACGTCATCGCGGCCGAGAACGCGGCGCGGCACGCGTACGCCTACCCCGAGGACGGCGCTGTGCGCGCGCATGAGCGGCTGTGGACCGGTGGGGAGTACCAGTGGCGCCGGGACGGCGCGCCCCACCTGTTCAACCCGGACACCGTGTTCCGTCTGCAGCACTCGACGCGCACGCGCCGGTACGACATCTTCCGCGAGTACACCGCGCTCGTGGACGAGCAGGCAGCCGAGCTCAAGACGCTGCGCGGCATGTTCCGGTTGCGCACCGAGGACCGTCAGCCCGTGCCGCTCGACGAGGTCGAGCCCGTCTCGGCGATCGTCAAGCGCTTCTCGACCGGGGCCATGAGCTACGGCTCGATCTCGCGCGAGGCGCACGAGACGCTGGCGATCGCCATGAACCGGATCGGTGGCAGGTCCAACACCGGCGAGGGCGGTGAGGATGTCGAGCGGCTGCTCGACCCCGAGCGTCGCAGCGCGATCAAGCAGGTCGCCTCCGGCCGTTTCGGCGTGACGAGCATGTACCTGACCCATGCCGACGACATCCAGATCAAGCTGGCGCAGGGCGCGAAGCCGGGCGAGGGCGGGCAGCTGCCTCCGGGCAAGGTCTACCCCTGGGTGGCCCGCACCCGGCACGCGACTGCGGGTGTCGGGTTGATCTCGCCCCCGCCGCACCACGACATCTACTCGATCGAGGATCTGAAGCAGCTGATCTTCGACCTCAAACGCGCCAATCCCGGCGCGCGCATCAACACCAAGCTCGTGAGCCAGTCCGGTATCGGCGCGGTGGCGGCGGGTGTCGCCAAGGCGCTCTCCGACGTCATCCTCGTGTCGGGGCACGATGGCGGCACGGGTGCGAGCCCGATGAACTCCCTCAAGCACGCCGGGACGCCCTGGGAGCTCGGGCTGGCCGAGACGCAGCAGACGCTCATGCTGAATGGTCTGCGCGATCGCGTGGTGGTGCAGGCCGACGGTCAGATGAAGACCGGCCGCGACGTGCTGATCGCCGCGCTGCTGGGTGCGGAGGAGTTCGGCTTCGCGACGGCCGCGCTGGTCGTCGAGGGCTGCATCATGATGCGCGTGTGCCACCTCGACACCTGTCCCGTCGGAGTGGCGACGCAGAACCCCACCTTGCGCGCGCGGTTCAACGGCAAGCCCGAGTTCGTCGTGAACTTCATGGAGTTCATCGCCGAAGAGGTGCGGGAGTACCTCGCCGAACTCGGCTTCCGCACGCTCGACGAGGCGATCGGTCACCATGAGCTGCTCGACGTGCAGGACGCGATCGATCACTGGAAGACGAGCGGGTTGAACCTGGCTCCGATCCTGCAGGGGATCGCGTTCGCCGACACCGAGGCGCGGCGCAGCATGCGTCCGCAGCAACACGAGCTGGACGAGCATTTCGACGTGCAGCTGATCGAGCGCGCCCGCGACGTCATCGACCACGGTGGAGAGGTCACGATCGATCTGCCCATCCGCAACACGGCGCGGGCCGTCGGAACGCTGCTCGGGCACCACGTCACGCTCGCGCACGGCGAGAACGGTCTGCCCGCGGGAACCATCACCGTCAATCTGCGTGGCTCGGCCGGGCAGTCCTTCGGGGCGTTCATGCCGGCGGGCATCACGTTGCGGCTCGAGGGTGACTCGAACGACTACGTGGGCAAGGGGCTCTCCGGCGGACAGATCGTCGTGCGTCCGCCTCGCGGCGCCGCCTTCGAGGCATCGCAGAACGTCATCGCGGGCAACGTCATCGGCTACGGCGCCACCCAGGGGACGATGTTCCTGAGCGGCGTCGTGGGGGAGCGCTTCTTCGTGCGCAACTCCGGGGCCACGGCGGTCGTCGAGGGCGTGGGCGACCACGCGCTCGAGTACATGACCGGTGGGCTCGCCGTCATCCTCGGCCGCACCGGGCGAAACCTCGGTGCAGGGATGTCGGGGGGCACCGCCTACGTCTACAGACTCGAGACCGCGATGGTCAACCACGACGCCCTGGCCACCGGCGAGCTCGAACTGCTCGAGATGGGCTCGGGCGACGTCGAGATGCTGCGCGACCTGCTCGAACAGCACGTCGCCGAGACCGACTCGGCGCTCGCACGTCGACTGCTCGACGACTTCGATACCGAGGTCGACAACTTCGTTCGTGTGCTGCCGCGTGATTTCGCGGCGGTGCTGCAAACCCGTCAGAAGGCCGTCGATGAGGGACTTGATCCCGACAGCGACGTCGTCTGGACCCGAATTCTGGAGGTGACCGGTGGCTGACCCGAAGGGTTTTCTCAAGGTCACGGAGCGCGAGCTTCCGGCTCGCCGACCCGTCCCCGTCCGCATCATGGACTGGAAAGAGGTGTACGAACCCGGTGACTCCGCGGTGCTGCGCCGTCAAGCCGGTCGCTGCATGGACTGCGGCATCCCGTTCTGTCACAAGGGGTGTCCGCTCGGCAACCTGATTCCCGAGTGGAACGACCTGATGTGGCGCGGCGAGGGCCGCGCCGCCATCGAGCGTCTGCATGCGACGAACAACTTTCCCGAGTTCACGGGCCGGCTGTGCCCGGCCCCGTGCGAGGACTCCTGCGTGCTGGGCATCAACCAGCCCGCCGTCACGATCAAGCAGGTCGAGGTGTCGATCATCGACCAGGCGTTCGGCAGCGGGTGGGTCGAGCCCGAGCCGCCCGAGCGGTTGACCGGCAAGACGATCGCCGTGGTCGGGTCCGGCCCGGCCGGCCTCGCGGCCGCCCAGCAGCTCACGCGTGCCGGGCACACGGTCGCGGTCTACGAGCGGGACGACCGCATCGGCGGTCTGATGCGCTACGGCATCCCCGACTTCAAGATGGAGAAGCGCCACATCGAGATGCGTCTGCGTCAGATGCGCGACGAAGGCACCCGCTTCCGCGCTGGTGTGCAGATCGGCAAGGATATCTCGTGGGACGAACTGCGCGCGCGCTATGACGCGGTCGTCGTCGCCACGGGGTCGACCGTCCCGCGCGAGCTCGCGATCCCCGGACGCGACCTGGCGGGCGTGCACTTCGCCATGGAGTACCTGGTCGAGTCCAATCACGCGGTGGCCGGCGACGCCGTGCCCAATCAGATCTCGGCCGAGGGCAAGCACGTCATCGTGATCGGCGGCGGTGACACCGGTGCGGACTGCATCGGCACGGCGCACCGTCAGGGCGCGCTCAGCGTGACCAACCTGGCGATCGGCAAGCAGCCGCCCGCCGAGCGCCCGGAGCACCAGCCGTGGCCGACCACCCCGACGATCTTCGAGGTCTCTTCTGCCCACGAGGAGGGCGGCGAGCGCGAGTATCTGGCCTCGACCGTCGAGTTCCTCAGCAACAACGCCGGCGAGGTGCGGGCGCTGCTGGTGGCCGAGACCGATTTCGTCGACGGGCGTCGCGTGCCGAAGAAGGGCACCGAGCGTGAGATCCCCGCCGATCTCGTCCTGATCGCGATGGGGTTCACGGGTCCCGAGCGGGAATGGCTCGACGAGCAGCTGGGCGCGGGCTTCACGGGGCGGGGCAACGTCGAGCGCGACGCCGAGTACCAGAGCACCGTGCCGGGCGTCTTCGTCGCCGGCGATGCGGGGCGCGGCCAGTCGCTGATCGTCTGGGCGATCGCCGAGGGTCGCGCGGCGGCCGCGAGCGTTGACCGCTACCTGATGGGGGAGACCCAGTTGCCCTCGCCGGTCGCGCCCTCGGACGTGGCCATCGGCCTGCAGCCTGCGTAGTCTTCATCTGACGCGTTCCGCGTTCGGTATTCCCCTCCCCGCCCCCCACACCGATCCCTCTGGAGCTCCACACGATGAGACGCGCCAAGATCGTCGCCACCCTCGGCCCCGCCACGTCGTCCTACGACATGGTGCGCTCGATCATCGAGGCGGGCGTCGATGTCGCCCGGTTCAACCTGAGCCACGGCGACTACTCCGTCCACGAGAACAATTTCGCGAACGTGCGCAAGGCGGCTGACGATGCCCACCGCCCGGTTGCGGTGCTCGTGGACCTGCAAGGGCCGAAGATCCGCCTCGGCCGCTTCGCCGACGGCCCGCACGACCTCGAGGTCGGCGACATCTTCAAGATCACGGTCGAGGACATCCCGGGCACGGGGGAGATCTGCTCGACCACGTTCAAGGGGCTGCCGCAGGATGTGCGCCCCGGCGACTTCCTGCTGATCGACGACGGCAAGGTGCGCGTCAAGGTCATCGAGACCGACGACACGGTGGTCACCACCGAGGTCGTCGTGGCCGGCACGGTGTCCAACAACAAGGGCATCAACCTGCCGGGCGTGGCGGTGAACGTCCCCGCCCTGAGCGAGAAGGACGAGGCCGACCTGCGCTGGGCGCTGCGCATCGGCGCAGACATCATCGCGCTGTCGTTCGTCCGCTCGGCGAAGGACGTGCAGCGTGCGCACGTGATCATGGCCGAGGAGGGGCGTTACGTTCCGATCATCGCGAAGATCGAAAAGCCCCAGGCCGTTGACAATCTCGAGGAGATCGTCGACGCGTTCGACGGCATCATGGTCGCCCGCGGCGACCTCGGGGTCGAACTTCCGCTCGAGGCCGTGCCGATCGTGCAGAAGCGGGCGGTGGATCTGGCACGCCGCATGGCGAAGCCGGTCATCGTGGCCACGCAGATGCTCGAGTCGATGATCAGCAGCCCGGTGCCCACGCGCGCCGAGACGAGTGACGTCGCGAACGCCGTGCTCGACGGTGCGGATGCGGTGATGCTCTCGGGCGAGACGAGTGTCGGGGAGTACCCGGTCATCGTCGTGGAGACGATGGCGCGCATCGTGGCCTCGACGGAGGAGCACGGGCTGGACCGCATCGCGCGGCTGGACGCGAAGCCGCGCACTCAGGGCGGCGCCATCACGCTCGCGGCGATCGAGGTCGCGGACTTCGTCGAGGCGAAGTACCTCTGCATCTTCACCGAATCGGGGGACTCGGCCCGCCGCATGTCGCGCCTGCGGCCCGAGATCCCGATGATCGCGCTGACGCCCGACCCGGCGATCCGCCGCCGCATGGCGCTCACCTGGGGGATCGAGTCGGCTCTCGTGGCGCACGTGCCACACACCGACCGGATGTTCATCCAGGTCGACGACTACCTGCTGTCGCGGGATCTGGCGAAGGTCGGCGACAAGATCGTCGTCATCTCGGGTTCCCCGCCCGGAATCGTCGGGTCGACCAACGACATCCGGGTGCACAAGGTGGGGGACGCCGTGCACGGCGCCGCCCCCATCTATCAGACGCGCGAGTAGGTCCGCGCGGCGGTGAACGCGCGACGCGAATGGCCGGAGATGTCATGAGGTGTCATGACCCTGGCTGCACGTCGTCCCGACCGCGGGCGTCGTCGGCGAAGACGGCGGTGACGGCCAGCTGCAGCGTCGCGGTCTCGGCGGCGAGGCGCGGCCCGTCGGCGGGAAGGGCGCGTTCGATCGCGAGCCCGTTGAGCACCGTGCTCAGGTAGCGGGCGCGATTCTCGGTGTCGCCCGGCGTCAGCGCACCTTCGTCGGTGAGCGCCCGCAGCCAGCCTTCGATGCGGCGGCGTCCGGCGCGCTCGAGCGTCAGATAGGTCTCGCCGGCATCGGTCGTCGGCTCGGACTCGATATAGGCGCGGTGCATCGTGCGCCACGTCTGGCGTGCCTGCTCGCCCGTTCCTACCTGGGCGAGGGCCTGCTGCAGGCAGGCGACGAGCCGCTCTTCCGCGGGCCGGGACAGGTCGCCGATCGGGTCGGTCGCCTGCACCGTCTGGTAGATGCCGGCAAGGACCTCGTGGAGGAGGGCACTCTGACGGGGGAAGAAGTGGCGCAGCGATCCGGTGCTGACGCCGGCGCGTGCAGCGACCGCGCGCACGCTCAGCCTCGCTGTCGGGTCTTGCCCCAGCATCTGCGCCGCGGCGATGAGGATCCTGTCCCGCGTGCTGTGACCGCCGTCGCTCGATGTCGTCATGCGATACCTCCTCATGCCACCTTAGTAGCACACTGTGCTAGCGTGTTCGCCGACCGACTATCACAGCGTGCTACTCGAGGACGGAAGCGAGGTTCCCCGTGAAGGAGAACTGGCGGCAACGCCGAGCGATGCGGCGGACACGGCCAGGCGACGGACGGGGCTTTCGCCCCTTCCGGTGGTGGCAGCTGCTCGGACGTTCGGTCTTCACCCTGAGGCTCGCCGGCGCCACGGGGAACGTCGTCACCTACGCCGTCGACATCCGCCAGTGGGGGGACCGGGACGACGGGGTCGTGCGCGCCCGGCTCTACCGCGACGGCGTGCAGCATGCCGTCGCGAAGCTCCCCGCCCGCTTCATCGTGGAGGACGGGGCGATCGAGGTCGACGCGGGCGGGTTCGGCGTCAAGCGCTGCCACCACGTGACCGAGGCGGGGGACGACCGCCTCTTGACGCCGCACCCGGCGTCGGCGGAGGGTCGTCGGGCCCGTCTGCACCGGAACCATCCGGCCCTCAGCCGGGGCATCGGTCTGCTGGCCACGGCGGCCGTGCTGGCGGGCGTGGCGCTCACCCTGCTGCAGCTCGTCGAACCGCTCTCGAGCATCCCGCCGGTGTACGAGCTCGTCGGCAGGCTCGAATCGCCCCTTCGGCTGCCGATCGCCGCCAACATCGCGCTCGCGATCGCGGCGGCGATGGGGAGCACGGAGCGCGCCCTGCGCATGCGGAGCAGCTGGCTGGACAGTCTGGCCAACTGATGCCGGTCCGGCAGGGGCGCCGGGCGGATGGCCTCGGGGGAGTACCGGTGGTGGGACTCGAACCCACATGCCCTTTCGGGCAACCGATTTTGAGTCGGTCGCGTCTGCCATTCCGCCACACCGGCACGTGCGGCTGCCGCCGCGCGTTCGCCAACGACGATATCGTAGGATGCAAGGGTGACTGACCAAGACCCGGCCGCGACCGCCGCCCCATCCAGCCCCCGCCGCGTCGTCGTCGCCGAGGACGAATCCCTGATCCGCCTCGACATCGTCGAGATCCTCCGCGACAACGGCTATGACGTCGTGGGAGAGGCCGGTGACGGCGAGACGGCCGTGCAGCTGGCGACCGAGCTGCGGCCGGACCTGGTCGTGATGGATGTGAAGATGCCGATCATGGACGGCATCAGCGCCGCCGAGAAGCTGAACAAGAACAACATCGCCCCCGTCGTGCTCCTCACCGCCTTCAGCCAGAAGGAGCTCGTCGAGCGGGCCAGCGAGGCGGGCGCGCTGGCGTACGTCGTCAAGCCGTTCACCCCGAACGACCTCCTCCCGGCGATCGAGATCGCCCTGAGCCGCTACCAGCAGATCATCACCCTCGAGTCCGAGGTGGCCGACATGGTCGAGCGTTTCGAGACGCGCAAGCTCGTCGACCGCGCGAAGGGCCTGCTGAACGAGAAGATGGGCCTGGCGGAGCCCGAGGCCTTCCGCTGGATCCAGAAGGCATCGATGGATCGTCGCCTCACGATGCAGGACGTCGCGAAGGCGATCATCGAGCAGCTCTCCGCGAAGAAGGGCTGAGCCGACTCAGCCCTTGCGGTCCGTGATCATGTTGGTGATCCGGACGGTCGAGATGCGGCGGTCCTGATCGTCGACGACGGCGATCTCGTGCACCGTCATGCTGCGCCCCAGGTGCACGGGGGTGCATATCCCCGTCACGAGACCCGAGCGTGCCGATCGTGTGTGCGTGGCGTTGATGTCGACGCCGACGGCGAGGCGACCGGGTCCGGCGTGCAGGTTCGCATGCATGGAGCCGAGCGATTCGCCGAGCACCACGTACGCGCCGCCGTGCATGAGGCCGACGGGCTGGGTGTTGCCCTCGACGGGCATCGTCGCGACGGCGCGCTCGGCCGTGAACTCGACCCAGGCGAACCCCATCTTCTCGGCGAGCGCTCCCACGCCGCGGGCGCGCGCCCAATCGAGAGGGGCGGAGTGGTGGGGGGCGACGTCGTTCATTCGATCCTCGGCCGCGGCCCCGAGCGCACCGGCCGCCGTCGGAGCCGCTGACTAGGCTGTCAGGGTGCCGGATTCCGCAAAGCCTACCCTCATGATCGTCGACGGCCACTCGCTGGCGTACCGGGCCTTCTTCGCCCTCCCCGTCGAGAACTTCACCACCAAGGACCACCAGCACACGAACGCCATCTACGGCTTCCTGTCGATGCTCGTGAACCTGATCAAGGCAGAGCGCCCGACGCATCTGGCCGTCGCCTTCGATACCTCGCGGGTCTCGTTCCGCACGCGGGAGTACGCCGAGTACAAGGCCAATCGCAGCGAGACGCCGGCAGAGTTCAAGGGACAGATCCCGTTGTTGCAGGAGTGCCTCGCGGCCATGCGCATCCCGGTGCTGCAGCTCGAGGACATCGAGGCCGACGACATCCTTGCGACGCTCGCGACCCGCGGGGCGGGCGAGGGGTACGACGTGCTCGTCGTCTCGGGCGATCGCGACACCATCCAGCTCGTCACGGATGACGTCACGCTGCTGTATCCGAACGTGCAGGGCGTCTCGCAGCTGAAGCGCTACGACCCGGCCGCGGTGGTCGAGAAGTACGGGCTGGCCCCGGAGCAGTACCCCGACATCGCAGCGCTGGTCGGCGAGACCAGCGACAACCTGCCCGGCGTGCCGAAGGTCGGCGAGAAGACCGCGGTGAAGTGGCTGACGCAGTTCGGAACCCTCGATGATCTGCTCGCGCGCGCCGACGAGATCAAGGGCGTGGTCGGCGGCAACCTGCGCGAGCATCTGGACGACGTGCGCCGCAACCGCTCGCTGAACCGGCTGCTCACCGACGTCGAGGTGGGCGTGCAGCTCGACGAGCTGGTCACGCGTCCCATCGATGCACAGGCCGTGCGCGACGTCTTCGCACGACTCGAGTTCCGCACCCTCATGCCGCGCGTCTTCGAGGCGACAGGATCGGGCGAAGCCTCCGAGCCCGAGCGAGAGGTCGAGGCGCCGCAGCCGGATCGCCCCGACGCCGCGGGTCTTGAGGCGTGGCTGCGCGACGCGGCATCCACCGAGGTCGGGGGCGTGGGCGTGACGGTCGACGTCGCCGGCGGGTTGCCCTTGCGGGTCGGCCTGTCGACGACCCGCGGCGCCGTCGAGGTCGAATGGGATCCGGAGGCCACGACCCACTCCGTGCTGGAGCCGTGGCTGTCGTCGGAGGCACCCAAGGTGCTGCACGACGCGAAGCCCCAGGTGAAGGCGCTGCGCCGCGTCGGCGTTCGGCTCGGGGGCGTCGTCTTCGACACCCTTCTCGCGGGCTGGCTGCTGCGCCCGAACCTGCCCGACAAGACCCTCGCGCACCTGGTGGACCGCTACCTGCACGAGCGGCTGCCCGAGGCCGATCCGAACCAGCTCGTCCCCGAATCGCCGGGGGCCACCGTCGGCCAGCTCGCGTGGTACACGGTGCGCGCGGGGGCGGAACTGCACGACGACATGCCCGAGTCGGTGCGGGCGGTGCTGCGGGTGATCGAGATCCCGAGCGTCGGGGCGCTCGCCGACATGGAGCTGACCGGAGTCGCCGTGTCGCACGACAAGCTGAGCGGATTCTCGGTGGAACTGGCCGAGCGCGCCGAGCGCATCGCGCGCGCCGCGTACGACACCATCGGGCACGAAGTGAACCTCGGCTCGCCCAAGCAGCTGCAAGAGGTGCTGTTCGAGGAGCTGCAGCTGCCCAAGACCCGCAAGACCAAGACCGGGTACTCGACCGATGCGGCGGTGCTCGCCGACCTGCAGCAGAGCGCGCCGCATCCCTTCCTCAACCTCCTGCTCGAGCACCGCGAGGCGACCAAGATGAGGCAGATCATCGAGTCGCTCGACGCGGCGATCGCCGCGGACGGCCGCATCCACACGACCTACCTGCAGACGGGCAGCCAGACCGGGCGGCTCTCGAGCACCGAGCCGAACCTGCAGAACATTCCCGTGCGCACCGAGGAGTCCCGCCGCATCCGGGCGGCGTTCGAGGTGGGCGAGGGCTACGAGACGCTCCTGACGGCCGACTACTCGCAGATCGAGATGCGGATCATGGCGCATCTGTCCGAGGACCCGGGGCTGATCGAGGCCTTCCGCTCGGGCGAGGACCTGCACCGCTTCGTGGGCGCGCGGGTGTTCGGCGTAGACCCGGGGGAGGTCACCGCGCCGATGCGCACCAAGGTCAAGGCGATGTCGTACGGCCTCGTCTACGGGCTGTCGGCGTTCGGACTGTCGAAGCAGCTGCGCATCGAGCAGAGCGAGGCCAAGGAGCTGATGACGGAGTACTTCGCGCGGTTCGGCGCGGTGCGCGACTATCTGCGCGCGTCGGTGTCGCAGGCGAAGATCGACGGATACACCGAGACGATCTTCGGACGGCGGCGGCCGTTCCCGGATCTGTCGAGTCCGAATCGCGTGCTGCGCGAGAACGCCGAGCGGGCGGCTCTGAACGCCCCGATCCAGGGCAGCGCCGCCGACATCATGAAGATCGCGCTGTTCCGCATCGACGACGCCCTGCGTGCTCAGGGGCTGCGCTCGCGCATCCTCATGCAGATCCACGACGAGCTCGTGGTCGAGGTCGCGCCGGGGGAGTGGGATGCCGCCGCCGAGATCGTGCGCAATCGCATGGGGGATGCCGCCGACCTGTCCGTGCCGCTCGACGTGCAGATCGGACGCGGGGGCAACTGGGACGAGGCGGCGCACTGATGGTGGCGCGCTGATGGTGGCCCCCGGATGCGGTGTGCGCCGATGACGGCGGGCGAGCGCGCTCCGTCGGCGATCGACGCGGTCGCGGAGGCGTGGACCGAGACGTCTGCGCGGCTGTCGCCGATCCTCGCCACCTACATCGGACGTGAGGAGCACACGGGCGGGTTCGACGACTTCTCCCCGGACGGCCGGCAGGAGTACGCGGACGCCGCGCGGCGCACGCTTGCCGCGCTACTCCAGGAACGGCCGCGGGACGATGTCGATCGCGTGACGCACGCCGACCTCGCGGCGACGCTGCGCTCGGATCTCGAGGTGCACGAGAGCCGCTGGGCGCTGCGCGACGTGAACGTGATCGCTTCCGCAGCGCAGGACATCCGGGGAGTATTCGACCTGATGCCGACCGAGTCGGAGCGGGACTGGACCGCTGTCTCCGCGCGCTTGGACGCGCTCCCCGCCGCCGTGGACGGCTACATCCAGGCGCTGCGGGAGGGCGTTCGGTCGGGTGTCGTCCCCGCGCGCCGTCAGGCGAGCGAGGTGGCGGGGCAGATCGATCGCTACACGGCCGACGGTGGCTTCTTCGCGAGCTTCGTCGCCGCCGCCGCGTCGGCCGAGGGCGTGGTGCCGGCTTCTCTCGTCGGGGATCTGGGCCGCCGCGGCGACGAGGCCCGCGCGGCGTACGACCGGCTCGCGACCTGCCTGCGGGAGGAGGTCTGGCCGGCGGGCAGCGACGACGACGCCGTGGGACGCGACCTGTACACGCTGCATTCCCGGCGCTTTCTGGGCGCCGACGTCGACCTCGATGAGACGTACGAATGGGGTCTGGCCGAACTGGCCCGGATGGTCGACGAGCAGGAGCGCGTCGCACACCAGATCGCCCCCGGCGCGACGGTGGAGCAAGCCGTCGCCCTGCTCGAGGCCGACCCCGCGCGACGGCTGCACGGCGCGGAATCGCTGCAGCGGTGGATGCAGTCGGTCAGCGACGTGGCGGTCGCCCAGCTCTCGGCGAGCCACTTCGACATCCCCGACCCGGTGCGACGCCTCGAGTGCCGCATCGCGCCGACGAACGAGGGCGGGATCTACTACACCGGCCCCACGGAGGACTTCTCGCGGCCGGGCCGGATGTGGTGGTCGGTGCCCGAGGGCGTCGAGGACTTCGACACCTGGCGGGAGCTGACGACCGTGTATCACGAGGGCGTGCCCGGCCATCACCTGCAGATCGGTCAGGCGGTGTACAACCGGGGCACCCTGAACTCCTGGCGACGGCTGCTCGCCGGCACGTCGGGGCACGCGGAGGGCTGGGCGCTCTACGCGGAGCGTCTGATGGAACAGCTCGGCTACCTCGACGATCCCGCCGATCGTCTCGGGATGCTGGATGCACAGCGCATGCGGGCTGCCCGGGTCGTGCTCGACATCGGCGTGCATCTGCGCAAGCGCAGGCCCGATGGCGGGGGCGTGTGGGATGCCGGCTACGCCTTGGACTTCATGCGCGCGAACGTGAACATGCCCGACGAATTCGTGCGGTTCGAGGTGAACCGCTACCTGGGATGGCCGGGGCAGGCTCCGTCGTACAAGGTGGGTCAGCGCATCTGGGAGCAGGTGCGCGATGCGTATCGCGCCGCCCGCGGCGAGGAGTTCTCGATCAAGGAGTTTCACCGGCGGGCACTCGGGATCGGGGGCGTGCGGCTCGACACCCTGCGCGCCGCCCTACTCGCCTGATCGGGCCTGCTCAGCGCGCAGCGGCGAGCAGGCGCACCACCTCGTCGTCGCTCGTCTGGGCGAAGTCCTCGTAGGACTGTCCGACGGACCAGAAATCCCGCGGGGTCTGCAGCGCGATGAACCCATCGGTGGCGCTCGGCTCGGGCTGCCAGAGCGGCGGCGCGACGGGGACGGCGAGCAGGACGCGTGCGGCGCCCCGGGCCCGCAGCCCCCGGCATGCGGCGACAGCGGTGGCGCCGGTGGCGACGCCGTCATCGACGACGACCGCCGTCGCGCCCTCGACGGGGGCGCGATCCCCGGCGCCGAAGCGCTCGCGGCGTCGCGCGAGCTCGCGCTGCTCGGCCTCTTCGACCGCTGCCAGGTCGCCCGCCGAGACCCGGCTGTCGTCGCGCAGGACCCGCACGCCGTCGGCGATGGCGCCGATGGCCATCTCCGGGTGCGCGGGATGACCGAGCTTGCGCACCACGGCGACGTCGAGGGGCGCCTCGAGGGCCTCGGCAATCACGGCCGCCAGCACCATGCCGCCCCGCGCGATGCCCAGCACGACAACGGGCGCCTGTGGCGGGGAGTTCTTCTCGAGCCAGTCCCGCACGACGGGCACCAGCTGCCGCGCGGCACCCCGGCGGTCACGGAATCGTTCGCCCACCATGCGCCGACGCTACGCTCTTGATCGCCGGTCTGTACAGGGAATGAGGACGCCCCCGAATCCGTTGCATGCTCATGAATGGAAAGGCGGATCATGACCGATCCTGGAACCCTGCAACTCGGCCTCGACACGTTCGGGGACATCACCCATGGAGTGGACGGCGAGCCCCTCACGCACGCGCAGACCATCCGCAACGTCGTCGATGAGGCGGTGCTGGCCGACGAGGTCGGCCTGAGCTTCTTCGGCGTCGGGGAGCATCACCGCCGCGAATTCGCGGTCTCGAGCCCCGAGGTCGTGCTGGCCGCTGCGGCGGCGCGCACGCGCAGCATCCATCTGGGCACCGCCGTCACGGTGCTGTCGTCGGACGATCCGGTGCGGCTGTTCGAGCGGTTCGCGACCTTGGACGCCATCTCGAACGGACGCGCGGAGGTGATCCTCGGGCGCGGCTCGTTCATCGAGTCCTTCCCGCTGTTCGGCTATGAGCTGTCAGACTACGAGGTGCTCTTCGAGGAGAAGCTCGACCTGTTCACGGCTCTGATGAAAGAGCAGCCGGTCACCTGGCAGGGCAGCACGCGCGCGCCCCTGAACGGCGCCGACGTGTTCCCGAAGACCGAGAACGGTCTGACGGCATGGATCGGGGTCGGCGGCAGCCCCGAGTCGGTCGTGCGGGCGGCGCGGCACGGCCTGGGACTGATGCTCGCGATCATCGGGGGAGCGCCGGAGCGCTTCCGCCCGTTCGTCGATCTGTACCACCGCTCGCTCGACGCGCTCGGGATGCCGGCGCTGCCCGTCGGCGTGCACTCGCCCGGGCACATCGCCGACACCGATCAGCAGGCGTGGGACGAGGCGTACCCGGGGTTCGAGGCATTGCACAACACGATCGGCCGTGAGCGTGGGTGGCCCACCTACAACCGGCTGCGCTTTCAGCACGACGTCGGCCCCGAAGGGTCGGTCTACGCGGGGTCGCCCGAGACCGTCGCACGCAAGATCGCGGGTACGGCGCGGGCCCTCGGCCTCACCCGTTTCGACATGAAGTTCTCGACGGGCACGCTCTCGCACGAGAAGATGATGCGCAGCATCGAGCTCTACGGCACGCAGGTGGTCCCGCGGGTGCACGAGCTGCTCGCCTCGTCGTGATGCCGCCGTCGGGCGAGCGCCTAGGGTGGACGCCGTGACATCCGTGCGCTACGTCGCGATCGGCGACTCCTTCAGCGAGGGTGTCGGCGACGATCTTCCGGACGGCCGGCAGCGCGGGTGGGCCGACCTCGTGGCGCAGGGCTGGGCGAACGCGAGGGGCTCCGGCATCCAGTACGCGAACCTGGCTATTCGGGGCAAGCTGATCTGGCCGATCGTCGAGCAGCAGCTCGAGCCCGCCCTCGCACTGAAGCCTACGCACCTGTCGTTCAACGGCGGGGGCAACGACATGCTGCGGCCGCGCGCCGACATCGAGCGGATCGCCGACGCGTTCACGCGGGTGCTGCGACGCTGCGACGACGAGGGCGTGACGGTGATCCTGCTGTCGGGCGCGAACCCTTCGCCGCAGCTGCCGATGGGGCGCGTGATCCAGCGGCGCGGCGACGAGCTCTCGCGTGCCGTGCTGGCCCGTGCCGAGGGACGCGACGACATCGTGCGGGCCCTGAACTGGCCCGACCGGGTGCTGTCGAGCCCGCCGTTCTGGTCACCCGATCGCCTGCACATGAACGCCCGCGGTCACCACCGTGTGGCGGCGCGGGTGCTCGAGGCGCTGGGTCTGCCGGTGGCGGGGGAGTGGTGGTCGCTTCCGGAGGCGACTGTCGCCGGACCGCGGGGCTGGTCGTACTACCGCGAGCACGTGGGTCCGTGGCTGCGGCGCCGCCTGACCGGAACGTCTTCGGGCGACGGTCGCGAGGCGAAGTACGCCGAGTGGACGAGCGTGGCGCCGTCGGGCCCGTCCGCTCGCTGAGCGAGGATCGCAGGTTTCGGTCGTTGAGCGAGGAGCGCGGCGACGTGCTCGGTCGTTGAGCGAGGAGCGCAGCGACGAGCCGACACGACAGGCTCAGCACCCCGTCGCGTGAGGCGCCGCGAGGCACGTGTCCGCGACGAGAGCGCTGCGCACCTCGACGACGCGCACGGGATAAGTCGTCGCCGCGGACGTGACCGCGCCGTCGACCGGCCGCCACGAACCGGTCCCGAAATCGACGTGAGCCTCGTACACCACGCGGGCGGATGCCGTGTAGCGGCCGGGTGCGGTGTACACGTGGCTGGTGGGCGTGGGGGAGTACTCCGCCAGTCCGAGCGCCTGCCAGCGCGCGCCGCCCGAGACCGACGTGGCCGCCGTGCCGTCACCGTGGTCGAAGTGGAACGCGATCGGCTGAAAGCGCACCGTCACGTCGTAGTCGAGCAGGGGGCCGCTCAGCTGCTGCGCGGATGCCGTCGCGACCAGGTTGGTCGGCATGCCCACGACGCCGAGGCCGTGCGGTTCGCCGGTGAGGGCCGGCGTCGCGGGCACGAACGACGCGAGGTCGGCCGCCGTTACGTCGGGGAGGGACACCACCGTGTACAGAGGACGGCAGAGGTCGCTGGCGCACGGCGCGGCATCGGGTTCGGCGGCACCGCCGCCGGCGCCGGGGGTGTTCGGCGTCGAGCCGCGGTCGCCGGATCCCGCCTCGCCGCCGCCCGAGGAACCCGGGCGCGTCGTGCTGCCGCCGACGTCGACCTGGGAGCCGTCGGTCGTGGCGTGGCAGGAACCATTCCAGCCGAATCCTCCACCGCAATCCGCAGCGGTTCCTTGGGCGGTTGCGCTCCCCGACAGGAGCGCGAAGACGACGGTCACCAGAGCAAGGCGCATGTGCTTGCCTCACCTCCTTCGAAGGCTGAGATCAACAAGCCGTCTGATCCAGGTATGAACGAGACTTGGAAGCTTTGAACGTCTGGCCGGGACGGCGACACGATGGCGTCACCGTCGGCGTCACGCAGTTGCACGTCTCGAACGTCGAGACACGCATTGCCGACGACTGCCGATTCGTTTTCCGAGACGGCGTCAAAAGTGGCCACAACGGAGTCTCCAGACACGGAGGAGCCCGAAGCGTGTAGCGCGCTCAGATACTCTCGCGCATTCGCGTTGGCATCACCCGTCGTCCACGCGTAGACGGCCTCGAACGTCTCGGGATCGCTCAGATCCACCTGGTTGAGCGCGTCGACGTAGGCGCGGTAGGTGGCTTCGGCGGCGGCGAACGCCTCGGCATCCGTCGCGAACGACACGCTCGGCGCGGGTGAGGGGGCGGCGCTCGTCTCGGGAGCACAGGCGGCGAGTGCGAGCACGCCGGCGATCGCCACGATGATCGGCAGTCGGCGCCCCATGCGCTCACGGTAGCGGGCCGTCGCCCGGCGCACGCGGTTATCCACAGCATCCGCCGCCCGCAGGATGTCGGCGCCCCGGCGTATCGTGCCGGGCATGACGCGATTCCTGTTCGACACCGCGACCTCGCTCGATGGTTTCATCGCCGACGAGGCGAACTCGCTCGGGTGGCTGTTCGCCGTGCCGCACGGTACGACGCCCGACGATGAGCTGCTTCCCTCCGGCCACCGGGTGATGGTCGAGGGCTCGACGACGTACGAGTGGCTGCTCGCCGAGTCCGACCTGCTCGCGCATCCCGAGAAGTGGCACGAGTTCTACGGCGACCGTCCGGTCTTCGTCTTCACGTCCCGAGACCTCCCGGTGCCCGAGGGTGCCGACGTGCGATTCGTCGGCGGACCGGTTGCCGATGCGCTGCCTGTCATCCGCGCGGCGGCGGACGGCGGCGACGTGTGGGTCGTGGGCGGGGGAGACCTCGCGGGGCAGTTCCTGGATGCCGGCGCGCTCGACCGCATCGCCATCTCGATCGCCCCGGTGGCCCTCGGCGCGGGGGCGCCCCTGTTCCCGCGCCGGATCGAGTCCGACCGGCTCACCCTCATCGAGGCGAAAGCCGTCGGGCAGTTCGCCCGAGTGATCTTCGACGTGCAGCGCGCGGATGCGCCAGAGTAGGGGCGAGGAGGGTCATGACCGACGAAGCATCCACGGGTGAGAGTAGCAACCGCTCGACGGTGCTTCTCATCGCGGCACTCGGCAGCGTTCTCGTGGTCGCCTACGCCGCCCTCGCCGCGGTGCAGATCCTCGTCCTCAACCCGCTCGCGGCCGCGCCGGATCGCACCCTGGCACAGATCCACTCCGATCTGGCAT
Source organism: Microbacterium sp. LRZ72 (assembly GCF_033792225.1). Taxonomy (NCBI): domain Bacteria; kingdom Bacillati; phylum Actinomycetota; class Actinomycetes; order Micrococcales; family Microbacteriaceae; genus Microbacterium; species Microbacterium sp. LRZ72. The sequence continues at coordinate 265,385 of NZ_JANGEX010000001.1, forward strand.
CGGCCGGGGAATCACTGGGGGAGTCCTACACCCTCGGCATCCTCGGGCTGGGCTGCGGGCTCGCGCTGCTGTTGCTCGTCCTGCTCGGGCGCAACGCGGCGGCCACCCCGCGCGGCACGGCGGTCGCCTATGCGATCATGCTGATGTTCGGAGCACCTGCCTACTTCATCGCCTCGTTCGGCGCCGGCATGGGGCTGGCCGACGCGTACGGCATCGGGGGAGCGGACCACTCGCCGTGGTCACGTCTGCTCTACGCCGCAAGCGTGCTGGCGATGGTCGCCGCCGTCGTGCTCGCCGTCAGCGGCATCCGTCGCCCTCGTCGTTCCGAACCCGTCACCCGGTGAGCCGGGGGCGCAGCTTCTCGGCGAAGAAGTCGATGAAGGCGTCGGGGTCGGGACCGGCGTTCTGCAGGACGATGTGATCGAAGCCGGCGTCGGTGTACTGCGCGATCACCTCGGCGTGCCGCTCGACGTCGGGGCCGCAGGCGAAGTTCGCCAGCGCATCCTCTTCCCGCACGGTGGTCGTCGCCGAGGCGAAGTTGACGGGGTTCGGCAGCTCGCTCATGACCTTCCAGCCGGTGACGAACCACGGCACCTTCTCGACCACGGCCTGCGCGCCCTCCTCGGGAGTCGAGGCGTACGCCAGCGGCGCCTCCGCGTAGCGCGGCCCGCTGCCGCCATGCGAGCGGAAGGCATCGACGATCGATGACTCGGGGTCGGTGGCGAACAGCCCGTCGCCGAGTTCCGCCGCGATGCGCGCCGAGACGTTCCCGCTGGCCGCGACCGCCATCACCGGCAGCGTCTTCGGAAGATCGAACACGCGGGCGTCTTCGAGCTGCAGGTAGCGTCCGTCGTAGTTGCGGTAGCCGCCCGACCACAGCAGGCGGATGATCTCGAGCGCCTCGCGCAGCATCGCATGCCGCTTGCGGGCCGAGGGCCAGTCCATGCCGATCACATGCTCGTTGAGTCGCTCGCCCGCGCCCACGCCGAGCGTGAAGCGCCCGTCCGAGATGATCGCCATCGTGGCCGCGGCCTGCGCGACGATCGCGGGGTGATAGCGCATGGTCGGGCAGGTGACGCCGGTGACGAGGCCCACTCGTTCGGTCCTCGCGGCGATCGCGCCGAACATCGACCACGTGAAGCCACTGTGACCCTGAGCTTCGAGCCAGGGGTGGTAGTGGTCGCTCATCTCGACGAAGTCGAAGCCGGCCTCCTCCGCCCGCACCGCCTGCCGGATGATCTCTTCGGGAGGGAACCCCTCCGTGCCGAGCTTGTAGCCGATCTTCATCTGATGCTCCTGTCTCGTAGCCGACACAAGGGGCTTACCCGTTCTCGCCGCGCCCCAACCATCCCGATGAGGCGATTCGCGACGGACACCGGCCCGCGCGCTCATCCACGGCGCACCCCCGGCCTTCATCCGGCGCACATTGCGGGTCGGATGCCGCGGCATCCGCAATTCGCGCCGGATGAACGTGCGTGGTGTGCTCCGCGGGCGGGAGACTGGGCGGATGAGTGGTGCCGACCGTGTGGAGCTTCCCCGATACGGCGCGAGCGCACTGGCGTCGTTGCTCGAGCGGCGCAGAACCACGCGGGTCTTCCGTGGGGGAGCGCTCGCCCTGTCCGACCTGTCGTCACTGCTGTGGGCGGGCTCTGGGATGCAGCCGGGCGGGAGCCGCGTCGTTCCCTCCGCGCACGCGCTGCACCGGCTGTCGATCGCCGTCATCGCCGGCGACGTCGCGGGCCTCTCAAGCGGCGCGTATCTCTACAGTCCCGAGGACCACGCGCTCGTGCCGGCGGCCGCGGGCGACCATCGCGCCGCGATCGCGGCGACGACGCTCGTCGACGCGGAGTGGGTCGCCCGAGCCCCGGTTCAGGTGATCGCGACGGGGGAGATCGACGCGCTCACCCGCCACTTCGAGGAGCAGCCGCCACGAGGCCGCCGTGGCGAGCGCTACGCCTGGATGGAGGCCGGCCACGTGAGCCAGAATCTGTATCTCGCCGCGGCCGATCTTGACCTGCCTATCGCCGTGGTGGGCGGATTTGATGACGAAGGACTCGCGTCCGTCCTCCATGCGCTTCTGCCCTCCTTGCCGCACGGAAGCCGACCGCTCGCGATCCTGCCGGCGGGGCCGAGTGATCACTAGCGGATCGGCGGCGAGTTGAAAAGGGGCGCCCGCGACTTCCGTTGCCCTAGTACACATGGAACATGCACAGGATTACCTACGCAGGTGACTGGTTCGTCACCGGCAGCGCAATTGCGCATGCCTTGCTCGATTACGCGCAGGCTCTCTCGCAAGCCGAAGCATCCGCAACGATCGAGGTGCCGACGCGAGAAGCGGATGGTTCGATCGGTCGCTCGGAGGTCTTGATCGGACCGGCGAGCCAACTCGCCGCGCACGAGGAGGACATGGACGGTGACGAGGTCATCGACGAAGCGCTGACGGAGCGCATGCATCGCAAGGCCGAGCGTCTGCGGCACTACGGCATGCCGTCGCCGACGATCGGAGCAGACCCCTCGGGTGGCACGGAAGGCTGGAACGAATACGACGATTTCTGAGCCCGCGGCGAACGGTCGGGGAGCAAGAGATCGCGGCGGGCCGTTACGAACTGACATAATGTGCATTATCGGCACTTCCGAGAAGTGGTGCCCGCTCACCGGTGACAGACAGGAAGACCCAAAGCTTCGTCACCGGTCCGCCGACGAGACAGCGCGCGCGTCGGCCTGGTAGACACCTGGTATGACGTTCGCGCACAATCCGAGGTCCGCCATGGTGGGCATTCGGTCGGCGCGCACACTGGTGTCGCTTCTCACGGCGGTCGCGCTCGCCGTGATGCTGCTCAGCGGATGCGCATCACGGGTCGCAGGGACTGTCGCCGACGCGGCATCGGCGACGCCCGAGCCGACCGCTGCCGACCCTGGTCCTTCGGCGGTGTCCGGAGAAGGTCCCACGGAGTTCCCCGGCGTTGACTTCGCCATCCCCGACGAGGCCGCGTCGGTCGTGGTCGAGTTCGAGTGCACCGGCGGGGGCGATTTCTCGGTCGAGCTCGGCGACTCGATGATGCTGGGACAGGCGCCCGTGACAGGCTCCTGCGCGGGGACGCAGGAGCTCTCCTGGCCCATCACGGCCGAGACCGGTCCGACCCTCTACGTGGTCGTCCCGGAGGGAGTCGAGTGGGTCGCCACGCCGGAATTCTCCGCCAGCGCATTCGCCGAGGATGAGGCGCTCACCGGGGAATGTGAGCAGTTCTCCGAGGTCTACAGCGCACTGGTGAATGCCGACACCGGCTACACGCAGTACGACGCCTTCGACGCAACGGAGTGGGCCTCGCGGGTGGACGCCGCCGCCGCCGGCCTCGAAACCCTCGCGGCAGAAGCACCCTCCATGCGGGCGGAGGCGTACGCGCAGATCGAGCAGGCCGTGAGCGACTCCGGTCGCACCGTCGGCGCAGCGCTCTCCCCCGAAACCCAAGGCCCGATCGGCGAGATCATGCGGGCCTGCAACGGGAACCAGACTCCGGTCGTCATCGCGGCCGAGTTCGGCGGTTAGAGGTGAGATTGCGCCACGTCGTCATCGTCGTCGCATCGATCTGCCTCCTGGTGGGTTGCGCGTCACCCTCAGCGACGTCGGGCGCCGGGTCCTCGACTCCCGCGCCGGCGACGACCGCTCCCTGTCCGTCGAGCGAACATGCGGAACCGCCTCCTGGCTGCGCGTCGTACGACCCCGAAGAATCCATGGCGCTGAACGATCGCCACCGGGATCGCATGGACCTCGACGACGCAGCTCGAGAGACGAATGAGCTGTTGATCCGACCGATCACCGACGAATTGCAGGCGCTGCGCGCCGATCGCGAGATCACCGCGGCCGACCTGCACGAGGTTCTCGCATCGGTAGGTCTTCCCGGCGCCCGGGTGCGTGATGACGGCCCACGCATTCTCTTCGGAGTCAGCGGCCCCGAAGGCGGCTGTCTGTACGGTGACATCACGTCGGGCGTGATCAGCATCGAGGTCGGTGGCTACATCCTCGACGGCGGCTGTCTTCCCGCGCAATGAATCGCCTCACTCGACGAGGCCGCCTCACTCCGCGAGCGGCGACACCAACGCGGCGACGTTCTCGAACGCGTAGTCCGGAAGCGAGATGGGCAGCGTGTCTGACGCGGTGGCCTCCCGCCTGAGATCGGCGAATTCCGGCCCAGCTGGCTCCGCACATCCGGCCAGCGCGAGCATGCCGGCCATGGCGGCACCGGTCACGAGGATTCGGAGTGCACGGGGCCGTTCCATGGCGGCCACGATACCGACAGGCCTCGGTACGCTCGAACCTGTGACCGCCGCATCCGACTCGCCGTCGTCGTCCGCGTGAGCGGCGTCGCCACGGGCTTCGCCGTCGTCGGGCTGGCGATCTTCATCGGGTACGTCCTCGGGCGCACCGGCCTGCTCGGTGAGAACCCCCGCTACGTGCTGAGCCGGCTGACGTTCTTCGTGCTGTCGCCGTTCCTGCTCTTCGTGGTGCTCTCGGGCGCCGACGTCGCCACGCTCTTCTCGTCGCTGCTGCCGGCGTCGGCGGCCGCCGCACTGATCGTCTTCGCGATGTACGGCATCGTGGCGCGGCTCGTGCTGCATCGTCGCCTGGGCGACACCGTCGTCGGCGCACTCGGCGCCGGGTATGTCAACGCCAACAACATCGGCATCCCGATCTCGCTGTACGTGCTCGGCGACGCCGCGTTCTCGGCGCCCGTGATCCTCGCGCAGCTGCTCGTCTTCATGCCCGTCGCCCTCGCTCTTCTGGATGCCGCGCGCGCCCGCTCGCGCTCGGTGCGCCGGATCGCGGTGCAGACTCTCCGCAACCCCCTGCTGATCGGTGCGGCCGCCGGCGTCGTCGTCTCGCTGACAGAGGTCGAGCTGCCACCGATCGTGCTCGAGCCGATCGTGCTGATCGCCAACGCGTGCATCCCCATACTGTTGATCTCCTACGGCATCTCCCTGCACGGAGGCCGCGTGCTGCGCACCCCGGGCACGCGCGTCGACGTACTGCTCGCGACCTCTCTCAAACTGATCGCGATGCCTCTGATCGCCTGGGCGCTGTGCGCCTGGGTCTTCGTCCTCCCGCCCGACCAGCTGTTCGCCGTCGTGGTGCTCGCCGCTCTGCCGTCGGCGCAGAACGTCTTCAATTTCGCGCAGCGGTATGACACCGGTGAGATCATCGCCCGCGACACCATCCTGCTCACGACGATCGGATGCATTCCGGTGCTTCTCGTGGCCAGCGTGCTGCTGGGCTGAGCGACACGACGGGCGCGGTTCTGGCCCGCTCCCCCGCCACACCGCTATCCTGGCGTCGCCCCTCACAGGATTTTCTCAGAAAGGCACCTCATGTCTACAGACATCCCGGCCGAAAAGACCGCGATAAACGGCATCCGCGCGGCGTTCGGCATCGGTGGCGCGATCGCCCTGATCGTCGGCATCCTCATCCTCGTCTGGCCCGGACGCACCGCGGAAGTCGTGACGGCCATGATCGCCGTCTACGCGATCGTCGCCGGACTGGTGTATGCCGGTCTCGGCATCTTCTCGAAGACCATGGGCGGGTGGGCCCGCGTCGGTCACATCGTGCTCGGCCTCGTCTTCGTCATCGCCGGAATCGTCGCCTTCGTCAACCTGACGGCCGCCACCGTCGGACTCGCGCTCTTCCTCGCGATCCTCGTCGGCATCATGTGGATCGTCGAGGGCGTCGTCGCCCTCACGACCCTCGGGACGACAGGCTCGAAGGGGTGGACGATCTTCTTCGCGATCCTCAGCATCATCGCCGGGATCGTGCTGCTGTTCTCGCCGCTGTTGGCCGCCGCGGTGCTGTGGTGGATCCTCGGCATCTCGCTGATCGTGCTCGGGATCATCCAGATCGTGCGCGCGTTCAGCTTCGGCAAGGGCATCTGAGCCGAACCACTGCGACGAAGAGGGGGCCCCGACCGAACCGGGGACCCCCTCTTCTCGCGTGTGCGGCGTCTACTCTGCGTCGAAACCGCTCGTCTCTCCGATGAGGCGGGTGTTGTCGGCGGGCACGGGATCGAGCGCGGCCTGCGCCACCTCGGCGGCGAACTCCGAGACGTTGTAGAGCCGCCCCGCGGATTCGCGCCGTGACGCGAGCGCGCCCGGGTTCGCCCGCTCGAGCAGGGTGGCCGTGATGGTTCCTTCGATCATGTCGCCTGAGACGACGACGAATCCGATGCCGCGGCGCTCGAGATCGGGGATCAACTCACGCAGGGCATCCTCCCCCGCCCGCTTCGAGAGCGCGACCGGCTCGTATTCCGGCATGGTCGGCGTCGTACGGATGAAGTGCGCCTGGTGGCTCGTCACGAACACCACGCGCGACCCCGTGCCGAGCAGGGGCAGCGCCCGGTTCAGCGCGCCGACCTGGGCATCACGGTTCAGCAGCAGTGCGTAGTCCTCGGCGACACCGCTCTCCATGCCTCCCGATGCGTTCAGGACCAGGATGTCGAGGCCGCCGAACTCGCGCTCGACCTCGGCGAACATCGCGCTCACAGAATCGGCGTCGGTCAGGTCGGCTCCCACGACGAGGGCGCGCACGCCGAGCTCGCGGACCTCGGCGGCCAGCTTCTCTGCGCGGGGCGCCTTGTTGCGGAAGTTGATGACGACGTCGGCACCGGCCTGGGCCAGGTAGCGGATGGTGTCGGCCCCGATGCCGCGTGAAGACCCGGTGACGAGCGCGCGTTTGCCGGCGAGCGAGCCGGGGGCAAGGGTGGTGGGGTTCTCGGTCACGCGTCACTCCTGTGGTTCGGGCGCGCCGCGCGAGGGGCGCGGCCGCAACGAGGCTACCAATCAGGCGGCGGCGAGGCCGAGTCGTGTCACAGCCCGGATTCGTCGGTGCGCACGAGGATGCAGCCGCACTCGGGACAGGTGACGACCTCGTCCTCTGCGGCGGCCCGCACCGTCTGCAGGTCGGTGCCCGAGAGCATCATGTGGCAGCCCCCGCAGGTGCGCGCCCGCAGCAGGCCAGCCCCGGGGCCACGCGCGGCGATGCGGTCGTACTGGGCCAGCAGCTGCGGGGCGATGCGTGCGGCCACGGCTGCCCGGTCGCGGGTGAGCTGCTCGTGCAGTGTGGTCGCGTCGCTGACGTGCTTCTTCGCCTCCGCCGAGAGCCGCGCGCCCTCTTCGTTGGTGGATGCCGCGAGTGCCTCCTGCTCGGCGACCGCCGCATTGGCCTCGTCGAGTCTCTCCATGACGGCGAGTTCCGAGGTCTCGAGATCGTCCTGGCGTTTCGCGAGCGAAGCGAGCTCGTGCTCGAGGCCCGCGGCATCCTTCGGGCTGCTCACGGTCTTCAGCATCTCGGTGTCGCGGGCGCGGCGCGCCTCGACGACGCTCACATCGCTCTCGATCCGTTTCAACTCGGCCTGCAGGTCGTCGCGCGCGGCCAGGCGGGTCACGAGTTCCTGCGACACGCTCTGGCGCTGTGCGACGAGCTCTTTGACGCGAGCGGCCTGCGGGGGTGTTCGGCGTGCGCTGTCGGCCTGGGTGATGCGGGCGTCGAGGTCGGCGATCTCGAGCAGCGTGCGCTGGTCGGCGGGGCTGGCGTTCATGTGGGCCCTGCCGGGATCGAACCGACGACATCCACGGTGTAAACGTGGCGCTCTACCAGCTGAGCTAAAGGCCCTCGGCGCCAGTCTATGCCGCGTGTTCCGCAGCCACGGCGCCGGGGGTGAGCGGGAATGGCTAGGCTGTTCGCGGTGCGCGATTTGTGCGGAGCCGACAAAGGCCCCCGTCGCCTCATGCCCGGTTACCCCGGCACGACCTGCCGGCTCGAAGAAAGGTCACCCACTGTGACTGTTCACGACCAGGACCCCTATTCGCAGGACGCGTCCGACAGCGATCCCGAAGAGACCTCGGAATGGCAGGAGTCCCTGCAGCAGCTCGTCCAGGCCAAGGGCCACGGGCGTGCGCGCGAGATCATGCTCAGCCTGCTGAAGTCCTCGCACGACCTGCACCTCGGTGTTCCGATGGTTCCGACGACGGACTATCTCAACACGATCGCCCCCGAGAACGAGCCCGCTTTCCCCGGTGACGAAGAGATCGAGCGCCGCTACCGGGCCTGGATCCGCTGGAACGCGGCGGTCACGGTGCACCGCGCGCAGCGCCCCGGCATCGGCGTGGGCGGGCACATCTCGACGTATGCCTCGTCCGCCGCGCTCTACGAGGTGGGCTTCAACCACTTCTTCCGCGGTCAGGACCACCCGTCCGGGGGCGACCAGATCTTCATCCAGGGGCACGCCTCCCCCGGCACCTACGCGCGCGCCTACCTCGAGGGCCGGCTCACCGAGGCGCAGCTCGACGGCTTCCGCCAGGAGAAGTCGGCCGCGCCGAACGGCATCCCGTCCTACCCGCACCCCCGCCTGATGCCGGAGTTCTGGCAGTTCCCGACCGTGTCGATGGGCCTGGGCCCGATCAACGCGATCTATCAGGCGATGGCCAACAAGTACCTCACGAGCCGCGGCATCAAAGACGTCTCCGACGGCCATGTCTGGGCGTTCCTCGGCGACGGCGAGATGGACGAGGTCGAGAGCCGCGGGCAGCTGCAGGTCGCAGCGAACGAAGGACTCGACAACCTCACCTTCATCGTCAACTGCAACCTGCAGCGGCTCGACGGTCCGGTGCGCGGCAACGGCAAGATCATCCAGGAGCTCGAGAGCTACTTCCGCGGCGCAGGCTGGAACGTCATCAAGGTCGTGTGGGGTCGCGAGTGGGACGACCTGCTCGAGCGCGACGAGGACGGCGCCCTCCGCAATCTGATGAACGTCACGCCCGACGGCGACTTCCAGACCTACAAGACGGAGGACGGCGCGTACGTCCGGGAGCACTTCTTCGGCCGCGACGAGCGCGCCGCGGCGCTCGTCAAGGATTACAGCGACGACAAGATCTGGGGCCTCAAGCGCGGCGGGCACGATTACCGCAAGGTGTACGCCGCGTTCAAGGCGGCCGTCGAGCACAAGGGGCAGCCGACCGTCATCCTGGCGAAGACGATCAAGGGTTACGGCCTGGGTCCTCACTTCGAGGGGCGCAACGCGACGCACCAGATGAAGAAGATGACGCTCGACGACCTCAAGCTGTTCCGCGACGCGATGCACATCCCGGTCAGCGACGCCGAACTCGAGAAGGACCCCTACCTGCCGCCGTACTACAACCCCGGCACGGACGACAAGACGATCCAGTACATGCTCGAGCGTCGCAACGAGCTCGGCGGGTTCATCCCCGAGCGCCGCACGACCCACGTCGGCCTGACTCTTCCCGACGATTCCGCGTACAAGCAGCCCAAGAAGGGCTCGGGAACGCAGGAGGTCGCGACGACGATGGCGTTCGTGCGTCTGCTGAAGGACCTGCTGCGGGCGAAGGACTTCGGCCACCGGATCGTGCCGATCATCCCGGACGAGGCGCGCACGTTCGGCATGGACGCCTTCTTCCCGACCGCGAAGATCTACAACCCGCACGGGCAGCACTACACCTCCGTCGACCGCGAGCTGCTGCTGGCGTACAAGGAGAGCCCCGAGGGTCAGATCCTGCACGTCGGCATCAACGAGGCGGGCGCGGTGGCGGCGTTCACCGCGACCGGCACGTCGTACTCCACGCACGGCGAGCCGCTGATCCCGGTCTACGTCTTCTATTCGATGTTCGGCTTCCAGCGCACCGGTGACGCCCAGTGGGCGGCAGGTGACCAGATGGCGCGCGGGTTCGTGATCGGCGCGACGGCGGGGCGCACCACGCTGACCGGCGAAGGCCTGCAGCACGCCGACGGGCACTCCCTGCTGCTGGCGTCGACGAACCCGGCGACGGTGTCGTACGACCCGGCGTACGGCTACGAGATCGCCCACATCGTGCGTGCGGGCATCGAGCGCATGTACGGCGGCGAGCACCCCGACCCGAACGTCATGTACTACCTCACGGTGTACAACGAGCCGATCGTGCAGCCGGCCGAGCCGGAGGACGTGGATGTCGACGGCATCCTGCGCGGCATCCACCGCATCTCTCCCGCGCAGAGCGGCGACAAGCGTGCACAGCTGCTCGCCTCCGGCGTGGGCGTGCCGTGGGCGCTCGAGGCGCAGCAGCTGCTGCGGGACGACTGGGGCGTCGCGTCCGACGTCTGGTCGGTGACCTCGTGGGGTGAGCTGCGCCGCGACGGACTCGCGGCCGACGAGCACAACTTCTTGAACCCCGAGGCGGAGCCGCGCACCGCCTACGTCACCGAGAAGCTGCGCGACACCCCCGGGCCGGTCATCGCGGTGAGCGACTTCATGCACGCCGTGCAGGACCAGATCCGCCCCTGGGTGGAGCACAACTTCTGGACGCTCGGCGCGGACGGCTTCGGCTTCTCCGACACCCGGGCGGCGGCGCGTCGCTACTTCAAGATCGACGGCCCGTCCATGGTGGTCCGCACGCTGCAGGCGCTGGCCGACGAGGGCACGATCGAGCGCGCCGTCGTCGCCGAAGCGATCGAGAAGTACCGACTGCACGAGGTCGCGGCCGGCACGACCGGCAACGCCGGCGGCGAGAGCTGACGCGCGGGTGGGCGCAACGACGTCCGCCGAGCGGAGGATCGAGACCCTCGCCTGGCTGCGACGGATCTCGGGCGACCTGGCGACGGCCACCCTCAAGCGGCTGGAGGACACGCTCCCCTGGTACCGCGAGATGCCGCCGGCGCGTCGCTCCGCCGTCGGACTCGTCGCCCAGGCGGGCATCACGTCGTTCATCCAGTGGTACGAGGACCCTGACGCCACGCCCTGGATCGCTGCGGACATCTTCGCGGCCGCGCCCCGCGAGCTGCTGCGCAGTGTCTCGCTGCAGCAGACGCTCCAGCTGATCCGCGTCACCGTCGAGGTCACCGAGGAGCGGGTGGCCGGGCGCGGTGGCAACGTTCGAGAGGCGATCCTCAAGTACTCGCGCGACGTCGCCTTCGCGGCGGCGGATGTCTACGCGCGAGCCGCCGAGGCGCGCGGACTGTGGGACGCGCGTCTCGAGGCCCTCGTCGTCGACTCGATCCTCACCGGCGAAGCCGACGCCGAGCTGCCGAGCCGCATCGCCGCCCTCGGCTGGCACGGGCACGGCGAGGTGAGCGTGCTGGTCGGCACCACTCCCCCGCAGTTCGACGTCGACCAGCTGCGCCGGATGGCGCGCAAGCTCGGCGTCGACGTGCTCATCGGCGTGCAGGGCTCGCGGCTGGTCGTCGTGATGGGACGCTCCGAACCCGGGGTGCGCGGCGAGGATCAAGGGCCGGAGCTGCCTTTCCCCGACATCGCGGCGCGTCTCGAACCGGGATTCGGATCGGGGCACCTCGTGCTCGGACCCGCCGTGCCCGCGCTCGTGGATGCGAGCACCAGCGCCCGGGCCGCCCTGGCCGGATTCGCCGTGGCGCGCGCCTGGCGCCACGCTCCCCGTCCCGTGGAGGCCGACGACCTGCTCCCCGAACGCGCACTCGCGGGCGATGCGCTGGCCAAGCAGACGCTGGTCGAACGCGTCTACCGCCCCCTCGAAGCGCATTCGTCCGACCTCGTCACGACGCTCTGGAGCTACCTCGACAACGGTCGTTCGCTCGAGGCGACCGCCCGCGAGCTCTTCGTGCACCCGAACACGGTGCGCTACCGGCTCAAGCGGGTCAGCGACGTGATCGGCTGGGACGCGACCGGACCCCGCGAGGCGCTGATCCTGCAGGCGGCGCTGGTGCTCGGCCACGTTGCCCCGCCGGACGGCGCCTGGCGACGCGCCGGGATGTCGGGTGTCCACAAACGTTCCGCGACTTCTTCGTCGTAGGTGTCCAGAAAGCGGCCCCCGCAGATTGGCAGACTAGTCAAGTGATCGTCCTCGCATGCCCTGGTCAGGGCTCGCAGACCCCCGGTTTTCTCGCACCCTGGATCGAGCAGCCCGCCGGCCGTGAGCGCATCGAGGCGTTCGCCGACGCCGCGGGCGTCGATCTGGTCGCCGCGGGCACGACATGGGACGCAGACGCGATCCGTGACACGAAGATCGCCCAGCCGCTGATCGTCGCGGCGGGACTGCTCGCCGCCGAGACCCTCGCCGAGGCTCGCGGGGGCGCCGACGCGCCACAGGCGGGCGGCGTGGCCGGGCACTCGGTGGGTGAGATCACCGCCCTGGTGCTCGCGGGCGTGCTCTCGGCCGAAGAGGGCATGCGGCTCGTCGGCGTTCGGGGACGGGCGATGGCGGATGCCGCGGCTCTCGAGCCGACGGGCATGAGCGCGGTCGTCGGGGGCGACGAAGCGGCGGTGCTCGCCCGGATCGACGAGCTGTCGCTCACCCCGGCGAACCACAACGGGGCGGGGCAGATCGTGGCGGCGGGCTCGCTGTCGGCCCTGGCCGAGCTGGCCGAGGCCGCGCCCCGGGGCGCGCGAGTGATCCCGCTGCAGGTCGCCGGCGCCTTCCACACCGCCTACATGTCCTCCGCCGTGAGCGCGCTCCAGGATGCGGCCGCCGACGTCACACCGGCGGAGCCGCGCATCAGCCTCTGGTCGAATCGCGACGGGTCGGTCGTCGGGAGCGGCGACGCGGCGCTCCATCTGCTCGTCGGACAGGTCGCGTCTCCGGTGCGCTGGGACCTCTGCATGGCGGGGTTCGCCGACGCCGGCATCACCGGTCTGATCGAACTGGCTCCGGCGGGAACGCTCGTGGGGCTGGCCAAGCGTGGCTTGCGCGGCGTGCCGACGGTGGCCGTGAAGACCCCCGAAGACATCGGCGCCGCCGTGGCGCTGCTCCAGGAAGAGACCGCATGAACCCGCGACCCCTCACGCAGCGTTCCGGCGCCGCGCACACCCGCATCCTCTCCTATGGAGCAGCGCGAGGGGAGAACGCGGTCGTCAACGATGACCTCGTCGGGCCCATCGACTCCAGTGACGAGTGGATTCGGCAGCGCACCGGAATCGTGACCCGGATGCGGGCCGACCAGGGCACCGACGCGATCGATCTCGCGACCCGTGCCGCCGACGAGGCGGTCGTGCGGTCGGGGCTGGAGCGCTCGCAGATCGATCTCGTGATCGTCGCCACCGTAAGCAACCCCAAGCAGACGCCGTCGGTATCGGCGATCGTGGCCGATCGCATCGGCGCGAACCCCGCGGCGGCGTACGATCTGAACGCCGCGTGTGCGGGGTTCTCCTACGGTGTCGCGCAGGCCGACGCCCTCATCCGCTCGGGAGCTGCGACGCACGCGGTCGTCGTCGGAGCCGAGAAGCTCAGCGATATCGTCGACCCGGCCGACCGCAGCATCTCGTTCCTGCTCGGCGACGGCGCCGGCGCGATCGTGGTGGGCCCGAGCGACACCCCGGGCATCGGACCGACGATCTGGGGCTCGGACGGATCGAAGGCGGATGCCGTCGGCATGAACCACACGCTCACCGAGTTCCGCGACGGGGTCGCCCCGTGGCCGACCCTCCGGCAGGAAGGTCCCACGGTCTTCCGCTGGGCGGTGTGGGAGATGGTCAAGGTCGCACGGCAGGCCCTCGAGGCCGCCGGCATCACGGCGGCGGACCTGGCGGCGTTCGTGCCACACCAGGCGAACATGCGGATCATCGACGAGTTCGCCAAGCAGCTCGAACTGCCCGACAGCGTCGAGATCGCCCGCGACATCGAGACGACGGGCAATACGTCTGCCGCGTCCATCCCCCTCGCGACGCATCGCCTGCTCGAGGAGCACCCCGAGCTGGCCGGTGGTCTGGCGCTGCAGATCGGATTCGGCGCCGGCCTCGTCTTCGGCGCGCAGGTCGTGGTGCTGCCGGGCGCCCCCGCAGGGCCGCAGTAGGCTGTTCTGCGGTCGCCGACACGACTTTGACGTTCACGATTACCGAAGAAGAAGGAGAAACCATGGCCCTTTCCCAGGAAGAGGTGCTCGCAGGCCTCGCCGAGCTCATCACCGACGAGACCGGCATCTCGGCCGACGAGGTAGCCGCGGAGAAGTCGTTCACCGACGACCTCGACATCGACTCGATCTCGATGATGACCATCGTCGTCAACGCAGAGGAGAAGTTCGGCGTCACGATCCCCGACGACGAGGTCAAGAACCTCAAGACCGTCGGCGACGCCGTCACCTACATCACGACCAACCAGTCCTGATCCCGACTCCCGGGGGCGTCCGCCCCCGGGAGTGAAGTTCGTCATCCGTGAGGATTCGTGTCATGACCACCCCCCGCATCGTCGTCACCGGCATCGGCGCCAGCACTCCCATCGGCGGAACCGCGCGCGAGAGCTGGGACGCCCTTCTCTCCGGCGCCTCGGGCGCACGCTCCCTCGAGTACGACTGGGTGTCGGAGTACGCGCTTCCCGTCACCTTCGCCGCACAGGCCAAGGTGCGCCCCGAAGAGGTGCTGGCGCGTCCCGAGGCCCGTCGACTCGACCCCGCGTCGCAGTTCGGGCTGATCGCTGCGAAGGAGGCATGGGCGGATGCCGGTGCACCGGAGGTCGCATCCGAGCGGCTCGGGGTGGATTTCGCCACCGGCATCGGCGGCGTCTGGACGCTGCTGGACGCCTGGGACACACTGCGGGAGAAGGGGCCCCGACGGGTCATGCCCATGACCGTGCCGATGCTGATGCCGAACGCGGCGGCCGCGGCCGTCTCGATGCACTTCGAGGCCCGGGCGTACGCGCGCACCGTCGCGTCGGCCTGCGCCTCGAGCACCGAGTCGATCGTGAACGCCTACGAGCACCTGCGCGCGGGACTGGCGGATGTGGTGATCGCGGGCGGCACCGAGTCCGCCGTGCACCCCATCACGATCGCGTCCTTCGCGTCGATGCAGGCTCTCTCACGGCGCAACGATGCACCCGAGACGGCCTCGCGACCCTACAGCGTGGACCGCGACGGATTCGTCATGGGCGAGGGGGCCGCCGCACTTGTGCTCGAGACCGAGGAGCACGCCCGCGCACGCGGGGCGCACATCTACGCGGTCGTCGCGGGCGGCGGAGTGACCGCCGATTCGTATCACATCACCGCCAACGACCCCGAAGGCCGGGGTGCTGCGCGGGCCGTGCAGCTCGCGCTGGACGCGGCGGACCTCTCCTCCGACGACGTCACCCACATCAATGCGCACGCGACCTCGACGCCGGTGGGCGACATCGCCGAGTACGTCGCCCTGCGCAACGTCTTCGGCGAGCGTCTGCACGAGATCCCGGTCTCGGGCACGAAGGGCTCCACCGGCCACCTGCTCGGTGGCACCGGTGCGCTCGAGGCGGTCTTCTCGGTGCTGGCGATCCGGGACCGGCAGGCGCCGCCCACGATCAACCTGACGGAGCAGGACCCCGAGATTCCGCTGTCGATCTCGGGTACGCCGCAGCCGCTCGGCGAGCGCGATCAGGTCGTGATCAGCAACTCGTTCGGCTTCGGCGGCCACAACGCCGTCGTCGCGTTCCGCTCCATCTGACCGACGACGCGCGACAGGTCAGCCGACGCCGGGTCAGCCAACCTTGTGCAGCCACACCACCGGGGCTTCGTCGCTGGCGTGCCGGAACGGCTCGAGTTCGTCGTCCCAGGCGGCGCCGAGCGCCACCTGGAGTTCGCGCTGCAGTTCGCGGGCGTCTCCGGCGGCGATGTCCATGGCGTAGCGCACGCGATCCTCGCCGATGACGACGTTGCCTGCGGCATCCGTCTGGGCGTAGTGGATGCCGAGATCCGGCGTGTGCAGCCACCGGCCACCGTCCGAGCGGGGCGTCGGATCCTCGGTCACCTCGAACCGCAGATGCTCCCAGCCGCGGATCGCACTGGCGAGTGAGGCTCCCGTGCCGGCCGGCGCCTCCCAATAGAACTCGGTGCGCCGTGCACCCGGGAGCACGGGCTGCTCAGCCCACTCGAAGTTGACGGCGCGCCCGAGGGCGCGACCGACCGCCCACTCGAGGTGGGGGCACAGTGCTTTCGGCGCGGAGTGGACATAGATCACTCCGCGCGCTTGTGATGTCGCCATATCCACATTCCGTTTCCTCAGGTGCGTCTTCCCCTACGACCTGGGGTGATGAAGTGGTGGCGTGTGCGGTTGTGGGGCCATTATGCCCCGGTGCCGCCGTGATTCACAACAACGCCGCGCCGCCCGCGCGGCCGGCGTGGGCGGGAAGGACCCGGCGGTCAGGCAACCGGGCCCTCCCCGTCATGATCGGGCCGGCTCAGGCCTCGCTCATCGCCGTCTTCTCGGCCTGGCCCTTGGCGGCGTAGTACGCGGCGCGGGCGGCGATCCGACGTGTCTGTTCCGCCTGACCGGCGTCGAGCTCGTCCTGCGGCACCTCGACATTCGGCACGCGGGGCACGCCGTTGTACTTCTCGATGTACGCGTCGAGCTCGGGCCCCGAGGTCCACGACGTGATCAGGCAGTAGCGCGGCTCGGTGCCCGGGTGCGTCGCGGCGTGCCAGAGGCGCTGTGTGTCGACGATCAGCTGGGCTCCGGCGGGGAGCGCGATGCGCACCTCGCCCTCCGGGTCGGTGCGGTTGTCGCGCAGGACGAAGTAGCTGTCCTTGTCGTCGGTGAGGTTGAAGAAGCCGCGCACGACCCAGCCGGTGCCGTCGGGGTTGAGACGGTTGTTGTCGTCCTGGTGCAGGTTGTAGAGGCAGTCCGCGTAGGTGTTGGGCTGCAGTTCGATGATGCGGCACCGGCCGACGTTCGCCCCCGGTTCCTTCGCGCGCTGCGTGAGAGTGGGTGCCTTCTCGGTCTGCGAGTCGATCCACACTCCGTCTTTGTCGGTGCGCGGCGGCTTGTGGTTCCAGAAGCCGTTGCACTCGATGTCGCCGAAGGCGCTGGCGAGCGGGGCGAACCGGGTGTCGCCGGAGGACTTCCAGTCGTTGTACTCGACGTCGAGCCACTCCTTGGGATCGATCTGCTTGTTGTAGCGATCGAGCACGACGTAGCCGGTCTCTTCGAGAGCGGCGGACTTGATGTAACTCATGAGATGAATCATGACCTTTCGTAGGGGGCCAGCGAAGTTTTTACAGGCCCGACTTAGGCCACCCTACCTTCGGCGTCTGCACGCGCCAGGGCAGCAGGGCCGTGAATATCGGGCGGTGCCGCGGCATCCGTTCCACCGCATCGTTTCGCGCCGGAATGGGGTGCACGGGCAACTAGAGTCGAGTGTTGCGGCGTGCCGGCTGGGTGGTGCGCCAGGGCAGGCAGGCACGGATCGACGGCACCGAGGACAACGGCACATGACGACGAGCGCAACCAACATCGATGCGACCGCGGTGAACACCATCCGCTGGCTCTCGGCGACCGACGCGACGATCGTGGTGCCGGTGTACCAGCGTCAGTACCGGTGGGACATCGGCGGGTGCGAGCAGCTGCTCGCCGACATCCGCGCGGTCGCCGACAGCGACGGGCAGCACATGCATTTCCTCGGCTCGGTGCTGTCATCGCTCACCTCCGATGCGCCGGCGCCCGAGCTGGTCCTGATCGACGGGCAGCAGCGCGTGACGACCCTGATGCTGCTCGTGGCCGCCCTGCATCACACCATCCGCGCGACCGATCCGCGGCTGGCCGGCGAACTCGAGCGCGTGCTCGTGCGGTCGAACGAACCGGGGCGCACCAAGCTCCAGCCCCACCGGGAGTGGGAACGGGTCTTCGAGCGCGTCGTCCTCGGTACCGACCTGGCCGAGGGCGAGAGCCGCCAGTCGCGCTTCGACGACAACTACGCCTTCTTCCGCAGCCAGATCAGTGCCGACGAGGCGCCACGCATCTGGCGCGGGCTGCAGAAGCTCGAGCACGTCGCGATCACGCTCGGCCCGGGGGCCAACGCGCAGCAGATCTTCGCCAGCCTGAACTCGACGGGTGAGCCGCTGCGTGACCACGAGCTCATCCACAACTACGTGCTCATGGGTCTGACGCATGCGGAGCAGAGTGAGATCGAGGATGTGTTCTGGCTGCCGATCGAGCGCAACACGGGCGACGCGATCGGTGAGTTCTGGCGCCACTACCTGGTGATGAAGACCGGACGCGAGGTCTCGGGCGAACATGCCGCCTACGACGCGTTCCGCGCCCTGTTCCCGCGGCTCGACATCGATTCCCTGCGGCTGTACGCCGCACAGTGGCGGGACTTCTCGGCCATCTACCGCATCCTGCTCGATCCCCCGCAGGCGGCCGATCCTCGCCTGGGCCGTCATCTGGCGTATACGGCGACCTTCGGCACCGGGATGTTCCCGCTGGTCATGCGCGTGATGCGCGACCTTGAACAGGGCGTTCTGCAGACGGATGCCGCCATCGGCACGCTCGAGATGATCCAGGCTCTTCTGCTGCGCCGTGCCGTCTCCGGCCTGGGCAATGCGCGACTCGTCGCCCGACTGTGCCGGGCCCGGGACGACGGACACGAGGCGCTCGTGGCGGCGGTCTCGCGTGTGACGCCCTCCGACGAGCGCGTGCGCATCGCCCTCAAGTTCGGCGAGCTGCCCCACGCACGCTACGTGCTGGAACGCATCGCGGACGTGGACCCCGGCGTCGACCACGATCTCCTGCATGTCTTTCCGCTCGCGCCCCCGGACACCTGGACCGGCGACGGCATGCGCACCTGGGCGGAGTACAGCGAGGACGAGCAGAACAGCCACCGCGCCCTCGCCCCCACGCTGGGGAATCTGGTGGTCCTCGAACCCGAGCTGGCCGAGCGGGCGCTGGATGCCTCGTTCCCCGACCAGCGCGATGTCTACCGCCGCAGCTCCGTCGCGGCGACGCGTGCGATCGCGGACGTCGAAACGTGGAACACGGCCGCCATCTCGCAGCGCAGCGCCGAGCTGACCGGCCGGTTCGTCGAGGTGTGGCCGCGGCCGGGAGCGGCGGCGATCGACGACGACGGGCTCACGCCGATCCTCGATGCGATCTCGCGGCGCGGCTGGCCGCGCGGCTGGGAGCGCGAGTACGAATACACCGAGTACCGCGGTGAGCACTGGGAGATCTACAACATCCGTGACCTCTTCAACCGCGTCTTCAGGCGCCTGTGGGCGGATTCGCGCGGCGCCGTCGAGGAGTTCAGCGCCCAGCGAGGTGGTCCGGTGTACCCCGCGCGCGCCTGGAACGGCGACTGGGACGAATTGGCGGGCGGCGCCCACCTGTACATGGGCTGGGACGCGCGCTACATGCTGAGTGCGGTCCAGGGCGTGCTCGAGCACGCCGGCCATGCGCCCGAGGTGTTCGTGAAGTACTCGTACGTCGCCGCCCACATGTAGCCGCTGCGGTTCGCATGCGAACCCTTGGGCGGGTTCGCGTGCTGCCATCACACGAGAGAACGCACCGCCCTGCGGGCAGTGCGTTCTTTTGTGGGGCGGGTGGGACTTGAACCCACGATCGTCGGGTTATGAGCCCGCTGCCTTCACCAGCTTGGCCACCGCCCCATGTCGCTCGTCGAGCCTATCTCGACCCGCGGATCAGCCGAGCGCCCCGCGACCCGGATTGTGGGTGTCCCGTCCCCGCAGCAGGGGCAGCTCCCCGCTGTCGCTCAGAACCTGAGGGTGGTAGCGGGCCAGCGAGATGACGCCCCACGTGGCGATCGCGCCGGCGATGCCGAACCCGATGAGCGCCCAGAGCGGGGCGGCCGCGCCCTCCCCCAGCACGAGCAGCCCGATGAGCACCGCGACCATCGGGTCGATCACCGTGAGCCCCGCGATCACGAGGTCGGGCGGGCCGGCCGAGTACGCCGTCTGCACGAAGTACGCGCCGATCGCCGTGGCAAGCAGCAAGGCGATCAGGCACAGGAGCGTCAGCCATTCGAAGTCTCCGGCCTGGATGCGCTTGATGACCACCTTCGCGAGCGTCGCGACGAAGCCGTACACCACGCCCGCGCTGAGGATGTAGAACAGAGCGCGCATGCGGCGGCGAAGCAGCAACCAGAGCACGAGCAGGATCAACGTCACGACGCCGAGGATGGCCAGCACGGTGATCAGCTGACTCTCGTCGAGGGGGCTCTCGGTGGCGAACAGCGCGGCGATCAGCACGAAGACGAAGATCCCGCCCACGCACGCCACGATGGCCATGACGGAACGCCGGGTGGGTGCGTGTCCGCTCACCCGCCAGTTGAGCAGCGTCGTGACGACGAGCGCGATGGCGCCGAGCGGCTGCACCACGATCAGCGGGGCGACGGTCAGCGCCCCCAGCTGGCACACGATCGCCATACCCAGCATGAGTGTTCCGACCACCCAGGAGGGGCGCGTGAACAGTCGCCGCAGCTGCTGCATGCTCAGGCCGCTCGTGCCGACGGTGCCGCTCAGACGCTCGACCTTCACGACGCCCCGGTGCTGGAACTGAGCGCCGAACGACATGAAGACCGCGCCCGCCAGCGCCAGGGGGATTCCGAGCAGCAGGCCGGGGTTCTGGAACGCCCCGACGAGCTGTTCGCCGACATCCTCCACCGAGCCCGTCCACATCACGGCATCGAGATTACCGGGAGCGGGCCGGATAAGCTCGATACGTGGCCGTGCGACCGATCAAGATCATGGGAGATCCCGTCCTGCACTCCCCCGCGGCACCCGTGGACGAGGTGACCGACGACATCCGCGTGCTCGTGGCCGACATGTTCGAGACGATGGATGCCGCGCCCGGCGTCGGTCTCGCGGCGCCGCAGGTGGGAGTCGCGCTCCGGATATTCGTGTACAGCCATCTGGACGATGACGAGCACCCGTGGCGCGGCGTCGTCATCAATCCCGAGCTGTGGGTCTCGCCCTCGGTTCCGGGAGAGCCCGATCCCGACCTCGAAAGCGAGGGATGCCTGTCGTTCCCCGGCGAGCGGTTCCCGCTGCGCCGCGCGGAGCGGGCGATGCTGACGGGCACCGACTTGGAGGGCGAGCACGTGTGGGTGCAGGTGGAGGGCTGGCGGGCCCGCATCCTGCAGCACGAATTCGACCATCTCGACGGCATCATCTACATCGACCGTGTTGACGATGCCGACTGGAAGACCGCCCAGAAGATCGCGCGGAAGCGCGGCTGGGGCCGCCCCGGCTGCTCATGGATGCCGGGTGAAGATGATCTCGAGGCGTGATGCCGCCACCCGCTGCGCGTCGTAGGCTCGAGGGATGACTCGGATCCGGATCGCCCGGCGCGCGAGCCTCGAGATACTCCGGGCCGAGGCGTCGGAGGAGCTCGCCGTCGTCATCGAGGAGCGACTGCGGCACGGCGAGGACCCCTGGTCGTTCATGCAGGAGCTTCCGAGCGTGGATGAGCTCGTGATTCGCTTCCTGCGTGCCGAGGCCGTCGTGGACGACCCGGGGTCCATGCCGCCGCACGTTCAGGAGTACCGGATCCTTCGCCAGATCGCCCTCGAGCACCCGGATCTGACACGCACCGTGTGGCGCCTGATCGGCGACGACGAGGCGCCCGAAGAGCCGGTTTCCCGCTGAAGCATCCCTGCGCGCCCGGCGATGCGGTGCGCGTGAGGAGTGTGGCTCCCCCACTTGGACTCGAACCAAGAACCTACCGGTTAACAGCCGATTGCTCTGCCAATTGAGCTATGGAGGAATGCGCCCGATCGCGTCGGGCAACCCGAACAGTTTAGCAAAGGTGCGGGCATGCTCACGACACGGCGGCGTTCACGGCAGCGGCAGCGACGACTCGTCGCTGAGCAGGGCGGGCGACCATCGGATCTCGTCTTCGCGTCCCTGCGCGACCAGGTGACCGTGCTGCAGCACCAGGACCTCGGCCGAGAGCGCCCCCACGATGTCCTCGTCGTTGGTGGCGAGCAGCGCGGCCATCCCGCCCTCGTCGCGTCGGCGCGTCAGCGCGCGCAGCACCGCCGCCCGTGCATCGACGTCGAGATTCGCAAGCGGTTCGTCGGCGATCAGCACACGCGGGTCCAGCACCAGGGCGCGCGCGATCGCGACGCGCTGTCGCATTCCGGCGCTGAGCTCGTAGGGATAGCGGCCCGCGGTGCCCAGCGCCAGATGCAGCTCGTCGAGCAGGGACGCGACGCGCAGGTCGAGGGCTCGGGGGTTGACCTTGCGGTCCCGGTCGGTGATCGGCGCGGCGACGATGTCGCGCACCGTCAGCCGGGAGGGCAGATCCGCACCGGCGCGCTGGGCGAGGTAGCCCGCGTGGTAGGTGAGCTGGCGGCGCGCACGACCTCGCTTGCGCACGCTCACCCCGGCGACGAACGCGTCGCCGCCGACGATGCTGAGGTCCTCGCCGCCGCGCCCCGCCAGAAAGCTGAGCAGGCTCGACTTTCCCGAGCCCGTCGCACCGTGCACCACGGTCGTGCCGGCGCTCGGGGTCGAGAACGTGACGCCGTCGACCGCCCGGCCGCCGCCCGGTCGCGACCCCGAGGTGTGCTCGACCGAAAGATCGGCGCACAGGATCGCCTCGGATGTCTCGTGCTTCGCGGTCATCCCTTCATCATGCCCCGTGCACGCTACCCGGGCCAGCCTCAGTCCTCCGATGCGAACGCGTGTCGGGCCGCGTCGAGATCACGCAGCCGCACCCGCAGCGCCCGACCCTCCTCCGAGTGCGCCGGTACTCGCTGAACGGCGCTCACCAGTTCCCGCTTCTGGCGATCGTAGGCGCGCAGCACGAGACGACGGGCGAGCGACAGCGCCGAGGCCTGCGCCCCCTGCTCGTCCCGGGCGGGGAACGGGGCGGCGAGAAGCTCCGCGGCGAGCGAGCGGTAGGGCTCGCGCACCGAATCGACCGCGGCGACGGCCCATCCCGGGCGCTGCAGGTCGGCGGCCTGTACGGCCGATCGCACCGCCTCGAGCGCGGGGTGGGTGAGTGGATGCTCCAGGGCCGAATCGCGGACCGCCTCGGGGATCGTGTGGCCGTACTGCAAGAACCCCATCATCGCGTCGCGCTCGAGGGCTGCCTCCGGTGTTCGCGGCAGCGTCGTGATCGTCACGCTCTGAGCGGCCCTCTCCCCTGCGTCTTCGGCGACGCGCGGGTCGGCCGCCCCGGGTCCGCTCCTGCGCGCGTCCGGGGGCTGCGCCGCGCGTCGTGCAGCCGCTTCGATCGCGCGCCGCACCTCGGACTGGTCCATTCCCAGTCGGCGGGCCAGCACCCGGGTGTACCCGGGTCGCAGGGCGGGGTCGCGGATGTCGGCGACGATCGGCGCCGCGGCGCGCAGCGCACCGACCTGGCCCTCGACCGAGCCCAGATCGAACTTCTCGATCCTGCGGTCGATCACGTACTCGAACATGGGCTGTTTGGCGCTCATCAGCGCGCGGACGGCCGCGTCGCCCCGGCGCAGGCGCAGATCGCACGGGTCCAGGCCCTCGGGGGCCACGGCGACGTAGGTCTGCGCCGAGAACCGCCGCTCGTCCGCGAAGGCGCGCAGCGCCGCCTTCTCGCCCGCGGCATCCGGGTCGAAGGTGAAGACCACCTCGCCGGCGGCGGAGTCGTCTCCCATGACGCGGCGCAGCACGCTGATGTGGTCCGAGCCGAAGGACGTGCCGCAGGTGGCGATCGCCGTCGTGACGCCGGCCACATGACACGCCATGACGTCGGTGTACCCCTCGACGATCACCACGCGGTCGCTTCGCGAGATGTCGCGCTTGGCCAGGTCGAGTCCGTAGAGCACCTGGGCCTTGTGATAGATCGGGGTCTCGGGCGTGTTGAGGTACTTGGGGCCCTTGTCGTCGTCGTACAGCCGCCGGGCGCCGAACCCGACGGTTTGGCCCGTCACGTCGCGGATCGGCCAGATCAAGCGCCCTCGGAAGCGGTCGTAGGCGCCTCGCTGACCCTGCGAGAGCAGGCCCGCCGTCGTCAGCTCCGCGCGCGAGAAGCCCTCGGCCCCGAGCGCCTTCGCGAGCCCTTCCCACCCGCGCGGGGCATAGCCCACCCCGAAGTGGGCTGCGGCGCCGGCGTCGAATCCGCGCTCCCCCAGGAACCGGCGACCGGCCTCCGCCTCGGGCGACGAGAGCTGGCGCTGGAACCAGGCGGAGGCGGCCTGGTTCGCCTCGTAGAGACGCGAACGCCCGCTCGTCGCGGGCGCGGCCGGACCCCCCTCTTCGTAGTGGAGGGGGAAGCCGATGCGCGCCGCGAGTCGTTCGACCGCCTCGGCGAAGGTCATGTGATCCATCTTCTGCAAGAAGGTGTAGGCGTCGCCGGACTCCCCGCATCCGAAGCAGTGGTAGAAGCCGACCTGCGGGCGAACGTGGAAGCTGGGGCTGCGCTCGTCGTGGAAGGGGCACAGACCCTTGAGCGAGCCCACCCCCGCCGACTTGAGCGCGACCCGCTCGCCCACGACGTCGCCGAGGTTGGTGCGCGCCTTGACCTCCTCGACGTCCGCCTGCCGGATGCGGCCGGCCATCAGGACTCCGTCGCGCCCGCGCGGGGCGTCCAGATCCCGAGGGAGGCGACGTCGAGGTCGCCGGCGTGGCGCATGTGCCACGCGATCGCGTCCTGGTCGGTCAGGCTCGCGACCTGGTCGACCACGACCCGGCGCCGGGCCGCGTCATCGGGCGCCTCGTCGAAATCGGCGCGCAGAACCGGCGTGAGGATGGCCGGTCCGGCTGCCCAGAGCGCGTCCGCGAGTCGCTTGAGCATGCGCCGCTGCTCCTTGTAGAGCGCCCGGCGGCCCTCGATCGAGACGACGAACGCACCGATCATGCCCTTGAGCGCCGCGACCTCGGCCTCGACGACGCGCGGCACGACGACGTGCGCGGAATAGCGTGTCAGCGCGCGATCGGGATACGCCTCGCGGGTGGCGGTGGTGGCCGCCCTCGCGAAGCGGCCGATCAGATCGCTCGTCAGGTTCTTGAGTCGCCCCAGGTCGGCGCGTGAGCCGTCGAAGGTCGGGATCCACTCCGACATGCTGGTCAGCCGATACAGGGCGTCGTCGAGCTCGTCCCGGGCGAAGTCGTACCCCACCCACGCCTGGATGGCGGTCACGATCGCGTCGTGCTCGCGCGGCGAGGCCAGCCGGCGGGGATCGAGGTAGCCGTTCGTCACCGCGTCCTCGAAGTCGTGCACGGAGTAGGCGATGTCGTCGGCGAGGTCCATCACCTCGGCTTCGATGCAGCGGACGCGACCGGGCGCCCCCTCCCGCATCCAGCGGAAGACGTCCTCGTCCTCGCGATAGACGCCGTACTTGAGCCGCCCTCCCGGGTCGGGCACGGGATGCTCGGAGGTCCACGGGTACTTGCAGCTCGCGTCGAGGCTCGCGCGGGTGAGGTTGACGCCGTGCGAGCGACCCTCGGCATCCAGCACCTTCGGCTCGAGCCTGCTGAGGATGCGCAGCGTCTGGGCGTTGCCTTCGAAGCCGCCGATGTCGGCGGCCCAGTCGTTGAGTGCGCGCTCGCCGTTGTGCCCGAACGGAGGGTGCCCGAGGTCGTGTCCGAGGCAGGCGGTGTCGACGACGTCGGCGGCGAGAGCCAGCTGGGTCGCGAGTTCGCGGCCGACCTGCGCGACCTCGAGGGAGTGCGTCAGCCGGTTGCGCGCGAAATCCGCCGGGCTTGCCGGCGAGAGCACCTGGGTCTTCGCAGCCAGCCGCCTCAGCGCCGCGGAGTGCAGCACGCGGGCGCGATCACGGGCGAAGTCGTCGCGCTCGGAGCGGTGCCTTTCGCGGTGGAAGCGCTCGACGTCATGCGCGTCATAGCCGTCGGCGCGCACCCGTCGCGAGCCGGAGCGGGCGTCAGCCGCCACTGTGGCTCAGCTCCGCCGTCGCGAGATCGCGGGATGCCGCCTGGTCGAGACCGCGATCCGCGAGCCACCCGTCCGGCAGCGCCGGGCGCTTCGGGCTGCCGGCCCGGCCCCGCTGGCCTTCTGCAGCTGCGCCGGGATACGGCTCATCGTGGTCGAGGGTCGCGAGCAGCTCGTCGATCTGTGCGAGGCTCGAGACGGTCGCCAGAGCGGCACGGGTGTCACCGCCCACCGGGTACCCCTTGAAATACCACGCGACGTGCTTGCGGATGTCGCGGCATCCCCGCTGCTCGTCCTCGAAGAACTCCACGAGCAGCTCGGCATGACGGCGGAAAGCCGCCGCGACGAAACCGAGGGTGGCATCCACCGCGGGCGCATCCTGCCCGAACGCGGCGGCGAGATCGCCGAAGAGCCAGGGCCGGCCGAGACATCCGCGTCCGACGACGACCCCGTCGCACCCGGTGCGGCGCATCATGGTGACGGCGTCGTCCGCCGACCAGATGTCGCCGTTGCCGAGCACCGGGACCTCGGTGACCGCCTCCTTCAGACGCGCGATCGCCTCCCAATCCGCGGCACCCGAGTAGAACTCGGCCGCCGTGCGCGCGTGCAGCGCGACCGCCGCGGCTCCCGCATCCTGGGCGATGCGTCCGGCGTCCACATACGTGAGGTGGTCCTCGTCGATTCCCTTGCGCATCTTGACGGTGAGCGGCAGATCGCCCGCCGCACGGGCGGCGTCCTCGACGATGCTTCGGAACAGGCCGAGCTTCCATGGCAGCGCCGCTCCCCCGCCCTTGCGCGTGACCTTGGGCACCGGACAGCCGAAGTTGAGATCGACGTGGTCGGCGAGGTCCTCGGCGACGATGATGCGCACGGCCTCGGCCACGGTCGTCGGGTCGACGCCGTAGAGCTGGATCGATCTCGGCGTCTCGGACTCGTGGTGGCGGACGAGTCGCATCGTCGTCTCGTTTCGCTCGACCAGAGCGCGCGAGGTGATCATCTCGCTGACGTACAGGCCCGCCCCGTACTCGCGGCAGAGCCGGCGGAACGCGGTGTTCGTGATGCCCGCCATCGGTGCGAGCACCACGGGGACGTCCAGGCGCATCGCACCGATCCGCAGGGGCGCGACGGCTCCCCGCACGGGCGCGGTGGTGGCGGTGGACATACTCGCCATTGTCCCAGATGCCCGCCGGTCAGGCGGACGACGTGTGGGGCGTCTCATCCCCGCCGTCGTGGTCGTCGTTCGCGGATGCGACCGTGGTGCGTTCGGTGACCACCTGCCGAATGACCTGCACGAAGGCCTCAGGCGGCTGAGCGCCGCTGACTCCGTAGGTGCCGTCGAACACGAAGAACGGCACGCCGGTGATGCCGTAGGCGCGAGCCTGCTCCTCGTCGGCGTGGACATCGGGAAGGTACCGGCGTGAGCCCAGCGCCTCGCGCACCTCGGTCTCGTCCAAGCCGACCTCGGCGGCCAGTTCGACCAGCTCGTCGATCCGCCCCACGTGGCGTCCCTCCGTGAAGTAGGCCGACATGAGGCGCTCCGCCATGTCGGCCTGCCGGCCGGCGGCCTTCGCCGCGTGCAGCAGCTCGTGCGCGATCACGGTGTTGGTGTGCTGCAGCCGGTCGAAGCGGTAGTCGAGCCCGGCCTCGTGCGCAACCTGCGTCACCCGCGTCAGCATCTCGGAGACCTGCTCGCGCGGCATCCCCTTGTGGCCGGCGAGGTAGTCGATCTCGTCGCCCTCGAAGTCCACGGGGGTGTCGGGCGAGAGCTCGTACGAGTGCAGGGTCACTTCGACGGCGGGGATGTCGCCGTCGCGGGCCAGCTGCGCCAGCCCGTTCTCGAGATTGCGCTTGCCGATGTAGCACCAGGGGCAGGCGATGTCACTCCACACGTCGATCTTGATGGCGTTGCTCACACGCAGGTCCAACCACCGCGGGCGGTGCGGGTATTCCCCATCCGCTATGCGGTGGGGCCGGGTTTGTCGACGGCTCCGCCGAAACGCCGGTCCCTGCTCTGGTACAGATCGATCGCGCGCCAGAGATGCTCGCGGCTGAAATCCGGCCACAGCGTGTCGAGGAACACATACTCCGCGTACGCCGATTCCCACAGCAGGAAGTTCGACGTGCGCTGCTCGCCGCTGGAACGCACGAAGAGGTCGACATCCGGCATGTCGGGCACGTACAGGCGCCGTCCGATCAGCTTCTCGGTGACCGCCGACGGCTTGAGCCGACCCGCGGCGACATCGTCGGCGATCCCACGCATCGCGTCGACGAGCTCGACCCGGCCGCCGTAGTTCACGCACATCGTCAGCGTCAGCGTGCGGTTGTGCTGGGTCAGGCGCTCGGCGTGCTGCAGCTCCTTCACGACCGACCCCCACAGGCGCGGCCGCCGGCCCGCCCACCGCACGCGCACGTCCCACTCGTTGAGCTGGTCGCGACGACGGTGCAGCACGTCGCGATTGAAGCCCATCAGAAACCGCACCTCGTCGGGAGAGCGCGACCAGTTCTCCGTCGAGAAGGCGTAGACGCTGAGGTGGGTGACGCCGGCCTGTATCGCGCCGGCGACGACGTCGAGCAACGCCGACTCCCCGGCCTTGTGCCCTTCCACGCGCGAGAGTCCGCGGCGATTCGCCCACCGGCCGTTCCCGTCCATCACGATGGCGACGTGCGCAGGAACGCTGCCCGGTGCGAAGACCGGCGGCTGCACCCCCGTCCAGTCGAGCGGACGGTAGGGCACCGCGTCGCGGTGGGTATATGGCTTGGGTGTCACCGAAGCGCCTCCAGATGGGACAGAGAGCGGATGCCGCGTTCGAGGTGCCACTGCGCGTACGCGGCAACGGCCCCCGCCGCGCCGGCTGCGGCGGCGGGGGCGGCGGCATCGACGACGTCCCACTCCCCCGCCATCTGCGCGCGCAGCACCTCGATCGCCGCGGTGCCGATGCGGGCCGAGCCCGCGGGGGCGCAGGCGTCGCAGACGACACCGCCGGCCTGCGGCACGAAGGTGCGGTGCGGGCCGACGGCACCGCAGCGGGCGCAGTCGACCAGACTCGGAGCCCACCCCGACAGCGCCATCACGCGCAGCAGGTAGGAGCCGAGGATGCTGCGCGGAGCGTGCTCGCCCCGAGACAGAGCACGCAGACCGCCGACCAGCAGCAGGTATTGCTGGGGCGTCGCCTCGGCCTCGTTCAGGCGGTCCGCAGTCTCGACCATCGCGTTGGCGGTCGTGTAGCGGTCGTAGTCGGCGACGATCTCCGCTCCGTACGCCCCGAGGCTCTCGGCCTGCTGGATGATGTCGAGAGAGCGGCCGGCGTACAGCTGCACGTCCACGACCATGAACGGCTCCAGGCGCGCCCCGAATCTCGACGAGGTGCGACGCACCCCCTTGGCGACGGCCCGTACCTTGCCGTGCGCCCGACTGAGCATCGTCACGATGCGGTCGGCCTCGCCCAGCTTGTGGGTGCGGAGGACGACGACCTCATCGCGATAGGTGGGCACCGGTCCATTATCGCCGCCGGCGCGTCGAGAACGCGCGGATGCGCACTCCACTGCGCGGAACCGGCGGCATCCGCGCGTCCTCGATCCGGGGAGACTAGACCGCGACCAGTTCGGGACGGCGGACGCGGATGGCGCGGTTGACGCCCGAGACGACCGCCTTGAGGCTGGCAGTCGAGATGTCGCCGTCGATCCCGACGCCCCACAGGCGCTCGTCCTCGACCTGCATCTCGACGTACGACGCGGCCTGCGCGTCGCCTCCGGCTCCCAGCGTGTGCTCGACGTAGTCGAACACCGTCACGTCGAGGCCGCGCTGCTTCAGCACATCGAGGAACGCGGCGATCGGTCCGTTGCCGTGTCCGACGGTGTCTTCGACGCCGTCTCCGTCGCGCAGGCGCACGTGCAGTTCGACGTCACCCGTCATGTCGCTCGACGTGCGCGTGCCGAGCAGCTCGAATCGGCCCCACCGCTTCTCGTCGTCATCGGCGGGCAGATACTCGTCGGTGAAGATCGACCAGATCTGCGCGCTCGTGACCTCGCCACCGTCGGCATCCGTCTTGGCCTGCACGACGCCCGAGAACTCGATCTGCAGGCGACGCGGCAGGTCGAGGGCGTGGTCCGTGCGCAGCAGATATGCCACGCCGCCCTTGCCGGACTGTGAGTTGACGCGGATGACGGCCTCGTACGAGCGACCCAGGTCCTTGGGGTCGATCGGCAGGTACGGCACCGCCCACTCGATCTCGTCCACCGTGACACCCGCGGCGTCCGCCTTCGCCTGCAGCGACTCCAGGCCCTTCTTGATGGCGTCCTGGTGGGAGCCGCTGAACGCCGTGTAGACGAGGTCGCCGGCCCAGGGGCTGCGCTCGTGAACCGCCAGCTGATTGCAGTACTCCGCGGTGCGCTTGACCTGGTCGATGTCGCTGAAGTCGATCTGCGGGTCGATGCCCTGCGTCAGCAGGTTGATTCCGAGCGCCACCAGATCGACGTTGCCGGTGCGCTCGCCATTGCCGAACAGGCATCCCTCGATGCGGTCTGCTCCGGCCATGTAGCCCAGCTCGGCGGCGGCGACGGCGGTGCCGCGGTCGTTGTGCGGGTGCAGCGAGAGGATGACGCTCTCGCGGGGGTGCAGGTGCCGGCTCATCCACTCGATCGAGTCGGCGTACACGTTGGGAGTCGCCATCTCGACGGTCGCGGGCAGGTTGATGATCACCTTGCGCTCCGGCGTGGGCTCGAGCACCTCGAGCACCCGGTTGCAGATGTCCGCGGCGAACTCGAGTTCGGTCCCCGTGTAGCTCTCGGGCGAGTACTCGTAGAACACCTGCGTCTCGGGAATGCGCTTCTCGAACTCGCGACACAGGCGCGCGCCCTCGAGCGCGATGTCGATGATGCCCTGGCGGCCGGTGCGGAAGACGACCTCGCGCTGGACGATGCTGGTCGAGTTGTACAGGTGCACGATCGCACGTTTGGCGCCGGCGATCGACTCGTACGTGCGCTCGATCAGGTGCTCGCGGCACTGGGTGAGCACCTGGATCGTCACGTCTTCGGGAATGACGTCGTCCTCGATCAGGTGCCGCACGAAGTCGAAGTCCGTCTGGCTGGCCGAGGGGAAGCCGACCTCGATCTCCTTGTAGCCCATGCCGACCAGCAGGTCGAACATGATGCGCTTGCGCTCGGGGCTCATCGGGTCGATGAGTGCCTGGTTGCCGTCACGCAGGTCGACGGCACACCACCGCGGAGCCTGAGTGATGCGGGTGCTCGGCCAGGTGCGGTCGGGAAGATCGACGCGGATCTGCTCGTGGAAGGGGCGGTACTTCTGCACCGGCATCCCGGAAGTGCGCTGGTTGTTCTCCATGATCTCGTTCTTCTCTCGTCGTGAGGGGCGGGCACACGATCAGCTCCGCGACGAGGAAGGCCCTAGATCGAGGCCTCGTCGCGGCAAGGAAGAAGGAGAAGACCGCCCTGGCGCATGCACCCATGTTAGCAGTGCGTGTCGCATCGTGCGCGAGGGATGAGACGATCCGCTCGTGCGGCACACTGTCAGGGTATGAGACTCCCCGGCACGGGCGTCGCGATCCTCGCGGCCGCCGCCCTCGTCCTGCTCACCGGCTGCGCGACCCCCGCGGGCGACCCGGTTCCCAGCGGATCGCCTGTCGGCGGCGACCCGCCGGCGCTGGCCGCGGCATCCCCCGCGCCTCCCTCGGGCGAGGTCATCGCGACGGGAACCGTGCTGGATGCGGGTGAACCCGAGCTGTGCCTCGGCGGCGTCGCCGAGTCCTATCCTCCCCAGTGCTCCGGGATCCCGCTCGATGGGTGGGACTGGTCGGGCGTCGACGGCAGTGAACAGGCCGCGGGCACGCGGTGGGGCTCCTACGCGGTGCAGGGACGGTACGACGGCGAACGGTTCACCGTGACCGGTCCTGTCACGCTGCTGGCGCTGTACGACCCGATGGCGCCGGAGCAGCTGGCTCTGGAACCGGGCGACACCGACGTGCAGACGCTCGACAGCATCCAGGATGAGCTGCCGGGCCTGCTCGGCGAGCAGGTCCTGTCGTCCTCCGTGCGCGAAGGGCGCGTCTGGACCCAGGTGGTCTGGGACGACGGCACGCTGCAGCAGGCGGCGGATGCCGAGTTCGGCGAGAACGTCGTGGTGATGCTCTCCGCGCTCCAGCTCGCAGGGTCGTGACGCGGGTCAGAAGCCGAGGCGACGCAGGTGCTTCGCGTCGCGCTGCCACTCCTTGGCGACGCGCACGTGCAGGCTCAGGAACACCCGGCCGCCCAGCAGCGGCTCGATCTGCGCACGGGCGCGGGCGCCGACATCGCTCAGGCGCGAGCCGCGGTGCCCGATGATGATCGCCTTCTGGCTGTCGCGCTCGACGACGATGTCGGCGAAGACATCGGTGAGATCGCTGTCCTCCCGCGGGCCCATCTCGCTGATGGTCACCGCGATCGAGTGGGGCAGCTCGTCGCGCACGCCCTCGAGCGCGGCCTCGCGGATGATCTCGGCCACGCGGTCGGCGATGCTCTCGTCGGTGACCGTGCCCTCCTCGTAGAGCGGCGGGCTCTCGGGCATCAGCGCCAGCAGCTCCCCCGCGAGCACGTCCAGCTGGTCCTCGGTGTGCGACGAGAGCGGGATGACGGCGGCCCAGTCCTCGCGCAGCGCATCCACCTCGAGCAGACGCTCCATCACCTGGTCCCGCGTGGCGGCGTCGGTCTTCGTGACGATCGCGACCTTCTTCGCCGACCGGTAGCCCGACAGCGACTCCGCGATGCGGCGGTCGCCGGGGCCCACCTTCTCATCGGCCGGCACGCAGAAGCCGATCACGTCGACGTCTCCCAGCACCTGCTCGACGAGGTCGTTGAGGCGCTGCCCCAGCAGCGTGCGCGGCTTGTGGATGCCGGGCGTGTCGACGAGGATCAGCTGCCCGTCGGGGCGGTTGCGGATGCCGCGGATCGCGCGGCGCGTCGTCTGCGGCTTGGCGCTCGTGATGGCGACCTTCTCGCCGACGAGTGCGTTGGTCAGGGTCGACTTGCCGACGTTGGGACGCCCCACGAACGTCGCGAACCCGCATCGGAACACCGGATCAGTCACGGGCCTCGCCTCGCCTTCCCCGCTCGCCGATGGTCGCGATCTCGCCCGTGGATGCGGCGAGCTCATCGGCGGCGGCCTGCAGTTCGGGGGAACGCTCCACGAAGACCGTCGAGATCCCACGGCCGCGGCCGCGAGAGGCCCCGCCCGTCATGATGATCCCCGCCGCTTCGGCCTGCGCGCCGGGCTGCGGAATGCGCCCGAGCGCCTTGCCGAGCAGGCCGCCGACGGATTCGACGTCGTCGTCGTCGATCTCGATGTCGAACAGCTCGCCCAGGTCGCCGAGGGTCATCCTCGCGCTGACCCGGTAGCGCCCCGGCTCGAGCTCGGACACCTCGTCCTGGGGCGGATCGTACTCGTCGGCGATCTCGCCGACCAGCTCCTCGATCAGGTCTTCGAGGGTCACGAGCCCCGAGACGCCGCCGTACTCGTCGACCACCATGCACACGTGCACGGCGTCCTTCTTCATCTGCGCCAGCAGCGTGGACGCCATCATCGATTCGGGGATGTAGACGGCGGGGCGAAGGATGCCGCGGGTGCTCTGCGTGCGCCAGCGATCACGTGCCCCGAAGCTGAACTGCACCAGGTCCTTGAGATACAGCATCCCCACGACGTCGTCGTCGTCGCCTTCGACGACGGGCAGGCGCGATACACCCGTGCGCAGGAACAGGTCCATGGCATTGGCGGTGGTGGCCGACGAATCGAGGGTCACGACGTCGGTCCGAGGCACCATGACGGCCCGCACATAGGTGTCGGTGAACGAGAACACCGAGTGGATCAGCTCGCGGTCCTCGTCCTCGATCAGGTCGGCCTCGACAGCCTCGTCGACCATCGAGAGCAGC
This sequence comes from Microbacterium sp. LRZ72, assembly GCF_033792225.1. Classification (NCBI taxonomy): domain Bacteria; kingdom Bacillati; phylum Actinomycetota; class Actinomycetes; order Micrococcales; family Microbacteriaceae; genus Microbacterium; species Microbacterium sp. LRZ72. The sequence goes on from NZ_JANGEX010000001.1 coordinate 298,864, forward strand.
TGCTGCTCCGAGGCGAACGGGGCCGGGCGACGCCCGTCGGGTGTCGAGCGCGACACCGCCGCCACGAGCGCGTTCGCGATCGGTCCGAGCAGCACGCGCACGAAGCGGATGATGGGCGCGCAGATGCGCAGCAGGGCGGTGGCATGCTGGCGTCCGACGGTGCGGGGGCTGGCGCCGACGAGCACGAACGAGGCCCCGGTCATCAGCACGACCGCCGCGAGCATCGCCCACCAGATGGAGTCGAACAGGATCGTCAGGGCCACCGTCACGAGCACGGCCGCGGCTGTCTCGGTGAGGATGCGGATGAAGACGACCGCGTTGGCATGGGCGTCGGGATGCGCGGCGATCGCGCGCAGGGAACGTCTGGCACGCGCTGTGGTCGACCATTCCTGCAGATCGCCGCGGGAGGTGACGCTCAGCGCCGCTTCGAGAGCGGCCATGAGGCCCGCGAAGGCGACGAGCGCCCCCGACGCCACCAGGAGCAGGATCGCGGTCACGCGCGCCGCCGGCGGCGCTCGCGCAGGGCGAAGTCGAGGAGCAGCTCGCGCTGCAGGCCGAACATCTGGCGCTCCTCCTCGCGCTCGGCGTGATCGAAGCCGAGCAGGTGCAGCAGCCCGTGCGTCGTCAGCATCAGGATCTCGTCCTCGGTCGACACGCCGTTCTCACGCGCCTGCGTTTCGGCTACCTGCGGACACACCACGATGTCGCCGAGCAGGCCGGGCGGTGTCGGCGCGTCCTCGGTGCCGGGTCGCAGCTCGTCCATGGGAAAGCTCAGCACATCCGTCGGCCCGGGCTCGTCCATCCACTGCACGTGGAGCGCCTCCATGGCGCCCTCGTCGACCAGGATGATCGCGACGTCGGCCTCGGGGCTCACGTTGAGCTCGGCGAGGTGGTGCTCCATGAGCCGCAGCAGCTTCGCCTCGTCGGCGTCGAAGCCCGATTCGTTGCTGATCTCGATCGTCACGAACGCCCTCGTTTCGCCTGGTGGTCGCGAGGACCGATCGGTCGGGTGGAGGAGCGCCGCTCTGCGCGGTTGGCGAACTCGGCCGCCTGCTCGCGCTCCGCGCGGGCGGCGGTCCGCGTCTCCTCGTAGGCGCTGTACGCGTCGACGATGCGCCCGACGAGCGAGTGCCGCACGACGTCCTCGCTGCTCAGATGGGAGAAGTGGATGTCGTCGACGGCGCCGAGGATGCGGGTGACGACACGCAGCCCGGAGGAGCCGCCCGGCAGGTCGACCTGGGTGACGTCGCCCGTGACGACCATCTTCGTGTTGAACCCGAGCCGGGTGAGGAACATCTTCATCTGCTCGGGGGTGGTGTTCTGCGCTTCGTCGAGCACGACGAAGGAGTCGTTCAGGGTGCGGCCGCGCATGTAGGCCAGCGGCGCGACCTCGATGGTGCCGGTGGCGATGAGCTTGGGCACGACCTCGGGGTCCATCATCTCGTTGAGCGCGTCGTAGAGCGGGCGCAGGTAGGGGTCGATCTTGTCGGTCAGCGTGCCGGGCAGGAACCCGAGCCGCTCCCCCGCCTCGACGGCAGGCCGCGTGAGGATGATGCGCGAGACCTCCTTGCGCTGCAGTGCCTGCACCGCCTTCGCCATGGCCAGGTAGGTCTTGCCGGTGCCGGCGGGGCCGATGCCGAACACGATCGTGTGGTCGTCGATCGCGTCGACATACTGCTTCTGCCCCCGCGTCTTCGGACGGATGACGCGTCCCCGTGACGAGAGCACCGCTTCGCCGAGCACTTCGGAGGGGCGCGCGCGGGGGTCCGCATCGAGCATTCGGGCGGACGACGAGACGTCGGAGGGGGCGAGGGCGTGCCCGTCCCGCGTCATCTGCAGCAGCTCTTCCACGAGCGAGCGTGCGGCAGCGACGCGGGGCGCATCGCCGCTGAGTGTGATCTCGTTGCCGCGCACGTGCACATCGACTTCGGGGTGCTCCTTCTCGAGAACGCGCAGGAGTCGGTCCTGCGGCCCGAGTAGCTGCACCATGGCGACGCCGTCCGCAAGGATGCGCGCAGTGACGGCATCGTCGCCGACGGATGGTCCGGGCTCAGCCACCGAGACTCTTCTCGCTCAGTTCGCCCGCCAGCACGTGCGCATGCACGTGGAAGACGGTCTGGCCCGCAGACGCCCCCGTGTTGAAGACCAGGCGGAACTCGCCGTCCGCGTGCTCGTGGGCGAGGCGGCCGGCGAGCGCGATCATGTCGGCCATCAGCGCAGGATCGGCCGCGGCCAGCTCGGTGACGTCGCGATAGTCCGGCGTCTTCGGGATGATCAGCAGGTGCACCGGTGCCTTCGGCGCGATGTCGCGCAGGGCGAAGACATGCTCGGTCTCGGCGATGATCTCGCCCGGGAGCTCGCCGTGAAGGATGCGCGTGAAGATCGATGGTTCGTCGGACACGGCACAAGTCTATCGATCCGGCCGTCACCAGCGCCCGAGCGCGACGTTGAGCAGCGCGATGGCCGCGGGTCCCGCCGTGGAGGTGCGCAGGACGGTCTCGCCCAACCGCACCGGCAGGGCTCCGGCATCCGTCAGCGCCGCGATCTCGTCGGGCGCGACGCCGCCCTCGGGGCCGACGATCAGCACGACGTCCCGGGGGTCGTCCGCGGACGGCGCCTGCGCGGACAGCCTGAGCAGTGCGGTGGGCTCCAGCAGGTAGACGCGCGCATCGCTGCACCGGTCGACCAGCCCCGCCGTCGTGCTGACGTCCGCGACATCCGGAATCCACGCGCGGTGGGACTGCTTGGCGGCCTCCCGCACGATCGACGCCCACCGGCTTCTGCCCTTGTCACGCTTGGCGCCCTCCCAGCGCGAGACGCTGCGCGCCGCCTGCCACGGCTCGATCACGTCCGCGCCGAGCTCACAGGCCGCCTGCGCAGCCCGCTCGTCGTGGTCCCCCTTGGCCAGTGCCTGGACGAGCACGAGTCGCGGAGAGGCGGCGGGGATGGTCCGCGTGGAGTGCACGCGCACCTCGACGAGGGCGGGTGAGACCGACACGCACTCGCCCTCGATCCACGCGCCGCGGCCGTCGCCGACCGTGACGTGTTCACCGGGACGCACCCGACGCACGGTCGCGGCGTGGCGCGCCTCATCACCGGAGATGCGCACCACGTCCGAGGCCGCACCCGCATCCGCCGTGACGAAGTGCAGGGCCATCAGCTCGCGCGGAAGCGGTCGCGCAGCTTCGAGAACACACCCTGATGGAACTGCGCCAGCTTGGGCGCCGGGGCCTTGGTGCGCCGTCGCAGCTCCTCGATCAGTGCGCGCTCCTTCGCATCGAGGCGCGACGGCGTGACGACCTGCACGCCGACCCGCAGGTCGCCCCGCTGCGAGCCGCGCAGCGGTGTCACGCCACGACCCTTGATCGTGAGGACGTCGCCCGACTGCACTCCCGGGCGCAGTTCGAGGTCGACCGGGCCGTCAAGGCTCTCGATCGTGGTCGTCGCTCCGAGAACCGCGTCCGGCATCGAGACGTCGAGCGTCGCGAGCAGGTCGTCACCGTCGCGACTGAAGACCTCGTGGGGCGAGACCGAGATCTCGACGTACAGGTCGCCGTGGGGGCCGCCGGCCGGCCCCACCTCGCCGGAGCCGGGCAGCTGCAGCCGCAGGCCCGTCTCGACGCCCGCGGGGATGTCGAGCGACACGGTGCGCCGGGAGCGGACGCGCCCCTGGCCCTGGCACGTGGAGCACGGGTACGGGATGGTGGTGCCGTATCCCTGGCAGGTGGCGCACGGCTGCGCGGTGACCACATTGCCGAGCAGGCTGCGCACCGTGCGCTGGATGTGTCCCGAACCACGGCAGATGTCGCAGGTCACGGGCTGCGTGCCGGGCTGGCAGCAGGACCCCTCGCACGTCTCGCACACGATGGCCGTGTCGACCTCGAGATCCCGGTGCACGCCGAAGACGACGTCGCCGAGGTCGAGTGTGACGCGCACGAGCGCGTCCTGCCCGCGTTCGCGCCGCGACCGAGGCCGGGTGCCACGACCGCCGCCGCCGCCTCCGAAGAACGTCTCGAAGATGTCGCTGAACCCGCCGAAGCCCGCGGCGCCGCCGAACTCGTCGCCGCCCATGTCGTAGCGACGGCGCTGGTCGGGGTCCGACAGCACGTCGTACGCGTGCGTGACGGCCTTGAACCGGTCGGAGGCATCCGCCCCGGGGTTGACGTCGGGGTGCAGCTCCCGCGCCAGGCGGCGGTAGGCCTTCTTTATCTCTTCAGGACTCGCGTCCCGGGCGACACCCAGGACTTCGTAGTGGTCAGCCACATTCACCTCTCGCAGGATCCGCGACCGGTCGGTCGCGGTTGGCGTCTCAGCGCCGGTTGTCGTCTTCTTCGAGCACGCGCGACAGGTACCGCGCCACGGCACGGGCGGCCGCGAGGTTGCTCGGGTAGTCCATTCGGGTCGGGCCCATGATGCCGATGCGCGCGAGCGACCCGGATGTCGCGTAGTCGCTCGTCACGACCGAGGCCTCGGTGAGCCCCCACGGCTCGTTCTCCCGCCCGATGCTCGCCGCGAGACCCTGCCCGTCGGCGACCATCTCTCCCATCAGCCGCAGGAGCGTCACCTGCTCTTCGATCGCCTCGAGGAGCGGGTAGATGCTGCCGCGGAAGTCACCCTCGCGCCGGGCCAGGTTCGCCGTCCCCGCGAGCACGAGCCGGTCCTGACGGAACTCCTCGAGCTCTTCCGCGATCACGTGCGCCAGCGAACCGAGGGCGGCCGACAGCCGGTCGCCGGCGGCCGGCTCGGCGATGCGGATGCCCTCGACGCGCTCTGCGGCGTCCTGGGCCGAGCTTCCGACCACGAGGTCGACGAGCCGGGCGCGCAGGAGCGAGATCTCGGTCTCGTCGAGCGAGACGGGCAACGGTGCGATGCGCTGCGAGACCCGTCCCGTGTCGGTGACGATCACGATGAGCATGCGCGTCGGTGAGATCGCCACGAGCTCCACGTGGGTCACGGCGGCGCGGGCGAACGAGGGGTACTGCACGATCGCCACCTGCCCCGTCAGCTGCGACAGCACGCGCACGGTCCGCGCCAGCAGATCGTCGAGATCGCCCGGCTCGCCCAGGAACGTCGTGATCGCGTTGCGCTGCGCCGACGTCAGCGGACGCACATCGGCGAGATGATCGACGAAGACCCGGTAGCCCTTGTCCGTCGGCACCCGTCCGGAAGACGTGTGGGGGGCCGCGATGAGCTCTTCGTCTTCGAGCGCCGCCATGTCGTTGCGGATCGTCGCGGCCGATACTCCGAAGGGATGACGATCCACGATCGACTTGCTGCCCACGGGCTCGTGGGTCTCGACGTAGTCCTGCACGATCGCGCGCAGCACCTGCAGTCCTCGTTCGCTGACCATGGTTCCTCCCTTCCGAATCTGTCACAGACGACACTGGCACTCCCGCGCAGCGAGTGCCAATTCTACCCGGGGTCTGGGCCGGTCAGTCCTTCGGCCGCTACGGAACGAGCGCGCGCACGACGGCGTCGGCCAGCAGGCGGCCGCGAAGGGTGAGGACGACCCGGCCCCGCAGCGCATCGGCGGCAACGACCAGGCCGTCCGCGATGAGGCCCGCCACCGCCGTCCGCCCCCCTGGTGGCAGCGTGTCGACGGCGATCCCCTCGCGCAGCCGCGAGGTGAGCAGGACCCGCTCGAGGTCGGCGGCATCCTCGTCCGGTCGTTCGCGTGCCGCGGCTGGCGATCGCCCGCCGGCGAGCCTCTGCGCATAGGCTGCGGGATGCTTGACGTTCCACCACCGCAGACCCGCGACGTGGCTGTGGGCGCCCGGGCCGAACCCCCACCAGTCGCCGCCCGCCCAGTAGCCCCGGTTGTGCCGTGACCGGTGGGCGTCCCCGCGCGACCAGTTGCTCACCTCGTACCATTCGAAGCCGGCATCGCCGAGCAGACCGTCGGCCAGCTCGTACATGTCGGCCTGCAGGTCGTCCTCGGGGGCGGGCAGCTCACCGCGCCGGATGCGGCGTGCCAGTTGCGTGCCGTCCTCGATGATGAGCGCATACGCCGAGACGTGGTCCGGCTCGAGCGCTACGGCGGAATCGAGCGAGAGCCGCCAGTCGTCGAGGGTCTCTCCCGGGGTGCCGTAGATCAGATCCACGCTGACCCCGAGACCGGCGGCACGTGCGGCCGCCACCGCCGTTCCCACGTTCGCGGGATCGTGCGTGCGGTCGAGGGTGCCGAGCACCCGCGGCACCGCCGACTGCATGCCGATCGAAAGGCGCGTGACGCCGGCCGCCGCGAGGGCGCCGGCCACCTCGACGTTCACGGTGTCGGGGTTCGCCTCGACCGTGATCTCGGCATCCGCGTGCACGCCGATGCGCTCACGCACTCTGTCGAGCATGCGCACCAGGTCGCCGGGGGGCAGCAGCGTCGGCGTGCCACCGCCGAAGAACACGGTGGCCGCAGGGCGCGCAGCGGCCGCACGGCCGAGCACCTCGGCGGCGAGTTCGACCTCGGCGACGACGTCGTCTGCGTACGTGTCGCGGCCGGCGCCGCGCAACTCCGTCGCCGTGTACGTGTTGAAATCGCAGTACCCGCACCTCACCCGGCAGAAGGGCACATGGATGTAGACCCCCAGCGGATGCGACGGATCGACGAGAAGGTCGTGCGGCAGATGGCCGTCGTGAGGCGCCGGGTCCCCCGGCGGAAGCGCTCCGGCCACGTCAGCCGGAGGTGGCGAACATCGGCGAGATCGCTCGCAGATATCCGGTGGTCAGTGCCCGGCGGCGGCGGCGGACCAGGCCGCCGAACACGCGGTACATCAGCGCGACGGGCGCGTCGAACGCACGCACGGTGAACCACACCTCGTCGTCGCGGCGCCACTCCGCGACGAAGGACTCTTCACCGCTGACGACCGAGCCGCCGACGGTGCCGAGGGCGAACCCCACCCGGCGCGGCTCCTCGATCACGAAGATGACCCTGAGCTCGGCATCCGCCTTGGCTCCGCCGATGCGGCCGTGCACCTGCACGGTGGTGCCCGCAGCCACGAGCGGCGTGCCGTCGGTGTCGTAGCGCTGGTCGGCTTCGGTGCGAGAGGGCCCCACGGGGTTGCCCTCGTCGTCGAAGTTCACGCCGGAGTACATCGGCCCCGCGGCGGGTCGCACGTCACTCAGGCGCAGGCCGGCTCCGCGCTGCGCGCTCCACGCCAGCAGCGCCTCGCTCGTCGCCCGAAAACGCTCGGCTCCCGACCCCACGCGGATCGACTGCTCCGCCGGGATACTGCGCTCGGGCGGATACTGCATCAGATCGGCCGCCTGGGTCGCACCGACGGCCGCGTAGTCGACGGTCTCATCCCGGAATGTTCCGCGCCGCATGCGTGTCAGCCTACTTCGACTTGGTCTCGACGTCGCCGGACAGGGCCGCGATGAACGCCTCTTGCGGCACTTCGACCCGACCCACCATCTTCATGCGCTTCTTGCCCTCCTTCTGCTTCTCGAGCAGCTTGCGCTTTCGGGTGATGTCGCCGCCGTAGCACTTGGCGAGCACGTCCTTGCGGATGGCGCGAATGTTCTCCCGCGCGATGATCCGCGCGCCGATGGCGGCCTGGATCGGCACCTCGTACTGCTGTCGCGGGATCAGCTTCTTCAGCCGCTCGGTCATCAGCAGGCCATACGCGTAGGCCTTGTCGCGGTGCACGATCGAGCTGAAGGCATCCACTTTCTCGCCCTGCAGAAGCACATCGACCTTCACCAGATCCGCCTCCTGCTCACCGGCCGGTTCGTAATCCAGGCTCGCGTAGCCCTGCGTCTTGGACTTCAACTGGTCGAAGAAGTCGAAGACGATCTCGCCGAGGGGAACCGTGTAGCGAAGCTCCACCCGGTCTTCGCTGAGGTAGTCCATGCCGAGCAGGTTCCCGCGGCGCGACTGGCACAGCTCCATCACGGCGCCGACGTAGTCCTTGGGCGTCAGCAGGGCCGCCTTCACCACCGGCTCGGTGACGGATGCGACGCGGCCATCGGGGTACTCGCTCGGGTTGGTGACCATGACGGTCTCACCGCTGTCGGTCGTGACCTGGTAGACGACGCTGGGGGCGGTGGTGATGAGGTCGAGGCCGAACTCGCGGGAGAGGCGCTCACTGACGATCTCGAGGTGCAGCAGCCCGAGGAAGCCGCAGCGGAAGCCGAAGCCCAGCGCGACCGAGGTCTCGGGCTCGTAGACGAGTGCGGCATCCGACAGTTTCAGCTTGTCGAGGGCCTCACGAAGATCCGGGTAGTCGCCGCCGTCGATCGGGTACAGGCCGGAGTAGACCATCGGCTTCGGATCGGTGTAGCCGGGCAGCGCGTCTTCTGCGGGCCGGCGGGCGTGGGTGACGGTGTCGCCCACCTTCGACTGGCGCACGTCTTTCACCCCGGTGATCAGGTATCCCACCTCTCCGACTCCGAGGCCCTTCGTCGGCGTCGGCTCGGGGCTGGAGACGCCGATCTCGAGCAGCTCGTGCGTCGCGCGCGTCGACATCATCTGGATGCGGTCGCGGGGCACGAGCGAACCGTCGATCATGCGCACGTAGGTGACCACACCCCGGTAGGCGTCGTAGACCGAGTCGAAGATCATGGCGCGGGGCGGGGCATCGGCGTCGCCCTTGGGGCCGGGGATGTCACGCACCAGTCGGTCCAGCAGTTCCTCGACGCCCACGCCGGTCTTGCCGCTCACGCGGAGCACGTCGTCGGGGTCGCCGCCGATGAGGTTGGCCAGCTCGAGGGCGAACTTGTCGGGGTCCGCCGCGGGCAGGTCGATCTTGTTGAGCACGGGGATGATGTGCAGGTCGTTCTCAAGGGCCAGGTAGAGGTTGGCCAGCGTCTGCGCCTCGATCCCCTGCGCGGCATCCACGAGCAGGATGGCGCCTTCGCAGGCTGCGAGGGACCGCGACACCTCATACGTGAAGTCGACGTGGCCGGGCGTGTCGATCATGTTCAGAGCGAAGGTGTCGCCGTCGAACTCCCACGGCATCCGTACCGCCTGGCTCTTGATCGTGATGCCGCGCTCGCGCTCGATGTCCATGCGGTCGAGATACTGCGCGCGCATGTCGCGGTCCGAGACGACGCCGGTGATCTGCAGCATGCGGTCGGCGAGCGTGGACTTGCCATGGTCGATGTGGGCGATGATGCAGAAGTTGCGCAGCCGCTCGGGCGGCGTGGCGGCAGGCTGAAGGGGCGAAGCGGCGCGGGGAGACATGTCCGCTCGATTCTACGGGCGCGGGCCGATCTGCGAACGCCGACCCCCATGAAACACGTCGTGCACCGTCGTCTCGCGTGCCGTTCGGTCTCCCTCCCTCACACGTCAGGGGCTGGAGACCTGCTCGAGGCGCGCGAGAGGAGGACGATCGCGCGACAGGAGGGTCGGGAGGCGCAGATCGTCCTCGCGCCGAGCCGGAGTCCTCGCGCCGCGCGGATCGCGTGGCCCGTGAGCCGCGGCTGCCAGGGCGACTCGCGCGACGAATAGACTCGCGTCATGGCGACGCAGGCCGTGTTCGTGCACGGCATCCGCACGTCCGCGTCGATGTGGCGGGTGCAGCGGGCCCATCTCGAAGAGCGCGGCGTCGACTGCCACGTGCTCGATCTGCCCGGGCACGGCACGCGCATGGCGGAGGAGTTCACCCTCGCGGAGGCTCGGCACACCATCGACCGGGCGCTTCGCGAGGCCGCCGTGCGAGGCCCGGTGGTGCTGGTCGCGCATTCGATGGGCGGTCTGCTCGGCATCGATGTGATGGGGTCCGCCGACCCGCCGCCCGTCGACGCATTCATCGGAGCGGGCTGCACAGCCCTGCCCCGGGGCGCGGGGCTCGCGGCATACCGGATGCTGGCGCGCGGGTTCGATCGTCTACCCGACCGGGGCATGTGGCTGACGAAGCGGATGCTGGCGCTGACGCTGCCCGACGACACCCGAGAGGATTTCGGGGCCGGCGGCTATGCGCTGGATGCGCAGGACGTCGCCCTGGCGAGCCTGTCGTCGCTGCAGGTCATGAGCGCCCTGCGCCGGTTGCGGGGGCCGGTGTGGTTCGTCAACGGGCAGTACGACCAGCTGCGCGTGAACGAACGGCTCTTCACCCGGCTGGTGTCGCACGCCGAACTGATCGTCGTGCCACGCACGACGCATCTGGTGACGGCGATGCGACCGCGGGTCTTCAACGCCGTGCTCGACCTCGCGGTGGCTACGGTGGAGTCGACCGGGACCTGATAGAGTTTCTGATTGGCTTGCGTGTGGAAAACCTTCACGCCCGCCGCTCGGCGCCCTCTCTCGCCGTCCGGCGACAACACGTCCATACCTTCCTCGAACGAAAGAACCTGACACACCGTGGCGAACATCAAGTCGCAGATCAAGCGCAACAAGACCAACGACAAGGCTCGGGCACGCAACCGCGCCGTCAAGAGCGAACTTCGCACCGTCGTGCGTCGTGCGCGCCAGGCGGTCGCGACCGGCGACAAGTCGGCCGCCCAGTCTGCCCTCACTGTGGCGACCAAGAAGCTCGACAAGGCCGTCAGCAAGGGCGTCATCCACAGCAACCAGGCCGCGAACCGCAAGTCGGCGATCGCGAAGCAGGTCGCCGCGCTCTGACGCGACATCGGCACGACGAAGGCCCGCTCCCCGCCGGGGGTGGGCCTTCGTCGTGATTCAGGCGCCGTAGGGCGAGCGGGTGGCGATCACCGTGACGAGGCGCTCGAGGGCGAAGACCGGGTCCCGCGACGCGCCCTTCACCTCGGCGTCGGCCCGGGCCGCCGCCTGGATCGCGATGCCGAGCTGATCGCCGTTCCAGCCCGCCAGGTCGCGGCGGGCGCGTTCGACCTGCCAGTCCTTCATGCCCAGCCGCGCGGCCAGCGCGCCGGTCGACTCGCGCGTGCCCCCCACCTTGGCCATCGTGCGCAGCTTCGAGGCGATCGCCGCGACCATCGGCACGGGGTCCGCGCCGGTGTCGAGGGCATGCCGCAGGGCAGCGAGAGCGTCGCCGTAGCGCCCGGCGATGGCCGTATCGGCGACCGTGAACGCCGAGGTCTCGACGCGGCCGCCGTAGTAGCGCTGCACGATCTGCTCGGTGATGTCTCCGTCGACATCGGCGATCAGCTGCTGGCACGCGGCGGCGAGCTCGGTGAGATCGTCTGCGAAGGCGGCGGTGAGCGCGCGAAGGGCGGCAGGCGCGGCGCGCCGACGGGCGGCGGCGAACTCGCCGGCCGCGAAGTCGTACCGCTCGGCGTCGCGCCGCACGGCGGGACAGGCGACCTCGACCCCGCCACCGGTTCCGGCCCGGATGGCTTCGAGGAGCTTCTTGCCGCGCACGCTCGCGCCGGTGTGGCGCAGCACCACCGTCGCGCCCTCCTGCGGATGCTCGAGGTACGCCAGCGCTTCCGAGAGGAACTCGTCGGTGCACCGCTCGACACCGGCGACGCGCACGAGCCGCGGTTCGCCGAACAGGGACGGCGACGTCACCGCGAGCAGCGTCCCGGGGGCGTAGGCGTCGGCACGCACATCCGAGACCTCGACGGAGGGGTCCTCGGCCTTCAGATAGTCGCGCAGTGCTGCGCCGGCGCGTTCGGCGCAGATCTCCTCCGGCCCCGACACCAGCACGATCGGAGCAGGTTGCGGGGCGCGCCAGGACAGCTGGGGAATGGCCGACGAACGAGCGGCGGGACGGCGCGTGCGGGATGCTGCCACTCCCCCAGCCTAGCCATCGCCGCCGACGTCCGAACCACCCGTCGCCGGCCCCCGTTCACGCCACACGTGCACCGCGTCGTCCTCCCGTCGCAGCACGACCAGGCCGTGCAGGTCGCTGCGCACCACCGCGGAGCCCGCCGCGTGCAGGAGGTCGAGCGCTTCTGCACGCGGGTGTCCATAGTCGTTCTCGCCCACGCCGATCATCGCCACGGCGGCTCCGACGCGGTCGTACACCGCGGCATCCTGGTCGGCGCTGCCGTGATGCGCCACCTTGACCACGTCGTACGAAACAGTGTGGAGGTCGCGCAATGCGAGGCGCTGCGCCGATGCGGACAGATCCCCGAGGTAGAGACCCGTCGGCATCTCGGAGGCGACGGTCGATGCTCGCACGTCGACGACGAGGCTGGCGTCGTTGCCGGGTTCGACGCCGGACGTCGAGCGGGGAGGCCAGAGCACGCGCCACTGCGCGTTTCCGAGCGAGCCGGTGGCCCCCTCTGATGCGGGCATGAGGCGCGCACCGGCCTCGGCGAGCCCGGATAGGAGCGCACGGTCGGCGGGCTCCCCCGGCGGGCCATGCACGATCGTGCCCGTGCGACCGGCGAGCACCGAGGAGCCGCCGACGTGGTCGTGGTCGAAGTGGGTCAGGAAGGCGACGTCGATCCGTGTCACGCCCAGTCGGTCCAGGCACCGGCCGAAGAGGTCGGCATCGGGGCCGGTGTCGATCGTGGCGATGCGTCCGGCGTCGCGCAGCACGAGAGCGTCCCCTTGGCCGACGTCGCACTGGGCGACGCTCCACTCGTCCGGCGTCGTCAGGGGAGCGAGCGGACGCGCGAGGAGGATGCCGCCGATGCCCGATCCCGCGACCGCCGCCGTGACGACCAACCCGAGCAGGCGCATCCTGCCCCACCGGCCGGGGCGCATGAGCGCCAGGACGATCGCTGCGCTCACGAGAGCGAGGGCGAGGGCACCGCCCAGCCCGGACAGCCACGGCAGTCGGGCTCCCGGCCATGACGACACCACCTGGGCGGTCGCGGCGATCCACGCGCTCGGCACCCACGCGATCGCGGTGAGCACCTGCGCGACCGGCGCGATCGGCTGGACGATGCACGCCGCGAGGCCGACGATCGTGGCCAGTGGCGCGGCGGGCGCGGCGAGCAGGTTGGCTACGACTCCGTACACCGGCACCTGCGGGTCGATCAGGATCAGCAGCGGACCGCACGCGAGCTGCGCGGCGAGCGGCACGGCGAGCGCTGCCGAGAGCGGGCGCGGCATGAACCGCGCGAGCCCCGCGGCGAGCGGGCGCGCCAGGACCAGCAGGCCGGCCGTCGCCGATGCCGAGAGCGCGAAGCCGAGCGAGGACGCGAGCCACGGGTCCGCGAGCAACGACCCCGCGACGGCGCACGCGAGCACGCCGAGTCCCGCGACCGGTCGGTTCAGCACGAGCGCGAGGAGCGCGATCGCCGCCATCGTCGCGGCTCGGACGACGCTCGGTTCGGGCGTGACGAGGATGACGAACCCCCCGAGCGTCGCGAGGGAGACGAGGATGCGCGCCCACCGAGGCGCGCGCAGAAGCGAGAGCGCGCCGAAGGTGAGTGCCACGACGAGCGCGCAGTTGGCCCCGGAGACGGCCGTCAGATGCGTCAGCGAGGAGTCCTGCATCGCCGTGCGCAGATCATCGTCTACCGCCGACGTGTCGCCGATCGCCAGCCCGGGGAGGAGGCCCGCGCCGGGGCCCGGCAGCGCGGCGGCCAGGGCGACGAAGCCGCGGCGCAGATCCATCGCCAGCGCGGCGGCGCCCTGTGCGGGAGTCGCGACGGCGATCTCCCGCACGAAGACCACCGCCACGGAACGGTCGGCCGCGCGCGCCGGCACCGCCTGCCCTTCTGCAGTGACGCGGACGCCGGGACCGAGCGGCGGTGCATCCAGGTCCGGAGGAAGGATGAGCCGAACCGGCACGCTCCCGGGGCGCCAGGGCGCGCGATCCGCATCGCGCCCTGGCGAGTCGGCTCCGATGGCGGCGGTGCCATCTGCGAGGATGTCGTCGGCGCGCACATCGACGCCGTGTCCACCCGCCGCGGTCGACTCGGCCTTCGACACGATCACGCCCTGCACGCTCACGGTCGCGGCGCCGGTCATCTGCGTCGCGACGCTCTCGCGCGCAGGAAACAGGACGGCCACATGCGCAGCGCCGCAGGAGGCGAGCACGAGAACCACGAGGATGGGCAGCGCGCCGCCCCGCCGCCGCAGGATGAGCGGGCACGCAGCCGCCGTGCCGCCCGTCACCACCGCCATCCACACGGCCGCTTCCGGTACCGCGACGGCGGCGAGCACGAGCGCCCACAGCAGCGCGGCGGGCGCCAGCAGCGCCGGCACGGTCAGAGCCTCACCGCGTCCCGGAGAGCCTCGAGCGTCTTCTCGCCGATGCCCGGCACGGCGAGAAGGTCCTCGACCGCCACGAAGGGACCGTTCTCGTCACGCCACGAGATGATCCGCCGCGCCATCTCCGGTCCGATGCGCGGGAGCGTCTCGAGCTCATCGATCGTGGCGCTGTTCAGACGGACGGTGCCGTCGACCGTCGCCCCACCCGCATTCGCGGCGTCGCCGATGCCCGGCACGATCAGCTGCTCGCCGTCCGTCACCGGCCGGGCGAGGTTCACACCGCCGCGGTCCGCCTCTTCGGTGAATCCGGATGCCGCCGCGATGGCGTCCACGACGCGCGCGGCGTCGCCGAGCCGGTACAGGCCCGGCTCGCGCACCTCGCCAGAGACGTGCACGAAGACCGTCGCCGATGTGCTCCCGCCGCCCTCGCCGTCGGGCGCGTCGACCGCGACGAGCTCGGCCGGTTCGCCCCCTGACGAGGCCATCGCCGAGACCACGGTCACCCCGAGCGCGACGAGGATCACCACGATCGCGGCGCCGACGCTCCAGCGGGCCCGGCGTCGGGGGCCGCCGTACGCCTCGAGTGCGTCGGAACGCGCGTCGCCGCCGGGCTCGGGATTGGGCACGCACCCACGTTAGGAAAGCCGGAACGCGGCCCCCGCGGCGTGGTCGGTCACCCGCGGACGGCGACGCCCCGAGCGAGGTGGTGGAGGAAGAGTCCCGCTAGGCCGGGCGCGTCGAGATCGACACGACCTTCGGCGCGCGCACGATGACCTTGACGATCTCGCGCTCGCCGACGGAGCGCTGCACGCGGGCGTCCGCGCGCGCCAGCTCCTCGAGGTCCTCCGACCCGATCCGGGCCGCGACATCCAGCGTCGCCCGCACCTTGCCGTCGACCTGCACGACCGCGCTCACGTTCTCTTCGACCAGCAGGGTCGCGTCGGGCTGACGCCACGAGACCAGACCGACGAACGGCTCCCGCCCGAGCATCTCCCACATCTCCTCGGCCACGTGGGGTGCGAACAGATCGAGCACCATCGCGACGGCCTCGGCAGCCTCCCGCACGGCGGGATCGGACGCGCCAGGGCCCTGGTCGATGGCCTTGCGGGTGGCGTTGACCAGTTCCATCAGACGGGCGACGACGACGTTGAACTTCGTCTGCTCGATCAGCTGAGGAGCATCCGCCCACAGCCGGTGGGTGACGCGGCGCAGAGCCTGATCGCCTTCGGCCCAGATCACGTCGGGGTCGCTGTCGACGTCGTGGGCGATGCGCCACGCGCGCGCGAGGAACTTATGGGCCCCCGTCGTCGAGACGTCGTCCCAGTCCTTGTCGTCCTCCACCGGACCGGCGAACGCGAGTGCGACGCGGAGCGCATCGGCACCGTGGGCCGCCAGTTCCTCTTCGAAGAGCACCAGGTTGCCCTTGCTCTTGGACATCTTCGCGCCGCCCAGGATGATCATGCCCTGATTGATCAGCGTCGCGAACGGCTCGGTGAACTCCACCTGGCCCATGTCGAAGAGCACCTTCGTCACGAACCGTGCGTAGAGCAGGTGCAGGATCGCGTGCTCCACGCCGCCGATGTACGCGTCGACGGGGCCCCACTTGTCGGCCTCGGATCGGGAGAAGGGCGCCGAATGCTCGCCGGGCGAGAGGAAGCGCAGAAAGTACCAGGAGCTGTCGACGAACGTGTCCATCGTGTCGGGGTCGCGCCGCGCGGCAGTTCCCGTCTCGGGGTCCGTCGTCGCGACCCACTCCGCCGCACCGCCGAGGGGTGACGTGCCCTTGGGCTTGAGGTCCAGACCCTCCGCCTGTGGCAGACGCACCGGAAGCTCCGACTCCGGGACGGGGACGATGCGCCCATCCTCGGTGTGGACCATCGGGATCGGCGTGCCCCAGTACCGCTGGCGTGAGATCAGCCAGTCGCGAAGCCGATACGACTTGGCGGCCCGGCCGGTGCCCGCTGCTTCGAGCTGTTCGACGATGCGGACGATCGCGTTGCGCTTGGACAGCCCGTCCAGGGCGCCGGAGTTGATCATGCGCCCCTCCTCGGTGAGGGCGACGCCGGTGCGGGCGGGATCGAGCTCGTGCAGCGAGCCGGGGTCGATCGGCTCGCCGTGCTCGTCCAGTTCGATCACGGGCATGGCCCCGGTGATCGGTGCCGTCGTGTCGACGACGACCTTGATCGGCAGGTCGAAGGCCCGCGCGAAGTCGAGGTCGCGCTGGTCGTGGGCGGGCACGGCCATCACCGCGCCGTGTCCGTAGTCGGCCAGCACGTAGTCGGCGGCCCAGATCGGCATCCGCTCGCCGTTCACCGGGTTGACGGCGTACCGTCCGAGGAAGACGCCCGTCTTGGGGCGTTCGGCGTTCTGCCGATCGATGTCGGTCGTCTTCTGCACCTGCTCCAGGTAGGCGCGGAAGCGCTGCCGCACCTGCTCGTCCGCACCCGCCGCGAGCTCGGCGGCGAGGTCCGAATCCGGGGCGACGACGAAGAAAGTGGCCCCGTGCAGGGTGTCCGGACGGGTCGAGAACACCGTCACCTTGTCGGGGTGTCCTTCGATCTCGAAGTCGATGTCCGCGCCCACCGAGCGCCCGATCCAGTTGCGCTGCATCTGGAGCACCTTGTGGGGCCACGATCCCTCGAGCTGATTCAGGTCGTCGAGCAGGCGGTCGGCGTAATCGGTGATGCGCAGGTACCACTGCGTGAGCTTCTTCTTGACGACCTCGTGCCCGCAGCGCTCGCAGTGGCCGTCGACGACCTGCTCGTTGGCCAGCACCGTCTGGTCGTTGGGGCACCAGTTGACCGGGCTCTCCTTGCGGTACGCCAGGCCCCGCTCGTGCATCTTGAGGAACAGCCATTGGTTCCAGTGGTAGTAGTCGGGGTCGCTCGTGTGCAGCACACGGTTCCAGTCGAACGACACTCCATAGGCCTTGAGGCTCTCGCGCTGCTGGGCGATGTTCGCATAGGTCCACTCGCGGGGGTCCACGCTGCGCTGGATCGCGGCATTCTCGGCGGGCAGGCCGAAGGAGTCCCACCCGATCGGGTGCAGCACGTTGTACCCGCGGTGCCGCCAGAATCGGGCCACGATGTCGGAGTAGAGGTAGTTCTCCGCATGTCCCATGTGCAGGTCGCCCGAGGGGTAGGGGAACATCGCGAGCACGTACTTGCGAGGGCGGGTGTCGCCCTCGTCGCCCGCACGGAACGCATCCCGCTGCGACCAGCGCTGCTGCCACTTGGCCTGGATCGCCGCGACGTCGTACGCGGAGGCCGAGGTGGTGGCGTGCGAGCCGGTGGATGCGGTTTGTGACACGGGTGACCCAATCGAAGAATGCCGGGGGGCGATGCGCGAAGGCGCAGGAACCCAGGTTACCCGACTGCCCGGATCACCAGCCGGGCGGCAGTTGCGCGCCCAGCGCGGCCAGGGGGGCGCGGGCCTTGATGCCCACCTCGAGCACTTCGTCCTCGACCACCGACGACCACGTGATGCCCCCTCCGGCACCCACGCTCGCGCGCGACCCCTGCATCACGATGGACCGTATGACCATCGCGACGTCGAGATCGCCGTCGTCGCCGACCCATCCGAAGCATCCGGAATAGATGCCCCGCCCCGCGCCCTCGAGACGGTGCAGGATGGTCATCGCCGACAGCTTGGGGGCACCCGTCATCGATCCGGCGGGAAAGGCGCGCGCCGTCAGCTCACCGAGCGTCACCGCCGAGCGCAGCCGCCCCGAGACGGTACTGACGAGCTGGTGCACGTGGGGGTAGCTCTCCACCGCCAGCAGCGCGTCCACCCGGACACTGCCGGGTTCGCAGACTCGCGCCAGGTCATTGCGCATCAGATCGACGATCATGACGTTCTCGGCGCGCTCTTTCGCGCTGTCCACGAGCTCCGCGGCCAGCGCGGCGTCGCGGGTGCTTTCCTGTGCACGGGGACGGGTTCCCTTGATCGGCTTGGTCTCGACCCGCCCGGCCCGTACGGCGAGAAAGCGCTCGGGGCTCGCGCTGAGCAGCGTGACGTCGCCGATTCGAAGGAACCCGCCATAAGGCGCGGGGCTGCTTCGGCGCAAGCGGGCGTAGACGGATGCCGGCGCATCGTCGACGTCGACGTCGAAGCGCGTCGTGAGGCACAGCTGGTAGGCGTCGCCCGCGCGGATGGCCTCGCGGCACGCCGCGATCAGCTCGGCGTACTCGCCCGGGGTGTGCCTCGCGCGCGCGGACCCGGCAGGCGACGCGGAGGCATCCTCGCCCGCGTCCGCGTGCCCCATCCCGGTGACCGCCGCGGCCCACGCCGCGGGATCGCCGTCCGCGCTGACCGCCCACGCGCGGCCAGATTCATGGTCGATGGCGACCCACCGCACGGCCCGCATCCACGCATCGTTCTCGGCGGCCGCGCGGGATCGGAAGACGGGGGCGCCCGCGCGTTCCGCTCCCCCGTCATAGGCGAACCAGCCGATCCAGCCGCCACGGAAGGGGCCGGCGGGCCAGGTCTGCGGCTCGACGCCGGACCCCGCGCTGTCGGAGTCCGGGCGCAGTGAGACCTGAGCGAGCGCGGTGGCCGCCGGAGACGCGGCGCCCACACCGACGTAGCTCCACCCTTCCCGCGCACGCGGCCCGGCATCGAGCCAGAAGACATCGGTGCTGTTGGGCTCGAGCGCAGCGAACACCGCTGCGGCATCCACCGACGGCACCGCCACGGCGACGGGGTGGTTCGGCATCCCCCCAGATTAGGCCCGCGCCGCCCCCTAGGCTCGTCACGTGAACGACGCGCTGACCTGGCTGCTGGACGCCGTGCAGAACGTCGACCCCGCGCTGCGCACCGTGCTCGCCGGGGTCGCGATCATGCTGGAGACCAGCGTCCTCATCGGTCTCGTGGTGCCGGGCGACAGCGTCGTCATCGTCGCGGCGACCGCCGTGTCGTCGGTCGGCGAGGGGGTGCTGCTGGGGGTCGCGGTCGTCGTGGGCGCACTGGTCGGCGAAAGCGTGGGATTCGCGATCGGACGGTGGCTGGGCCCCTGGCTGCGGGCGTCGGCGCTGGGCCGGCGGATCGGCGAGAAGAACTGGGTGAGATCCGAGCGCTACCTGCGCCGACGCGGCGGTCCCGCGATCTTCCTCTCGAGGTTCCTGCCTGTTCTGCATTCGCTGGTGCCGCTCACCGTCGGCATGAGCGGGTTCGGCTACCGTCGGTTTCTCGCGTGGACGACCCCCGCATGCATCCTCTGGGCGGCCCTGTACGTCTCGGTCGCCGCCGCCGCTGCCGGCACGTTCCGCGAGCTGTCCGAGACCGTGCACTTCGCCGGCTACATCTTCGTCGCGGTGATCGTGGTCTTCCTCGCGCTCGCCTTCGTGGGCAAGAAGGTCATCGAGCGGCTCGAACGTCGGCACCTGCACGACGGCGACGGCTCGCACCCCGCCGACATGGAAGACTGAACGGTGATGCGCACCACGTCTGAGCCACCTCTCGAGCCGCGCAAGATCCTCTGGCTCGCCCGACTGGAGCGTCGATTCCACGCCTGGCGAGAGCGTCGCGCCCGCCGACGCGGCCTGAGCGCGACCATCGCCGCATTCCCCGGGTATGGCGGCGAGGGGTGGCTGCGCATCGTCGGACGGGTGCTCATCGTCCGCGCGCCGCAGCGCACGCAGTCGGGCGAGCTGGCAAGCGTGCGCGGATGGCGCAGCTTCCTCGGCATCCCGGTGGGATTCGCGCCGGTCACGATCACCGTCGATGGGCGAGAGCACACGGTCGTCGCCGATCGCGGCGGGGTCGTGGACACCGTCATCCGAGAGCAGCTCGAACCCGGCTGGCAGAGCGTGCTGCTCTCGGTCGAGGGCGGTGAGCCGGTCGAGGCCCGCGTCTTCATCGTCGCATCCGATGTCACGACCGGTGTCGTCTGCGACATCGACGACACCGTGATGGTGACAGCTCTCCCCCGCCCGCTCCTTGCCGCATGGAACTCGTTCGTCGTCGCCGAGCACGCCCGCGTGCCCGTGCCCGGAATGGCGGTCCTCCTCGAGCGGCTGGTGCGGGCGCGGCAGGGAACACCGATGATCTACCTCTCGACGGGCGCATGGAACGTGGCGCCCACTCTCACGCGGTTCCTCTCGCGGCATCTCTTTCCCGCCGGCGCGATGCTGCTGACCGACTGGGGACCCACGCACGAGAGATGGTTCCGCAGCGGTCAGGCGCACAAGGAGGAGAACCTGCGCCGACTCGCGCGCGAGTTCCCGGACGTGCGCTGGCTGCTGATCGGCGACGACGGTCAGCACGACGACGCCATCTACACCGCATTCACCCGGGAACACCCCTCGCAGGTGGCGGGCGTGGCGATCCGCCGCCTCTCGGCCGCCGAAGCCGTGCTCGCGGGCGGCCGTACGGCGGTGGACGACCATACGGGCGCAGATGTGCCGTGGGTCACCGCCTCCGACGGCGCGCGCCTGCTCGAGCGTCTCGAGGACGTCGGGCTGGTCTGACGGCACTGCTGCGCGCGTCGCCCGCCGGTAGGGTGACGGACATGTGCGGACGATTCGTGGTGGCCCGACCCGCCGCAGACCTGGTCGGGTTCCTCGACGTCGACACCGTCGCGGACGATCTCCCCGAGCCGTCGTTCAACGTCGCGCCGACGGACCGCGTCGCGATCGTGTTGGACTCGGTCAAGACCGAGCCGCCGACGCGGCGCATCGAGTCCGCCCGCTGGGGCCTCATCCCGGGCTGGTCGAAGGACGTCTCGATCGGCGCACGCGCGATCAACGCGCGCGCCGAGGATGTCGAGACCAAACCGATGTTCCGCGCCGCCCTGGAGCGCCGCCGCGCGATCGTTCCCGCCACGGGCTACTACGAATGGCGCGTGAGCGACGACGGCAAGGTGCCGCACTACATCCATCCGGCCGACGGGACGGCCGTGTTCTTCGCAGGCCTCTATGAGTGGTGGCGGCGTCCGGATGCCGCCGACGACGACCCCGCGCGGTGGCTGCTCAGCTGCACGATCCTGACATGCGCGGCATCCGGTCGGCTCGGCTCGATCCACGACCGCATGCCGCTGTTCGTCGACGGCGCCCACGCCGAGGCGTGGCTCGATCCCGAGACCGAGAACGTGGGGGACGTGCTGGATGCGGCCATCGACGCGGCCCCGCTCGTCGCCGGGACTCTCGACGAGCATGTGGTGGACCGTGCGGTCGGCAATGTGCGTTCGCAGGGTCCGCACCTGATCGAGCCGGCCGCCTGACGGGCGTCGGCGATCGCGCGGTCAGCCGACCGGTTCGCAGCCGGCGCACAGCGCCGCACCGCCGGCGCCACCGAGCGCCAGTCGAAGATCGGCCGCCCGCGCGGCGGCCTCGTGCAGCCTGGCGGCGTCGAGCTCATCCGCCTCGACCGCGTCGGCGATTCCGGTGACCACCGTCCGCGCCTGCTGGGGCGTCGAGTATGCGACGCCGAGCACGACATCGTTTCCCGCCGCCAGCGCGCGCACGGCGTTGGCCACCGGATCCTGGTAGCGCGGCAGCCCGGACGCCTCGAGCATCGCCATGTCGTCGGTGATGGCGACGCCCGTGAAGCCGAGCTCGCCGCGCAGGATGTCGTGCCAGGCGGCGGAGAGGGATGCGGGGGCGTCATCGACGGCGGTGTAGGCGAGGTGACCGAACATGACCAGGGGTGCGCCGGCGTCGATCCCCGCCGCGAACGGGAGCGCTTCGCTCGCGCGCCACTGGGCCAGGGTCATGTCGGAGCTCGGGATGCGGACGTGCGAATCGCCGGGCGCGGCTCCATGGCCGGGAAAGTGCTTGAGGGTGGATGCGGCGAAGCGCGCCTCGCCTGCGACCGCCGCGCTCACGCGCTCCGCGGAACCGGCCGGATCGGTGCCGAGCGCGCGGTGGTAGATGAACGAACCGGGGTCGTCGGTGTAGTCGGCCACGACGCCGAAGTTGATGCCGATGCCCGATCCCTCGACGAGCGCACCGCGACCGGTGAACGCCTCGTCCGCGGCGCCCGGCGGAGCGCTCTTGAGCGTGCGCGCCGACGGGAACTCGTCCCACGGCAGGCGGCTGACATCGCCGCCCTCCTGGTCGACCGCGACCAACGGCGGCAGCGCGGCATCCACCGTGAGCGCCTCGGCGAAGCTGCGCAGCTCTTGCGCCGATCCCCCGACGTTGGCCCCCATCACGATGAAGCCGCCCACGCCGGTTTCGGCCATGAAGGCGCGCGCCGTCTGGGGCGAGGCGGTGGGCGTGTGCGCCATCACGACGCTGGCGGCTCGCTCGGGCACCGTCATCGCGGCGACGAGGCGTCGGGCGTGGGCGACGCGATCGGCATCCTCGCCGGCGACGACCCGCACCGCGCCACCGTCGTGGGTATCAGCCACGTCGGCGTGTGCGACGGCGCGCGCTGCGTCGGAGGCGGCGGCCGGGAGTACGAGGGCGCAGATCGCCGCCCCCAGCACGGCAGCGCGGCGTGCCCGCGGCATCCGACGTCGGCGTGGCATGCGCCCAGGCTACGCCGCGCCGGTGCCGGGCTCGTCGGGCGCCGCCGCCAGCGCGGGGTCCCGTGACTGTTCCTGAGCCTGCGCCACCTGCTCGTCGAGCGTGAGCGGAGCCCGTGTGACCATGTCGTGCACGAAGCCGAGTTTGCGGCGCACCGGGCCGACCAGCGTGAACGGGTAGAGATCGCCGAATCCCATCGAGCGATTGATGCGGTTGAAGCCCTGGCTCATCCAGTCCCAGTCGGCGAGCAGGCGCTGGATCGGCTCGTCCCGGTAACTCTGCAGCGGCACGACGTCGGTGTCGCGCATGTTGGTGACACCCGCATCCAGATGGATGCCGATGGCCGCCGCCGTCGCGAGTGTGCCCGTGATGTGCAGGTAATGGGCGAACGTCTCGGCGAAGTCCTCCCAGGGATGCATCGTGGCGTACTCCGAGATGAACGACTCGGGCCACTCCGCGGGGGCTCCCTGGGAGTAGTGGCGGGCGAGCGCGTCCTTGTAGCTGGCGCGTTCGTCGCCGAAGATCTCACGGCATTTCGACCACGCCACATCGTCGGTCAGCAGCACGTTCTGAAAGTAGTGGCCCACCTCGTGCCGCAGGTGACCGAGGATCGTGCGGTACGGCTCGCCGAGTCTGACTCGGAGCGCCTCGCGGCGGTCGTCGAGGCTCTCGGCCAGATCGATCGTGATGATGCCGTTGACGTGGCCGATCACGACACGTTCACCGCCCGACAGGCTCGACAGCAGGTCGAACCCGAGTCCGCCCTTGCGGACCGACCAGGGCACGATCGGCAGTCCCAGCTCACCGAGCTGAAGCAGCAGCCGGCGCTTGGCCTCCTCGGTCTTGCCCCACTTCTCGAGTGCGATCGTGTCGTCGACCGCGGGGCGACGACGAGTCAGACGGCAGGAGAAGCACTGCCCGGCGGGCGTCTCGCCGCGCACCAGCCAGTTGCAGCCCCACGTGCGGTTCGAGCACGCGTACCAGGTGACCCCCTCGATGCTCGTGTGACCGTCGCGCAGCCCGTAGAACTCGCGGTCGATCAGGTTGAATCCCAGCTCTGCACCGCAGTGCGGGCACTGCAGCAGGCTCAGGTACACGAAGTGTCGGCAGTGCGGACAGCGGGGGGTGGAGCTCATACTGCTCACCGTACTGGCGTTCCGATGCCACGAGACGCGGCCTCAGGGCGCGCTTCGCACGATCCCCGCAGGCACCCGGCCGTCGAACAGGGCGTCGACGGTGACCAGGCTGAAGCCGCGGTCGCGCAGTCCGTCGAGTATCGCGGGGAATGCTCGGGCGGTGGCGGCCTGGATGTCGTGCATCAGCACGATGCTGCCGGCTCGCGGCGCCTGCACCGTGGCCGCGATGAGCTCCGCGTCGCCCGGGCCGGCCCAGTCGCGGGTGTCGACGCTCCAGAGCACGGCCGGCATGGCGACAAGGTCGAGCACGCGGTCGTCGACCTCGCCGTAGGGCGGCCGGAACGTTGCAACCGGCTGCCCCGACAGCCCACGCAGCAGCGCGCCCGTGTCGCGCACTTCGGCGAGGATCTCGTCATCGGTCATCTTCGTCAGCGTCGGGTGGTTCCAGGTGTGGTTGCCGATCTCGTGCCCCTCGTCCGCGACCCTCCGCACGAGGTCGGGGTTGCGCCTCGCGTTCTCGCCCAGCATGTAGAAGGTCGCCGACGAAGACCGGGCGTGCAGCGCATCGAGGATGGCCGGCGTCAGCGAGCCGGGACCGTCGTCGAGGGTCATCGCCATGCACGGAACCAGATCGCAGGGCGCCGGGGCGGGGCCGGATGCCTGCGGTCCGGTGTAGGAGCCGTGGGCTGCGGCGATCAGGCGGCCACTGTCGGTCAGCAGCGGCTCGTAGACCGCACGCGGAAGGGCGACTCCGACCGGATTGTCAGGGCCCGGCGGTCGCCACGCGGCAAGTCCCTCCAGTTCCACGGCGGTGAAGCCGGCGGGCAGTGGGAGCACCAGCTCCTCGCCCGCGAAGACCGCGTCCGCGAGAGCAGCGTGGAGTGCCGCGAGGTCGGTCTCGGAGGGAGCTTCGATGGGGCCCGTGCCGAGGGCACCGGCCTCGCGTCGCAGGACCTCGACGATGTCGTTCCACAATGCGGGGGCGTCGCCGACGAGGTCGGCGCTGCGCGCGATCCGTCCGGTCGCGGTGTCGGCGTACACGGTGACGACCTCGTCGCCCGTGACCTCATCCGCCCTGCCCTGCACGATCCGCAGCCGTTCGCCGAGCACATCACCCGCGGCGAAGACGATCTCGCAGACGACCACGGTGCGCTCTCTGAGTCCCTCTCCGAGCAGCGCGCTCGCCGGCTGGGTGGTCGCCTCCGGCGCACACCCTCGCTCATCGAGCCCGGCGCCCACCGCCTGCGCGACGGGCTGGTAGGCCACGCCCGAGGTCTCCTCCTGCCGGGCGATCGCGGCGCGCACCTCGCTTTCGACCGCGTCGTTGAATTCCGGATGCCGCGGCAGCGTGGCCCACCGCGCACTCACGCCGACCTCGTCGTTGCGCAGTCGCTCCCCCGTCAGCGTGGGCATCGACGCGGCGGTGGGGGCGGGCAGCTCCGTGACGACGCGTCCGGTGACGTCCCAGCCCTCCGGTTCCCAGTCGGGATCGGTATCGGGGGCGCACGCCGTCAGTGCGAGCATCGCCGCGACGACCAGAAGCGGCAGAATCCGCGCGCGCGAGCTCACTGAGCCATCTCGATCGCCGCGAGAAGCTTCGCCAGCTCGGCATCCGCCTCGACGCCCGCGATGAGCCTTCCATCGGGAGCGAGACGCGCGAGCACGAAGGCGACCGCGCCCCGCGGACCGATGACGACGCCCGCACGCTCCCCCGCATCCGTGCGCGTGTGGTGCAGCACCACGCCGGAGCCCAGCGCTTCTTCGCTCCATGTCCCCGGCGCTCCGGAGGCGACGTCGCGGACGGTCTCCACTGCCCCCGCGTCGCCCTGCAGCGCGAACGTGACGCGATGTTCACCGTCGGGCATCGTGAGCACGGCGCGTGTGCTGCCTTCCGGACGCAGCGCCCAGCCGGCGGGCACCGGCACCTCGACCGTGGTCTGCCCGCTGTCGAGCGAGACGATCGTCTCGTGGTCCGAGACCGTCGTCGACGCCGACGCCCACACCTGCGGCACCACGAGCACGACGACGGCGCCGACGATCGACGAGCAGACGCAGATGAGCAGGATGATTCCCAGCACACGCAGAGATCTCCCCCGATTCACCCCGGAATCGTCTCAGATCCGGGCCCCGCAGCCGGTCCCCCACGCCGCATCCGCGGGCGGTCGACACGCCGTTGTCTGGGAATCAGCTGAGAACTCACCTGGCCCTGATCGAAACCTCCGGGTAACATTTGACCCACGATGCCGTATGTCGCCGAGACCGCCGACCATTCCGACAACGCACGACCGCGCAACAAAACACTGATCACCGCACCGCGCATGACCGACGGTGCGGCCATGTGGAAGATCGCCCGCGACTCCGGGTCGCTCGACCTGAATTCGTCGTATGCGTACCTGCTCCACTGCAGGGACCACGCCCGGGCATGCCGGATCGCCACCATCGATTCCGAGCCCGCAGGATTCCTCCTGGGCATGATCGTGCCGCTGCGTCCCTCGACGCTGTTCGTCTGGCAGATTGCCGTGGACACAGCTTTCCGCGGGCACGGCCTGGCTGCCCGCATGCTCGACGACGTGGTCGCCGACCTCGTCGAAGCGGGTGAGATCGACACCGTCGAGACCACTGTGACCGATGACAACGCGGCGTCCCTGCGTCTCTTCCACTCCTTCGCGGAGCGCTGGGGCAACACGCCCATCTCGAAGAGCCCCCTCTTCGAGGCCGAGCACTTTCCCGACGGGCACGATGCCGAGCCGCTCTACACGATCGGCCCGCTCCATGCCCGCGACAGCCCGACCAGCGCGCGTCCGGCTGATTCCTGACCACCTTCATCACGTCACCCGAACGACGTGTCCGCCGCGGCGTCCAGCGCCGCCTCACCACCAGAGGATCGCATGTCTATCTTCGACAAACTCGAATCCCAAGTCCGCAGCTATTCGCGCTCCTGGCCGGTCGTGTTCGACCGGGCATCCGGAAGCCGCGTGTGGGACGAACAAGACCGGGAGTACCTCGACTTCTTCGCCGGCGCCGGCGCACTCAACTACGGGCACAACAACCCCGTACTCAAAGAGAAGCTCATCGACTACCTCGCCAGCGATCGCATCGTGCACTCGCTGGACATGTTCACGACGGCACGCCGGGAGTTCCTCGAGACGTTCTCGTCGCACATCCTCGAACCGCGTGACCTCGACTACCGCGTCGTATTCCCCGGCCCGGGTGGAGCCAACTCCGTCGAGGCCGCGCTCAAGCTCGCCCGCAAGGTGACCGGCCGCGAGGCGATCGTCAGCTTCACGAATGCCTTCCACGGCATGACGCTCGGTGCGCTGTCGGTCACGGGCAACTCGATGAAGCGCGGCGGCGCCGGGATCCCCCTGGTGCACGCGACGCCCATGCCCTACGACGGCTACTTCGACGGCACCAACCCCGACTTCCAGTACCTGGAGCGGCTGCTCGGCGACAGCGGCAGCGGCCTCAACCGCCCCGCCGCGGTGATCGTCGAGACGCTCCAGGGCGAGGGCGGCATCAACTCCGCCCGCGTCGACTGGCTGCGCGCCCTGCAGGACCTCTGCCGCCGGCACGACATTCTGCTCATCGTCGACGACATCCAGATGGGCTGCGGCCGCACCGGTACGTTCTTCAGCTTCGAAGAGGCGGGTATCAAGCCCGACATCATCTGCCTGTCGAAGTCGATCAGCGGCTACGGCATCCCGATGGCGCTGACGCTCGTGCGCCCCGATCTCGACATCTGGGAGCCCGGCGAGCACAACGGCACGTTCCGCGGGATCAGCCCCGCGTTCGTCACGGCCTCCGCGGCGTTCCGTGAGTACTGGAGCGATGACACGCTCGAGAAGGCCGTTCTGGCCAAGGGCGAGATCGCGGGCGAGTGCTTCGACCGCATCGCGGCCGGCTACCCCGACCACGAGCTGGTCGCCCGGGGACGTGGCCTTGCGCGCGGCCTCTACATCCCGGCAGACGGTGTCGCCGACAAGATCGCCGGCGAGGCGTTCTCGCGCGGGCTGCTCGTCGAGACGTCGGGTCCCGAGAGCGAGGTGCTGAAGATCCTGCCCCCGCTCACCATCGAGCAGGCCGACCTCGAGCGCGGCCTGGCGATCATCGAAGAGTCCGTGGCGGCCGTTCTCGGCGCGCCGACGCCGAGCGCGCAGGAGACGGAGCTGGTGGCATCATGATCGTTCGCACGATCGATGAGATCACCGGCACCGATGCCGACATCGTCACGGAGAACTGGCGCAGCCGTCGGATCGTCCTGGCCCGCGACAAGGTGGGCTTCTCGGTGCACGAGACGATTCTCGAGCCCGGCACGATCAACGACTTCTGGTACGCCAACCACATCGAAGCGGTCTTCATCGTCGAGGGCGAGGGCGAGATCACGGACCTGGCGACGGGCGACGTCCACGCCCTCGCGCCGGGTTCGCTCTACCTGCTCAACGACCATGACCGCCACCAGCTGCGCCCTCGGACCCGCATGAAGACGGTATGCGTGTTCAACCCGCCCGTGACGGGCCGAGAGGTGCACGACGAGAACGGGGTCTACCCGCTCGTCGTTGAAGAAGAAGAGGAGGGTGCTGCCTAGAGCACGCCCCAAGGAAGGACACAGTCATGACCATGGAACAGGTGACCGACCAATACCCCACGCGGCTCGCGACGGCCCACGACCCCGTGCAGCGTCCGCATCCCACGGTGTGGGGCTCAGCGGGTGACGGACCCTTCGACGCCGTCGATCTGCAGGCGCACGAGGAGCGGGGATTCAGCATCCTCGACGACTTCATCTCGGCCGACGAGGTCGCCGCGTACAACGCGGAACTGACTCGGATGTCGAGTGATCCGGCCCTGCAGTCCGATCCCCGCCTGATCACCGAGAAGAAGACCGGCGAGGTGCGTTCGGTGTTCGAGGTGCAGGCGTTCAGCGAGCAGCTCGCTGCGCTGGCGCGTGATCCCCGACTGCTCGACCGTGCGCGTCAGCTGCTCGGCTCGGACGTCTACCTGCACCAGACCCGGGTGAACTACATGCCCGGGTTCAAGGGGTCGGGCTTCTACTGGCACTCGGACTTCGAGACGTGGCACGCCGAGGACGGCATGCCCGCTCCCCGAGCCGTCAGCTGCTCCATTGCGCTCACCGACAACTACCCGTTCAACGGGGGGCTGATGGTGATGCCGGGCTCGCATCGCACCTACGTGCCGAGCGTCGGCGAGACGCCCGACAACAACCACGAGTCCTCGCTCAAGGAGCAGGAGGTCGGGGTCCCGTCGCAGGCCGCCGTGACCGTCATGGCCGAGCGCCACGGCATCGAGCAGTTCACCGGCAAGGCCGGTTCTGCGCTGTGGTTCGACTCGAACATCATGCACGGTTCAGGCAACAACATCACGCCGTACCCGCGGTCGAACGTCTTCATGGTGTTCAACAGCGTCGAGAACGCGCTGGTGGAGCCGTTCGCCGCGCGTGAGCCACGCCCGACGTATATCGCGAACCGCGACTTCACGCCGCTTTCCTGAGGCGAACGTTCGGCGAGGGCCCCCGCCATCCGTTCCCGCGGATGCCGGGGGCTCTTTCGCGTCCCGGGGATGCACCGCTGACCGGCCTGGCCTGCCCTCTCCCGAGTGCCGAAGAGGGGCGAGCGACGAGCGGATGCGCACCCGACGCGAGACATCCTGCGCGACGGTACATCGCGGTGAAGAGGAAAAATCGGTGGACCTGAGGGGACTCGAACCCCTGACCCCCTGCATGCCATGCAGGTGCGCTACCAGCTGCGCCACAGGCCCAGATTTATTGCTGCGGCTTCGCCGAAACAACTCCCCCAGCCTACTACATGAGCACCGCGCCGACGAACGCGGGCGCGGCGTTCACTCGGGTGCCGAGTGCTGAGGCAGGTCGATGGGAATGACCGGACAGTCCTTCCACAGGCGCTCAAGACCGTAGAAGATGCGCTCCTGCTCATGGAAGACGTGAACGACGAGGTCGCCGAAGTCCAGCAGCACCCAGCGGCCCTCTGCGCGGCCCTCACGGCGAATCCGCTTGATGCCCGCCTCGTGCATGCGCGTCTCGATCTCGTCCGAGATCGCGCCCACGTTGCGCTCGTTGCGACCGGTGACAAGCAGGAAGGCGTCGACGAGGGGCAATGGGCCCGATACGTCGAGGGCGACAAAGTCCTCGCCGCCCTTGGAATCGGCAGCCGCGGCGGCGATGTCCACCAGCTCGCGGGGCGTCAATGCGTCGGTCACCAGAAGACTCCGTTCACGACGGCCACAATGAGCACGCCGACGAGGGCGACGGCCAGCGCACCGGCCGTGATCGCGAGGGTGAAGAGCAGCTTGCTGCCCTTCTCCGGTGCGGGGGGACGGATGATGTCGCCACTGCCGCGCACGGTGCTCACCGCCGCGCTCGCGGCGATGGGCGTGGGTGAGGATGCCGCGGGCAGCTCGCCGTCGATCAGCACCGCGTCGATCTCGCCGCCATCGGTGGCCCGCGGGTCGCCGCCGGCCGAGCCGAGCCCGGCGGGAAGGTTGTATGAACCGGTGATGAGGACTTCGCCGGTCGCGCTGATCGGCCCCGACAGGGGCGGCACGTTCGGCGTCTGCGACAGGATCAGCGCACTGGGTGCGGCCATCGCGCCGGTCGTGGTCGCGTTGCGGGCGATCAGCTCGTCGAAGGACGGGGGCAGCGGGGCGCCGGCCTTGTCGCCGGCGAGGAGCGCCGCGCCGAACTGCGGTCCCACGGTGACGACCGGTTCTTGCGTGCCCGACTCGGCGTCCTGTGCCGAGCCGGATGCCGCCTCCGCCTCTTTCGGGCGCGTGCCGCGGCCGGGCTCGGTCGAGTCGTCCTCGCCGCGGTCTTCCGCCTCATCGGCGCGTGCCGGCGAAGGCTCCTCCCCCGCGGGGTCGCGGCGCTCTTCGGCGCGTTCTTCTTGCGCCCGTTCTTCTGCCCGTTCCGCGGGCGCGACGAATGCGGTGTAAGTGTCGGCACCGATGACCGGCACGGATGCGGTGCGGATGCGCTCCTGTTCACGCGCGCGGCGCCGGGTCAGGGGCGCGGAGTCGAGATCGACCTGCTCGTCCGCGACGGGCGCCTCGCGGGGCGCCTTGACGGCATCTGCGCGATCGCGTGAGGCGTCGGCGACGTTCGGGTCGTCGGCGGGTGGCTCCGAGACAGGCACCTGTCCGGTGCGCTGCATCTCGCGGAGCTGCTTTCTGGTCAGCGGCTGCTCGGGTGTGCTCATGCGTGGCTCCGATAGAGGTGATGCTTGTTGATGTACTGCACGACGCCGTCGGGGACGAGGTACCACACCGGATGTCCGCGCTCGACCCGTTCGCGGCAGTCGGTCGACGAGATCGCCAGGGCGGGGATCTCGAGGCGGCTCACGTTCTCGCTCGGCAGTCCGGCGATGTCGAGCACGTGCCCCGGTCTGCTGACCGCGACGAAATGGGCCAGGCGCCACAGCTCATCATGGTCACGCCAGCTGAGAATCTGCGCCACGGCATCCGCACCCGAGATGAAGACGAGGTCGGAGCCGGGGCGCTGACGCTGCAGATCCCGCAGGGTGTCTATCGTGTAGGTCGGGCCGTCCCGATCGATGTCGACGCGGCTGACGGTGAATCGTGGATTGGATGCGGTCGCGATCACCGTCATGAGGTAACGATGCTCGCTGTCGGTGACCTCGGACTTCTGCCATGGCCTGCCGGTCGGCACGAAGACCACCTCGTCGAGACCGAGGTGCTGGGCGACTTCGCTGGCGGCGACCAGGTGTCCGTGATGAATGGGATCGAAGGTCCCACCCATCACCCCGATGCGGGGCCGTTCTCCTGCGTCCGCCATGCGCGACCTAGTGGCCGTGACCCGCCCGATGCTCGAGGTCCGACCCGTGCCTCTGCGAGAACGCATCCGCCTTGCCGGCGTGGCGGTTGGCGACGTCGCGATACGAGAACGTGATCAGGCCGAGCACCGCGAAGACGGCGACGGCGATGATGCCGAAGATGACGGTCTCCAACGCGACGTTGCCGTGGTGCGCCTCTTCGGCGGCGGCAAGCAGGGTCGTGGCAAGACTCATCAAAGGCTCCGTTTCTCGGGTGGTACGCGGTTCCAGTCTAGGCAGTCAGGCACGGGTCTGCCCGTCGCCGCGCGCAAGCCATTTGGTGCTCGTCAGCGCCGACAGCCCCATCGGACCGCGCGCGTGCAGCTTCTGCGTCGAGATGCCCACCTC
Organism: Microbacterium sp. LRZ72; assembly: GCF_033792225.1. Taxonomy (NCBI): domain Bacteria; kingdom Bacillati; phylum Actinomycetota; class Actinomycetes; order Micrococcales; family Microbacteriaceae; genus Microbacterium; species Microbacterium sp. LRZ72. The sequence goes on from NZ_JANGEX010000001.1 coordinate 330,701, forward strand.
TGCACCGAAGCCGAACTCACCGCCGTCGGTGAAGCGCGTGGAGGCGTTGGCCATCACGACAGCCGCATCGACCTCGGCGAGGAACCGCTCTGCGTTCACGGCGTCTCTCGTGATGATCGACTCGGTGTGCTTTGTCGAGTAGTGGCGGATGTGGGCGAGCGCGGCATCCAGGTCGTCAACGACACGGACCGCGATGTCGAGGCTGAGGTACTCGTGCCCCCAGTCGTCCTCGGTGGCCGGCTGCGCACCGGGGACCAGGGAACGCACGCTCTCGTCACCGTGGATCGTGACGCCCGATTCGGTGAGCGCCGCAGCGACGTCGGGAAGAAGGCGCTCCGCCGCGGAGCGGACCACCAGCACGGTCTCGACGGCATTGCACACGCTCGGCCGCTGCACCTTGGCGTTCACCACGATCTCGCGCGACCACTCGAGCGGGGCGGTCTCGTCGAGCACGATGTGCACGACGCCGGCGCCGGTCTCGATGACGGGCACGGTCGACTGGGTCACCACCGTCTCGATGAGCTGTGCGCTGCCGCGCGGCACGAGCACATCGATCAGCCCGCGCGCGTTCATGAGCTCGCGGGCCCCCTCCCGTCCGAACTCGTCGATCGTCTGGATCGCCTCGGGGTCCGTTCCCGCTTGCGACAGCGCATGACGCATCGCGTCGACGAGCGCGGCGTTCGTCCGCTCAGCGGCCGAGCCGCCGCGCAGGACCACCGCATTGCCCGAGCGCAGCGCGAGAGCGGCGATGTCGACCGTCACGTTGGGCCGCGCCTCGTAGATCGCGCCGACGACTCCGAACGGCACGCTCACCTGCTGCAGCCGCACTCCGCTGGGCAGGATGCGCTCATCGAGCACGCGTCCGACGGGATCGGGCAGCTGCGCGATCTCGCGCACTGCGGCGGCCAGCCCGGCCACGCGGGTCTCATCGAGACGGAGCCGATCCTGCAGTGCCTCGGACAGGCCGCTCAGCCGGCCGCGTTCGAGGTCGTCGGCGTTCGCCTGCACGATGACGGATGCCGCGCTCTCGAGGGCGACGGCGATCGCCTCGAGCAGCGAGGACTTCTCCGCATCGTTCAGCAGCGCTATGCGCCGCGAAGCGTCCTTCGCGGCGGCCATCTTGTCGCGCGCGGTGGCCACGGTGGTGCTCATCGGCTCAGTCTAGCCGCGGGGTCGCGAGCGGATCGGCCCCGTCTGCGGCCACCGTCCCGTCGAATCGGGGTTGGGCGCGAACCAGGTGCCGATCTCGGCTCCGGACAGGGCTTGGGAGACGAGATCGGCGCTGGTGACGAGAACGCCGACGCCGGAATCGGCGGCCAGACGCGCCGCGGACGCCTTTGTGGCGGCGCCGCCGGTACCGACACTGTTGACCACCACGGATCCGAACGTGTACCCCGAGAGGTCGTCACCGAATTCGACGCGGTCGATCGGGCGCGCCTGCGGATCCCCCGGCGGGCGGGTGTACAGGCTCTCGATGTCGCTCAGCAGCACGAGGGCGTCCGCGCCGATCAGGCCGGCGACGAGCGCGGCGAGGCGGTCGTTGTCGCCGAAGCGGATCTCGTGGGTGGCCACGGTGTCGTTCTCGTTGACGATCGGCAGGATCCGCAGGCCCAGCAGACGCTCCATGGCTCGGCGGGCGTTGGAGCGGTGGGTGGGGTTCTCGAGGTCGCCCGCGGTGAGGAGCACTTGCCCGGCGAGGAGGTGGAACCGGTCGAGGCTCGTCTGATAGCGCCACATCAGCACGTTCTGCCCGACCGCCGCTGCTGCCTGCTGGGTCGCCAGGTCGTCCGGACGACCGTCGAGGTCGAGGAACGGCAGCGCCGTCGCGATTGCACCGGACGAGACCAGCACGACTTCGGTGCCACGCGCGTGCGCTTCGGCCAGGGCCTCGACGAGCGCGTCGATGCGGGCTGCCCCGTCCCCGCTGATCGAGGACGAGCCGATCTTCACGACGACGCGCCGCGCCGACGCGAGCTGACCGCGCTCGGTGACTGTCACTCGTCCTCCTCGTCGGTGCGGCGAGCGAGCCGGGCCTCCTCGAGCTCCGCCCGTGCCGCGGCCTTCGCGTCCATGCGATCTCGGTAGCCCTCGCGTCGCTCCGACGTCGTGCGCCGGGGGTTCTGCGCCAGACGCGGGTCGGTGCCGCGGGGAGCGGTCATCAGCTCGGCGGCGGACGAAAGGGACGGCTGCCAGTCGAACACCACGCCATCGCCCTCGCCGATCACGACGGTGGCGCCCGGCGTCGCTCCCATCCGGAAGAGCTCGTCCTCGATGCCGATCCGGTCGAGGCGATCGGCCAGGTACCCCACGGCCTCCTCGTTCTGGAAGTCGGTCTGCATCACCCAGCGCTCGGGCTTCTGCCCGATGATCCGGTAGATGTTGCCGTACGTGCCGCCCTCGACGCGCACGATGAAGTCGCGGTCCGCCGACTTGGGACGGATGACGATCTTCTCTTCGGGAACGCGGGCGGCGACCTCGGCACGATGCGCCAAGACGATCTCGCCCAGAGCGAACGTCAGTGGACGCAGCCCATCGCGGCTCACGGCCGAGATGTCGAAGACGCGGTAGCCACGCGCTTCGAGATCGGGGCGGATCATGTCGGCGAGCTCCCGCGCCTCAGGCACGTCCAGCTTGTTCAGCGCAACCAGCGCGGGCCGTTCCAACAGCGGTGTCTGGCCCTCTGGGACCGGATACGCCCGCAGCTCCGCCTCGATCGTCTCGAGGTCGCTCAGCGGATCGCGGCCGGGATCGAGTGTCGCGCAGTCCAGAACGTGCACGAGTGCGCTGCACCGTTCCACATGCCGCAGGAATTCGAGCCCGAGACCGCGCCCTTCGCTCGCTCCCTCGATCAGTCCGGGTACATCAGCGACCGTGTAGCGTGCGTCCCCGGCCTCGACGACGCCCAGATTGGGATGCAGTGTCGTGAACGGATACTCGGCGATCTTGGGCCGTGCGGCCGAGATGGCCGCGATGAGACTCGACTTGCCCGCCGACGGAAAGCCGACGAGCGCCACGTCGGCAACCGTCTTCAGTTCGAGGACGACGTCGCCTTCCCAGCCGGGCGTGCCGAGCAGCGCGAACCCGGGAGCCTTGCGCTTGGGCGAGGACAGGGCAGCATTGCCGAGTCCGCCCTGCCCCCCGGGCGCGGCGATGAAGCGCATGCCCGGCTCGATGAGATCGGCGAGCACAGCGCCACCGGGATCCTTCACCACCGTGCCGAGGGGCACCGGCAGCTCGAGGCTCTCGCCCGCTGCACCCTGGCGCATGTCCCCCATGCCGAATCCGCCGTTGCCGCCGGACCGGTGCGGGGAATGGTGGAAGGACAGCAGGGTCGTCACCTGCGGGTCCGCGACAAGCACGACGTCGCCTCCGTTGCCGCCGTTGGCGCCATCGGGGCCCGCGAGGGGCTTGAACTTCTCACGCCGCACCGAGACGCACCCGTTGCCGCCCCTGCCGCCGGTCAGATGAAGCGTCACCCGGTCCACGAAGGTGACCATTGTGCACCCCTCCTACGTAAGCGTGAGGGGGCGAGCCGAAGCCCGCCCCCTCACGAAAGCATGTCCGCCTGCGCGGATGGTCGTCGTCGTGACGACGTCGCGCCTCAGGAGGCGGCGACGATGTTGACGACCTTGCGGCCACCCTTGCGGCCGAATTCGACGGAGCCCGCCTCGAGAGCGAACAGCGTGTCGTCTCCCCCGCGCCCCACGTTCGAGCCCGGGTGGAAGTGCGTGCCGCGCTGGCGCACGATGATCTCGCCGGCGCTGACGACCTGGCCGCCGAAGCGCTTGACGCCGAGCCTCTGTGCGTTGGAATCGCGGCCGTTCCGGGTGGAGCTTGCGCCCTTCTTATGTGCCATCTCTGGATCTCCCTGCGCCTACTTGATTCCGGTGACCTTGACGCGCGTGAGGTCCTGGCGGTGCCCCTGGCGCTTCTTGTAGCCGGTCTTGTTCTTGAACTTCTGGATGACGATCTTGGGGCCGCGCGAGTTGCCGACGACCTCGGCCGTCACGCTCACCTTGGCGAGCTTGTCGGCGTCGGTCGTGACGGTGTCGCCATCGACGAGCAGCACGGCGGGCAGCTGGACCTTCTCGCCCGCGGCGGCCTTCAGGCGGTCGAGCACGACGATCGAACCCACCTCGACCTTCTCCTGGCGGCCTCCGGCGCGCACTACTGCGTAAACCACTTCACACCTGTTTCTCTGGGGAGCTGGACGCTCCGGATGTCACGGAAAGACTTCGCCTTCTTGAGCCTGGACTCGAAGGATCGGTGCGGACCTGTGACGGTCAGCGTGCCACGCGGAGTGGCAATCGACGCACCAAGGGTCTACTGTACCGGATCAATCGATTCTTCGGCAAAGCGACCGGCGCGTGTCGACCTCCGTCGACGTCGCTGCGCTCATCGGGCGCCGGGATGAGCCCGGTCATAGACTGGCCACCCATGGCCATCCTGATCGACACCCCGCGCTGGCCCGCACACGGCAGGCTGTGGGCGCACCTGATCAGCGACGAATCGCTGGTCGAGCTGCATCGGTTCGCCGCAGCCAACGACATCCCGGCACGGGCCTTCGATCTGGACCACTACGACGTGCCGGAGGATGCCGTGTCCCGGCTGACGGCAGCGGGTGCCCACCCCGTGTCGGGGCGGGAACTCGTGCTCGCACTGCGGCGATCCGGGTTGCGCATCTCGGCACGGGAGCGGCGCGCGCCGGCCTGATCAGTCCTCGGTCGAGGTCGACATGACGACGGGCGTGCCCGTCACGACGCCGGTCGAGACACGACGCCGGGTGGCACGCCCCTCCCCCGGAGCCTTCGGCTCGGGAAGCGCCTGGAGAACCGAGTCGAGCAGCTGCTCCTTCTCGCTCTTGGGCGTCGACGGGCGTGACTCGGTCCGCTGTTCGCCGCGCTTGCGCCGCTTCTTGGGGCGCTCTTCATCGTTCTCCGGGGGGCTGGTGCGCGGTCCCTCAGGAAGCGTGATGAGCTCGTCGACCGTCGCCGCTGGTGCGGGCGCCGCCTGAGCCTGTTCCGCCGGCGCATCCTGCCCGGAGCCGAGTGTGGACGCGGCGATCTGAGCCAGCGCTGTCTTGACCCCCTCGGTGATCACGTGGGTGCCCCCGGACGGGGCCGCGGCCGGCTGCTGGTTCGACCCGGAGGATCCGCGCGAGCGGCGCCCCGAGCCAGAGTTCGATCCGGAGGAGCGGTGCTTGACGACCGGGTCGTGATGGACGATGAGGCCCCGGCCGGCGCACGTCTCACACGCCTCGCTGAACGTCTCGAGCAGGCCCAAGCCGAGCTTCTTGCGCGTCATCTGCACCAGGCCCAGCGAGGTGACCTCGGCGACCTGGTGCTTCGTGCGGTCACGACTCAGGCATTCGACGAGACGGCGCAGCACGAGATCACGGTTGGTCTCGAGCACCATGTCGATGAAGTCGACGACGATGATGCCCCCGATGTCGCGAAGGCGCAGCTGGCGCACGATCTCTTCGGCGGCCTCGAGGTTGTTCTTCGTGACCGTCTCTTCGAGGTTTCCGCCCGACCCGACGAACTTGCCGGTGTTCACGTCGACGACGGTCATGGCCTCGGTGCGGTCGATGACGAGGGAGCCGCCCGAGGGAAGCCAGACCTTGCGATCGAGCGCCTTCTCGATCTGCTCGGTGATGCGGTACTCGTCGAACGGGTCGTGCTCGCCCTCGAAGCGCTCGACGCGCTCGAGCAGATCCGGTGCGACCGCCTCGAGATATCCCTGAATGGTTCCGTAGGCGTCGTCGCCCTGGATGAGCATCTTCGTGAAGTCCTCGTTGAAGACGTCACGAACGATCTTGACGAGCAGGTCGGGCTCGGAGTGCAGCATCGACGGGGCCTGCACCTTGTCGACCTGCGAGCTGATGTGATCCCACTGGGTGGTGAGCCGGTTGACGTCCCGCGTGAGCTGATCCTCGGTAGCCCCCTCGGCGGCGGTCCGGACGATGACGCCGGACGATTCCGGCAGCACCTCCTTGAGGATGCGCTTCAGGCGTGTGCGCTCCGTGTCGGGCAGTTTGCGGGAGATGCCGTTCATGGCGCCGCCGGGCACGTACACGAGGTAGCGGCCGGGCAGGGAGATCTGGCTCGTGAGGCGCGCGCCCTTGTGGCCGACCGGGTCCTTCGTCACCTGCACCAGCACCCTGTCGCCGGATTTCAGCGCCAGCTCGATACGGCGCGGTTGGTTGCCCGTCTCGACGCCGTCCCAGTCGACCTCACCCGAGTAGAGCACCGCGTTGCGGCCGCGACCGATGTCGACGAACGCCGCCTCCATGCTCGGGAGCACGTTCTGCACCCGCCCGACGTAGACGTTGCCGATCAGCGAGGCGTCCTGGTTGCGGGCCACGTAGTGCTCGACGAGCACGTCGTCCTCGAGCACCGCGATCTGGGTGCGCCCACCCTTGGAGCGCACGACCATCAGCCGGTCGACCCCCTCGCGACGGGCGAGGAACTCGGCCTCGGTCACGACGGTGCGACGCCGGCCGGCCTCGCGCCCGTCCCTGCGGCGCTGCTTCTTGGCTTCGAGGCGAGTGGAGCCCTTGACACGCTGGGGCTCGGTGATGGCCTCGACGGCACGCGCCTTGCGCGAGCCGGCGTTGTCGTCGGCGGAATCCGCGTCACCGCCGGCGCTGTCGCCCGACCGGCGGCGGTTGCGCCGCCGAGAGCGACCGGACGAGCCCTGCTCGCTCGCGCCGTCGCGGCGCCGAGTGCCCTCGGCCCGGTCGTCCTGATCGTCGTCGTCCTGGCGCGCGGGGAGCGGGGGCAGCTCGGGGGCGTAGAAGTGCAGCTGCGTCGAGACCTGTGAGACGAAGTTCTCGGGGATCAGTCCCAGCGCCGCAGCGGTCAGCGGTCCGCCGCCCGTTCCCGCGGGCCCGTCTTCGGTCGCGGGCGTCTGGCTGTCCTGGGGCTGATCAGCCGCATCCCCCTGGTCGGCCGGGTCGGGCTTCTCGCCCGCGGCGGGCCGGTCGCTCGAGGCGTCCGGGGCACCGGAGGCGGACGCCTGCTCGTCGCCGGCAGGCGAGGCCGGCGGAGTCATCTGCTCGCCGGACCGCTCGTCACCCGCGTTCGGCGAGTGATCGGGCTGTTCGGCGTGCGGGTCGCTCCCACCGCCGTCGGGCACCGTCACCGGTGCCGTGTCGTGCAGGTCGTTTCGGTCGTTGTCATTGTTTCCATCAGCCATCGCTGGCGCACTCCCTGCGGGCGACAGCCGCGCGTCGCCCGGCGAAATCTCGTGCGGTGCCGCGTTGCGGTCCCGCTCATCCACTCGGTCGGCAGCAGGCTCGTGGCTCATGCTGCAGTGGGCGATCATCGCCCGAAGTCTTCAGTCGATGCCGGGCGCGGCGCGGCCGCGCGGAGCATCGCCAGTCATTATCGCACCATACGCGCCTTCGCGTGGGAACACGCGCGATTCGAGCCGGGCCCGAAGGCCGTGCGCAGGCGCCGATGCGATAATCCGGGAATGCCCTCATCGCGCACCCATACCCGTCCGACGGGACTCGCCATCTGGTTGATTCTCGCTGCCATCGTGGGCTGGTCGGCGGCTTTCTCGCTGACGATCGAGCGGTTCGCCCTGCTCGCCGATCCGGGTGCATCGCTCTCGTGCGACTTCAGCATCCTCGTGCAGTGCCGGGCCAACCTGGAGTCGTGGCAGGGCAGCGTCTTCGGGTTCCCCAACCCGCTCGTCGGTCTCGCGGCGTGGGTCGCGCCGCTCGTCGTCGGCACCGCGATCCTCGCCGGCGCCCGTTTCGCGCGCTGGTTCTGGATCGCATTCGCCGCCGGGATGCTGGGCGCCTTCGTGTTCGTCGTCTGGCTCATCACCCAGAGCATCTTCGTCCTCGGCACGCTGTGTCCGTGGTGCATGGTGACCTGGGTCGTCACGATTCCCAGCTTCTACGCCGTGTCGCTGCACGTGCTGCGCTCCGGCATCCTGCCCGCCCCCGCCCCCGTCCGTCGTGCGGCGGGGTCGTTGATGGGCTGGTTGCCGCTGCTGGCCGTCGTCAGCTACGCGATCGTCGCCGTGATCGCCCAGGTGCGGCTCGACGTGCTCGCGAACCTGTTCTGACTCCCGCTAGCCGAACCAGATCTCCAGCTCCTGCGCGGCCGACTCGGGGCTGTCGGAGCCATGCACCAGGTTCTGCTGCACCTTCAGGCCCCAGTCACGTCCCAGATCGCCACGGATGGTCCCCGGCGCTGCCGTGGTCGGCTCGGTCGTTCCCGCGAGCGAGCGGAACCCCTCGATCACGCGGTTCCCCGTGGCACGCACGGCGACGGACGGGCCCGACAGCATGAACTCGATCAGCGGCTCGAAGAACGGCTTGCCGGCGTGCTCGGCGTAGTGCCGCTCCAGAAGCGCACGATCGGGCTGGACGAGCTTCATATCCGCGAGGACGTACCCCTTGCGCTCGATGCGCCCGAGGATCTCGCCGGTCAGCCCGCGCGCGACGCCGTCGGGCTTGATGAGGATCAGGGTCTCTTCGGTGGCCATGTCATTCTCCTTCCGGCGCCGCGTCACGCGCACGCCTTTCGATACGGGGTCCTTGAATCGTGGCGTACGCCCACATGCCCCCGAAGACGAGGGCCACCAGCAGCATCCCCGGTACAAGGAAGGCCGAGAGTGCGACGAGCCCCTGCAGCGCCCATCCGATGACGATACCGGCGCGGGTGTGTGCCACGCCGCCCGTGGCGATCATCACGACGCCCAGGACGGCACCGCCGACGATGCCCCACCAGGGAGCGACGGACTCGGGAAGCACGCGCAGGCCGTAGGCGACGAGGCCGCCGAGGAACACGACGACGGATTCGAAGACGAGCACGATGGCGGCGAGCTGCGCCGTCAGGGAGCGACGCGTGCGCGGCGCGCTCACGCCTGGTCCTTCCATCCCGCGCGCTGCGCCAGCACGATCGCCTCGCCGGCGAGCACGACCGAACCGGTCACGATCACCGCACGCGAATCGGATGCCGCCGCCCAGGCGCGCGCGGATTCCACCGCGTCCTCGAGGTCGCGGTGCACGCTCGCGCGAGCCCCGGTCGCCTCGATCAGATCGGCGAGGTGCTCCGGGTCGTCCGCGCGGTCGGAATCGGGCGACGTCACGAAGATCTCGCTCGCGATGGGGGCGATCTGCTGCACGATGCCGGCGGCGTCCTTGTCGCCCAGGACGCCGAGCACGAGCGCCCATTCGTCGAATGCGAATGCCGAGCCGAGCGCCTCGGCGAGTGCCCGGGCGCCGTGGGGGTTGTGCGCGGCATCCACGAGCACGGTCGGGTGGGTGCCGATCAGCTGCAGGCGCCCCGGGGACGCGACCGCCGCGAGACCTTCGCTGAGCACCTCGCCCGCGATCTTCTGGGTGGCCCCGCCGATGAGCGACTCCACGGCGGCGATCGCGAGGGCGGCGTTGCGTCCCTGGTGCGCCCCGTAGAGCGGCAGGTACTCGTCGGTGTAGGTTCCGGCGAGTCCCCGCACCGAGATGAGCTGACCGCCGATCGCCAGTCGGTCGGAGGCCAGGGCGAACTGCTCGCCTTCGAATGCGATCGTCGCCCCGTGTTCCGCTGCGGCCTTGGCGAGCACCGCCGCGGCATCCGGGTGCTGCGCCGCCGAGACGACCGCGGCACCCTCCTTGATGATGCCCGACTTCACGCCGGCGATCTCGCGAATCGTCGAACCGAGACGATCGGCGTGATCGAGGTCGATCGGCGTGAACACCGCCACGTCGCCGTCCGCGGCATTGGTGGAGTCCCACGATCCCCCCATGCCGACCTCGAGCACGAGGATGTCCACGGGGGCGTCCGCGCAGACGACGAAGGCCAGCACCGTGAGCAGTTCGAAGAAGGTCAGTGCGGCGTCGCCCCGCTCGGCGAGCTCGGCATCGACGATCTCGACGATGGGAGCCACCTCGTCCCACGCATCTGCGATGGCCGCATCCGAGACCGGTTCGCCGTCGAGCAGGATGCGCTCGGTGAACCGCTCCAGGTGCGGACTCGTGAACGTGCCCGTGCTCAGCCCGAACGACCGAAGCAGGCTCTCGATGATGCGACTGGTCGACGTCTTGCCGTTCGTGCCCGTTATATGCACGACGCGGTATGCGCGCTGTGGATCGCCCAGCAGGTCGAGCACGCGGCGGGTGCGATCGACCCGCGGCTGCACCCACTGCTCCCCCTGGCGCTGCAGCAGCGCGTCGTAGACCGCGTCTGCCCGTTGCTGATCGCTGCTCACGACGCCTCCTCCGTTCTCGCCACGGCCACGGTGAACGCACCGCGGTTGGCATACATGCCGGCGGCGAATCCGGCCTCGTGCTCGGATGCCGCGGCACCGGCCAGGTGCGATCGGCTCGATGCTCGCAGGGTGTCGCCGACCGTACCGAGTCGGTACTCGACGGCGAGCGTCTCGCCGGCGACATCCGCGACGTCGAACGCCGCGGCCACGGCATCCGCGTCTTGCTGGTCGTCGAACACGATCCGCAGCTCGATGCGGTCGCTGACGTCGAAGCCCGCCGCCTTGCGCGTGTCCTGTACGGCGCGGATGACATCGCGCGCGATCCCCTCGGCCTCGAGCTCGGCGGAGGTGACCGTGTCGAGCAGCACGAACCCGCCGCCCGGCAGAAGCGCGAGCGCCTCACCCTCGGGCCGACCGGTGGTCTCGAGAACGAGCTCGTACTCCCCCGGCTGCAGCTCGATGCCGCCGGCCGTCACGACACCGTCCTCCTGCGTCCACTCGCCGGACCGGGCGGCTGCGATCACCTGCTGCACCTGCTTGCCGAGCCGCGGTCCTGCGGCGCGGGCGTTGACGCTCAGGCGATGGCTGATGCCGTAGTCGGCGGCCGCTCCCTCACGCAGCTCGACCAGATCGACGCGCTTGACGTTCAGCTCGTCGCGGATGATGCCGTCGAACTGGGCCAGGCCGGCGGCATCCGACACCACGATGGTCAGCGCGGGAAGAGGCAGCCGCACCCGCCTGCCCTCCTTCTTGCGCAGAGCGTTGGCGACGTTCGTGACCTCGCGCACCGTGTCCATCGCGCTGCGGATGTCGGAGGCCGACGGGAACGCGTCGGCGTCGGGCCAGTCCTGCAGGTGCACGCTGCGGCCGCCCGTGAGCCCCTGCCACACCCGCTCGGACACGATCGGGATGAGGGGCGCGGCCACGCGAGCGAGAGTCTCGAGCACCGTGTAGAGCGTGTCGAAGGCCTCGCGGCTGCGCGGGTCGTCGTCGACCCCGCGCCAGAAGCGGTCGCGGGAGCGGCGGATGTACCAGTTCGTCAGCGCCTCGGCGAAGTCGCGCAGCTTGGCCGCTGCCATCGTCGAGTCGAGCGCGTCGAGGTCGCGGGCCACCTCGCGCACGAGGTCGCCCGTGAGCGCGAGGATGTAGCGGTCGAGCACGTCGGTCGAATCGGTGCGCCACGAGGCTTCATAGCCGGACCCGGCGTCGTCGCCGCCGGCGCGAGCGGCGTTCGAATACGTCGCGAAGAAGTACCACGAGTTCCACAGCGGCAGGAGGAACTCGCGCACACCGGCGCGGATGCCCTCCTCGGTGACGACCAGGTTGCCGCCGCGCAGCACGGAACTCGACATCAGGAACCAGCGCATCGCGTCGGATCCGTCGCGGTCGAACACTTCGCTGACGTCGGGGTAGTTCTGCAGCGACTTCGACATCTTCTGGCCGTCGCTGCCGAGCACGATGCCGTGGCACGACACACCGGTGTAGGCGGGCCGATCGAACAGGGCGCCCGAGAGCACGTGCATCACGTAGAACCACCCGCGGGTCTGCCCGATGTACTCGACGATGAAGTCGGCCGGGGCGTGCGTGTCGAACCACTCGCGGTTCTCGAACGGGTAGTGCACCTGCGCGAACGGCATCGAACCCGAGTCGAACCAGACGTCGAGCACGTCCTCGATGCGTCGCATCGTGCTCCGCCCCGTGGGGTCGTCGGGGTTGGGCCGGGTCAGCTCGTCGATGTAGGGACGATGCAGATCGACCTCGCCCGACTCGTTCTGCGGCAGACGCCCGAAGTCGCGCTCGATGTCCGCGAGCGATCCGTACGCATCGACGCGGGGGTGCTCGGGGTCGTCGCTCTTCCAGACCGGGATGGGCGAGCCCCAGTAGCGGTTGCGGCTGATCGACCAGTCCCGTGCGCCCTCGACCCACTTGCCGAACTGGCCGTGCTTGACGTTGTCGGGCACCCACGTGATCTGCTCGTTCAGCTCGACGAGCCGTTCGCGAAAGTCGGTCACCCGCACGAACCAGCTCGACACGGCCTTGTAGATGAGCGGATTGCGGCACCGCCAGCAGTGCGGGTACGCGTGCTCGTAGCTCGCCATGCGCAGGAGTCGGCCGCCCTGGCGCAGCAGCCGGATGAGCGGCGTGTTCGCCTCCATCCACAGCTCGCCGGCGACATCCGTCACGGCCGGGAGGAAACGTCCGCCGTCGTCGAGGCTCAGGATCGTCGGGATGCCGGCCGCCTCGCTCACGCGCTTGTCGTCCTCGCCGTAGGCCGGGGCCTGGTGCACGATCCCGGTGCCGTCGGTCGTCGTGACGTAGTCGTCGACGAGGATGCGCCAGGCGTTCTCGGTGCCGTAGGTCTCGGCATCCGCGTAGTAGTCGAAGAGCCGGTCGTACGAGACGTTCTCGAGCTCCGCGCCTGCGATCGTCGCGTCGACCGCGGCGCGCGCCTCGTCGGCCGAGGCGTAGCCCAGATCCTTCGCATAGCCGGCGAGCAGATCCTCAGCCAGCAGGTAGCGGTGCGCGCTGGCCTCGACGGCGTCATCGGCCGTGCCGTCGGGAGCGTGGTGCACGTCGGCGGCGCCGGCGGGTCCGGCGGGCAGCACGACGTAGCGGATGTCGGGACCCACCGCCAGCGCCATGTTCGTGGGCAGCGTCCACGGCGTCGTCGTCCACGCCAGCGCCCGCACGGCGGTGAGCCCCAGGGCTTCGGCCTTTGCGCCGACGAGGGGGAACGTGACGGTCACGGACGGGTCCTGACGCGTCTTGTAGACGTCGTCGTCCATGCGCAGCTCGTGGGTCGACAGCGGCGTCTCGTCACGCCAGCAGTAGGGCAGCACGCGGTAGCCCTCGTAGGCCAGGCCCTTGTCGTAGAGGGTCTTGAACGCCCAGAGCACGCTCTCCATGTACGACGTGTCGAGCGTCTTGTATCCCCGCTCGAAGTCGACCCAGCGCGCCTGACGGGTGACGTAGTCCTCCCACTCGCGGGTGTAGGCCAGCACCGACTCGCGCGCCTTCGCGTTGAAGGTGTCGACGCCCATCGTCTCGATCTCGGCCTTCTCGGTGATCCCGAGCTGCTTCATGGCCTCGAGCTCGGCGGGCAGGCCGTGGGTATCCCATCCGAACACCCGATCGACCTTCTTGCCGCGCATCGTCTGGAAGCGGGGGAACAGGTCCTTCGCGTAGCCCGTGAGCAGGTGGCCGTAGTGGGGCAGGCCGTTCGCGAACGGCGGGCCGTCGTAGAAGACCCACTCCTCGGCGCCCTCGCGCTGGGCGATGCTCGTGCGGAACGTGTCATCGCGCTCCCAGAAGGCCAGCACGTCGCGCTCGATCTCGGGGAAGCGCGGGGAGGGCGTCACGGATGCCGGGGCTGCGGCATCCGCATCGCTCTCGGCGGCGGGCCCGAAGGCCGAGGGGCGGGGGTAGGTCATGTTCGCTCGCAGATGCTGTCGGTGGTCTCTGGCGGGGACGATCCTCACGGACCGCGGTACCACCCCGCTTGATGCGCACCCGACCGGCGGGGGCATCCCCTCTGCTCTGCGGCTGTGACGGGCCTGCCCCGCTCGGTTCTAGTGAGGGCCGTGGCCCCGTTCTTCCGAAGGCTCCCCGGTGATGGCCGGATCGACGCTGTTGCTTTCGATTCTAGCGGCCCGGTGCGGCTGTGGATGCCGCGGCATCCGCCGCTGCTCGGCCGAGGTCTTCTGCCCGGACGAGGACCGGAGCGTCGGTTCTCGCCCTCACCTCGGCAACGGCCCTCTGCTCAGCCGAGGTGGCCGGACGAGGCCGGCGCGCGGTGGAGTCCCTGGGCAACCGCGCGCATCAGCACGTCCTGCACCTCGTGCCAGCGCTCGATCACCTGCCAGTACCCGATCCGGATCACGTGGTAGCCGCGCAGTCGCAGCTCGGCGTCGTGGGCGATGTCGCGTTCGCGCTGTGCTCCGACGTGGTGGCCGCCGTCGATCTGCAGCACCAGCCGATCGCCGATCAGCAGGTCCACCCGGTGTCCGGCCAGCCAGACCTGGCGCCGCAGCGGCAGGCGCATCCACCGCAGACGCGGCACCACGAAGGTCTCGACCCCGGAATCGGACCAGGGCGAGGCCGATGCGAGCAGTTCTCGCGCAGCGGCGGGCAGCGGCATCCGCTCGAGGGACAACGGGTCGACGAGCTGCTGACGCAGCGCAGACTCCCACACGGCCAGCGCGGCCTCGCGCGGCTGACACCCTGCGACGAGCACGAGCACGTTCTCGAGCGCATCCTCGAGGATGCCGGGAGGTCGTGGCACGATGGGCGCTTTCCAGTGCACCGTCGCCCCAGAGGCATGCACGGCGCCGGAATGAGCGTGCACGGCGACGTGGAGGTGCTCTGCGTCGAGCACCCACAGGCCGCGGCGTTTCGCAGCCGTCACGCACGAGAGCACGACGCCCGCACGCGCTGCGGCCACGAGTTCGCGGTCGGCGTCGGGTGTGGCCACCCAGACCCGACGGAGTCGGACCAACAGGCCGAGCGCCACCGCATCCGTGATCGCCCACTTCGGTGTTCCCGCTTCGATGAGGCGCGCGCTTCGTGCAACGCCGCCCTGCGCCCGCACGACCCCCACCGCTGCTGCCGCCGCCCGTTCACGCGCCTGTGTCATGTAGCGATGCTCGCCCGGATGCATCGGGGATGACGCCGCACGGGGGCGAGTGGTGGACAGCCGGCTCTCCACAGGCCGATGCCGCCCCTGCGTCGCCCCGTGCCGCCGAGGACGTCTCCCCACCTCTGCCCAGCCGAGGAGGTGTGCCGAGCAGAGGGCGTGCCTGCGCAGGTCGACCCTCTGCCGGGCAACGGCCCTCGGCCGAGCAGAGGCGCATGCCCCCGCGCCACCCCGGGGCACACGGCCCACCCGTGCACCCCGCGTAGACTGTCCGGCGGATTCCCACACTCAGGCACGCACACACCGTGCCGTCCATAGCGCGCAAGGAGCACCATGGCCGAGATCCCCGACAAGCCCGTCCTCGAGGGGCTGGAAGCCAAGTGGGACGAGAAGTGGGATGCCGCCGGCACCTACCGATTCGACCGTGCGGCCGCCGCGGCATCCGGTCGCCCCGGCGTCTTCAGCGTCGACACTCCCCCGCCGACGGCAAGCGGCAGCCTGCACATCGGGCACGTCTTCAGCTACACCCACACCGACGTCAAGGTGCGCTTCGAGCGGATGCGCGGCAAGTCGGTGTTCTATCCGATGGGCTGGGACGACAACGGGCTGCCGACCGAGCGGCGCGTGCAGAACTACTACGGCGTGCGCTGCGACCCGTCGCTGCCCCATGACCCGGACTTCACTCCGCCCTTCGAGGGCGACACCAAGAGCACGAAGGCCGCGGACCAGGTGCCGATCAGCCGCCGCAACTTCATCGAGCTGTGTGAGCGCCTCACCGTCGAGGACGAGAAGCACTTCGAGTCGCTCTGGCGCGACCTGGGCCTGAGCGTGGACTGGACGCAGACCTACCGCACGATCTCCGACGAGACGATCCGCACGAGCCAGCTGGCGTTCCTGCGCGGCATCGAGCGTGGCGAGGCCTATCAGGCGCTCGCCCCGACCCTGTGGGACGTCGACTTCCGCTCGGCGATCGCGCAGGCCGAGCTCGAGGACCGCGATCAGCCCGCGGCCTATCACCGCCTGGCCTTCCACAAGAGCGACGGCAGCGGCGACGTGCACATCGAGACCACGCGCCCGGAGCTGCTCGCGGCATGCGTGGCGCTGGTGGCCCATCCCGACGACGAGCGCTACCAGCCGCTGTTCGGCACCACCGTTCGCACACCCCTCTTCGACGTCGAGGTGCCGGTGCTCCCCCATCCGCTCGCGCAGCAGGACAAGGGCTCGGGCATCGCCATGATCTGCACGTTCGGCGATGTGACCGACATCATCTGGTGGCGCGAGCTCGACCTGCCGAACCGCACGATCATCGGGCGCGACGGCCGCGTGCTCGCCGATCCGCCCGAAGCCCTCGCGACGGATGCGGCCCGCACGGCCTACGCGGAGATCGCCGGCAAGACCGTCTTCAGCGCCAAGAAGCGCATGGTCGAGCTGCTCGCGGAATCCGGCGAGCTCGTGGGCGAGCCGAAGCCCTTCACCCACGCGGTCAAGTTCTTCGAGAAGGGCGACCGCCCCCTCGAGATCGTCTCGACACGACAGTGGTACATCCGCAACGGCGCACGGGACGAGCAGCTGCGCGAACGGCTGATCGAACTGGGCAGGCAGATCCAGTGGCACCCCGACTTCATGCGCGTGCGCTACGAGAACTGGGTGAACGGCCTCACGGGCGACTGGCTCGTATCGCGGCAGCGGTTCTTCGGCGTGCCGATCCCGGTCTGGTATGGCCTCGACGACGCGGGCCAGCGCGACTACAGCCGCGTGCTGACGCCGGATGCCGCGAGCCTGCCGATCGACCCCACCGCCGATGCTCCCGCGAGCTACACCGAGGCGCAGCGCGGGCGACCCGGCGGATTCGAGGCCGAGACCGACGTGCTCGACACCTGGGCGACGTCGAGCCTCACCCCGCAGCTGGCGGGCGGATGGCAGCGCGATGACGACCTCTGGCAGCTCGTCGCACCGTTCGACCTGCGTCCCCAGGGCCAGGACATCATCCGCACCTGGCTGTTCTCGACGCTGCTGCGCAGCGCCCTCGAAGATGACCGTGCCCCGTGGACGGATGCCGCCATCTCGGGCTTCATCGTCGACCCCGACCGCAAGAAGATGTCCAAGTCCAAGGGCAATGTCGTCACCCCCGCCGACATCCTCGCAAAGCATGGCTCGGACGCCGTGCGCTACTGGGCGGCATCCAGCAGGCTCGGAACCGACGCCGCCTTCGACCCGCAGAACCCGACGCAGATCAAGATCGGCCGGCGCCTGGCGATCAAGGTGCTCAACGCGGCGAAGTTCGTGCTGACCTTCCCGGTTCCCGACGAAGCCCGGATCACCGAACCGCTCGATGCCTCGATGCTGGCCGCGCTGGATCGCGTGATCGCGCAGGCGACCACCGCCCTCGAGGGCTACGACCATGCGCGCGCACTGGAGGTCACGGAGTCGTTCTTCTGGACCTTCTGCGATGACTACCTCGAGATGGTCAAGGAACGCGCGTACGATCCGGCCGACCCCGGGCAGGCGTCGGCCGCCCTCGCACTGCGGACCGCGCTCTCGACGCTGCTGCGACTGCTGGCGCCTGTGCTCGTGTTCGCCGCCGAAGAGGCGTGGTCGTGGTTCGCCGAAGGCTCGGTGCACGAAGCCGGCTGGCCCCAGTCGTCGGGCGTGCCCGGTGACGCCGCGGTGCTCGAAGCCGCCGGCGAAGCGCTCATCGTGGTCAGACGTGCGAAGACCGAGGCGAAGGTCTCGCAGAAGACGCCCGTCTCACGCCTCGTGCTCGGCGCCCCCGGGCCGGTGCTCACGGCGCTGAAGGCGGCGGAGAACGACCTGCGCGCGGTCGGCCGGGTGCGTAGCATCGAGTTCACGGAGGCGCCCACGACCCAGGTCGTGGTGATCGACCTCGATACGCCTGGGGAGGTTTGACATGCAGATGGGAACGCGATGGACGGCTGGAGCTCAGCCGCCCGCATCGGTGCCCGAAGACTTATGGGGACCGATCGCGCACGTCGAGGCCCTCTCGGTCGGCACGGCAGGGCCCGCGCCGCGCTGGACGCTCACGTGGCTGGAGGGACGCCCCGTGGCCGAACTCGACACGGGCGTCATCGTGACGAAGGACCGCACCGGGGCCGTCGTGGTGCAGCACGACCCGGACGACACCTTCGCCTGAGGGCCCGACCCTGAGGACCCGGCATCCGCTCGCGCTTCTGGGGTGACGCGGCTACGCGCTCTTGCGCTTCTCGCGGAGCACCAGGGTGGGCGGCGCACCGTCGTCGACGGCAGCGCGCGTGACGACCACCTTCGCCACATTCTCGGTCGAGGGAATCTCGAACATGATGGGCCCCAGCACGTCCTCGAGGATGGCTCGAAGCCCGCGAGCACCCGTCTTGCGCCGGACGGCGAGCTCGGCGATCGCCTCGAGCGCCTCCCGCTCGAACTCGAGGTCGACGTCGTCGAGTTCGAACATGCGCTGATACTGCTTGGCGAGGGCGTTGCGCGGCTCGGTGAGAATCTCGACGAGGGCCTCGCGATCGAGGGGCGCAACTGAAGCCACGACCGGCAGACGACCGATGAACTCCGGGATCAGGCCGAACTTGTGCAGGTCCTCGGGCAGCACCTCGCCGAAGAGGTCTGACACGGCATCCTTCTCTTGCAGCGGTGCACCGAACCCCACGCCGTGCTTGCCCACGCGCGACGAGATGATGTCCTCGAGCCCGGCGAAAGCCCCCGCCACGATGAACAGCACGTTCGTCGTGTCGATCTGGATGAACTCCTGATGCGGATGCTTGCGCCCGCCCTGCGGCGGCACCGACGCCACCGTGCCCTCGAGGATCTTCAGGAGGGCCTGCTGCACGCCCTCGCCCGAGACGTCGCGGGTGATGGACGGGTTCTCGGCCTTGCGGGCCACCTTGTCGACCTCGTCGATGTAGATGATGCCGGTCTCGGCCCGCTTCGTGTCGAAATCGGCCGCCTGCAGCAGCTTGAGCAGGATGTTCTCGACGTCTTCGCCGACGTATCCCGCTTCGGTGAGGGCGGTGGCGTCCGCGACCGCGAACGGCACGTTCAGTCGCTTCGCCAGGGTCTGGGCGAGGTAGGTCTTGCCGCAGCCGGTCGGACCGAGCAGCAGGATGTTGCTCTTGGCGACCTCGACCTCTTCGGCGCGCTGCTCTGCCGAGGTGATCTCGCCGTGGGCGCGGACGCGCTTGTAGTGGTTGTAGACCGCGACCGACAGTGCGCGCTTGGCGTCGTTCTGGCCGACGACGTACTCGTCGAGGAAAGCGAAGATCTCGCGCGGCTTCGGCAGATCGAAGTCGGTGACGACGCCCGACTCGGACTCCGCCATCCGCTCTTCGATGATCTCGTTGCACAACTCGACGCATTCGTCGCAGATGTACACGCCGGGACCGGCGATGAGTTGCACGACCTGCTTCTGACTCTTTCCACAGAACGAGCACTTGAACAGGTCGGCGCTCTCTCCGATGCGTGCCATCAGGCTCCTCCTCGTGCGTGCCCGCCTGGACAGATGCTGTGTGTCGAGCCTAATAGGAAGCCCCGACATCCGGTCGCATTGAGACGAGGATGCCGGGGCTTCACTGTCGTTGCCTACTTGGTGATCGCGGCAGGCGTGCGCTTGCGCGTGCTGAGCACCTGGTCGACGAGTCCGTACTCCATCGCCTCGTGCGCGCCCAGGATCTTGTCACGGTCGATGTCCTTGTTGACCTCTGCGACAGTGCGCTTGGAGTGGTCCGAGAGCGTCTGCTCGAGCCAGGTGCGCATGCGCAGGATCTCCTGCGCCTGGATCTCGATGTCGGACGCCTGACCGTGTCCCGCCTCGCCCATGGCGGGCTGGTGGATCAGGATGCGGGCGTTGGGGAGGGCCAGGCGCTTGCCGGGCGCTCCCGCAGCCAGCAGCACGGCGGCCGCCGAGGCCGCCTGGCCGAGCACGACCGTCTGGATCTGCGGCGAGACGTACTGCATCGTGTCGTAG
This sequence comes from Microbacterium sp. LRZ72, assembly GCF_033792225.1. Lineage (NCBI taxonomy): Bacteria > Bacillati > Actinomycetota > Actinomycetes > Micrococcales > Microbacteriaceae > Microbacterium > Microbacterium sp. LRZ72. Next base: position 350,530 of record NZ_JANGEX010000001.1, read on the forward strand.
ATCGCCGTCATCGCGGTGAAGGAGCCGCCGGGCGAGTTGATGTACATGATGATGTCGCGGTCGGGGTCCTGGCTCTCGAGCACCAGGAGCTGCGCCATCACGTCGTCGGCGGATGCGTCGTCGACCTGGACTCCCAGGAAGATGACGCGGTCCTCGAAGAGCTTGTTGTAGGGGTCCTGTCGCTTGTAGCCGTAGGCCGTGCGCTCCTCGAACTGCGGGAGGATGTAGCGCGATCCCGGCGTCTGCAGGCCCTGGGGGCCCATGCGTCCGCTCGAGGGCTGCTCGAAGGTGGGGGTGTGCATCGCTTGTTCGTCCTTCTCTCTCGCCTCGGGCCTCACGCCGCCGTGCCGCCGCCGCCGGTGACGTCCATGGCGTGCTCGCGGATGTGGTCGACGAAGCCGTACTCGAGCGCCTCGTCGGCCGTGAACCAGCGGTCCCGGTCCCCGTCCTCGTTGATCTGCTCGACGGACTTGCCGGTCTGCTCGGCCGTGATCTCGGCGAGCCGATTCTTCATCGACACGATCAGCTGGGCCTGGGTCTGGATGTCGCTGGCGGTACCACCGAAGCCGCCGTGCGGCTGGTGCAGCAGCACTCGGGCGTTGGGCGTGATGTAGCGCTTGCCCTTGGTGCCGCTGGTCAGCAGCAGCTGGCCCATCGAGGCGGCCATGCCGATGCCGACGGTGACGATGTCGTTCGGGACGAACTGCATCGTGTCGTAGATCGCCATACCGGCGGTGATCGAGCCGCCGGGCGAATTGATGTACAGGTAGATGTCCTTGTGCGAGTCCTCGGCGGCGAGCAGGAGGATCTTCGCGCAGATCTCGTTGGCGTTCTCGTCGCGCACCTCCGAGCCCAGCCAGATGATGCGATCTCTCAGCAGTCTGTCGAAGACACTCGTGGCGACCAGGGGTTCAGCGGCCATTCTCACTCCATTCGATGGTGCGTCGTTATGACCCTACCGGGGCGCCTTCGGCCGGACGGTCGTGTTCGCCCTGGGCAGATCACGGCGGGTTGGGGGCAGACGACGAAGGGGGTGGATGCCGTGGCACCCACCCCCTTCGCCCGTGAACTACTCGGCCGACTCGGCCTTCTTCTTGGCTTCCTTGCGCGTGGCCGGCTTCTCGGCCGGCTCAGCCGGTTCGGCATCCTCGGCGTCTGCGGCGGGGGCGGTCTCGTCCGTGCCCTCGCTGACGTCAGCATCGTCCGTCTCGGCCTCGTCGTCGGCCTGTTCGTCGTCCTCGACGGCGGCGAAAGCCGACAGGTCGACGGTCTTTCCGGCGGTGTCGACGACGGACACCTTGCCGAGGGCGATCGCGAGTGCCTTGTTGCGCGCGACCTCGCCGACCAGGGCCGGCAGCTGGTTGCCCTGCTGCAGCGCCTGCATGAACTCCTGCGGCGCCATGTTGTACTGGGCTGCCGACTGGATGATGTACTGCGACAGCTCCTCTTGCGAGACCTGCACGTCGGACTGCTCGGCGATGGTGTCGAGCAGCACCTGCGTGCGGAACTGCTTCTCGCTGGCCTCCGTGACCTCGGCGCGGTGCTCGTCGTCTTCGAGACGGCCCTCGTTCTCGAGGTGGGCGTGCACCTCGTCCTCGACGACCTTCGGGGGAACGGGGATCTCGATCTGCTCGAGCAGCGTCTCGATGAGCTTGTCGCGGGCTGCGGAGCCCTGGGTGAACAGTGACTGCTCACCCGCGCGCTCGCGCAGGCTGTCGCGCAGCTCTGCGATCGTGTCGAACTCGCTCGCCATCTGCGCGAAGTCGTCGTCGGCCTCGGGAAGCTCCCGCTCCTTCACGGCCTTGACGTTCACGGTGACCTCGGCCTCTTCGCCGGCGTGCTCGCCGCCGACGAGCTTCGAGCGGAACGTCGTCTCCTCCCCCGCGGTCAGGGACTCGATGGCGTCGTCGATGCCTTCGAGCAGTTCGCCCGAGCCGAGCTCGTACGACACGCCGCCGGCACGGTCGATCTCGTTGCCCTCGATGGTGGCGACGAGGTCGAGCTCGACGAAATCACCCGTCTTCGCCGGGCGGTCGACGGTGGCGAGGGTGCCGAAGCGAGCGCGCAGCTCGTCGAGCTCCTTGTCGACCGCGGCCTCGTCGACCTCGACGGCGTCGACCGTGAGAGTGATCTCCGACAGGTCCGGGACGGTGACCTCGGGGCGCACGTCGACCTCGACGTCGACGAGCAGGTCGCCGGTGAAGTCCTTCTCGTTGGGCCACTCGACGATGTCGGCGGCCGGGCGGCCCACCATGCGGATGTTGTGCTCCGTGACGGCCTCGCGGAAGAACCCGTCGAGTCCCTCGTTGACGGCGTGCTCGATGACCGCGCCTCGACCGACGCGCTGGTCGATGATGGGGGCGGGCACCTTGCCCTTGCGGAAGCCGGGCACCTGGACGTCCTTGCCGATGTGCTCGTACGCGTGCGTGATGCTCGGCTTGAGTTCGTCGGGCGTGACCGTGATGCGCAGCTTCACGCGGGTGGGGCTGAGCTGCTCGACGGTGCTGTTCACCATGCTGGTTGTTCTCCTCGTGATGGATCGCACACGCGAAAAGCGCGGCGGGTGCAGGTCTGTGAGAGTGGTGTCCATTCGGGCGCGTGTGTCGGGGCGACAGGATTTGAACCTGCGGCCTCCCGCTCCCAAAGCGGGCGCTCTACCAAGCTGAGCTACGCCCCGGGCGGGACCACGCTGCCGCGCGGACACGAACGGCCCCGAGAAGTCTAGCCGACGTGCGCCGCGGCGCCTCATTCCGGCGTGGCGGGCGCCCCATCCGCGTGCTGTGTCACGCGGTGACGCGGCCTCGGCTCGGCTTCCGGTAGAGTGGCGGATGCTGCGGCACGCCGCGCGCGGGGATGTAGCTCAATGGTAGAGCCTCAGTCTTCCAAACTGATGGTGCGGGTTCGATTCCCGTCATCCCCTCCACTTCGCATTGTTCTTCGATCCGCTCCCCCGACGGAGTCTGACGCTTCCGCCGCCACGTGTGAATGACCCACCAGGTGGGTAGCGGGGAGGTATGACGATCGATTTCGCGCGCGCTTCCCGCGACCGCACCCTGCCGACCGGCCGCATGGCGTCATCCGGTCCGGCCGAGGAGGCCTGGATGACGATCACCGATCCTCGCAACGGGGGTGCCGTCGGCTCGGTCCGGCGGTCAGACGACGCCGAGGTGGCGCGTGCCGTGTCCGCGGCCTCCGCGGCGTTGCCCGCCTGGTCTGCCTCGCCGCCGGCCGACCGAGGGGCGGCGCTGCACGTCATCGCGGACACCCTGCGCCGGCAAGAGCGCGAGCTGGCCGAGATGAACGAGCGCGAGACCGGCAAGCCGTTCGAGCAGGCGCTGGAGGGAGTTCGCGCAGCGATCGCGACCTTCACGCAGTACGCCGAGCTCGGCCCCCTGCACACGGGACGCGCGCTGCGCGGTGCGCCGACCGCGATCGACTACACGGTCGCCGAGCCACGCGGAGTCGTCGCCGTGATCACGCCGTGGAATGATCCGGTCGCGGTGCCCGCCGGCCTGATAGGCGCAGCGCTCGTCACGGGCAACACGGTCGTCCACAAGCCCAGTGAGAGATGCCCCCACGTCGGCCGGATGCTGGCGGATCTCATCGCGGACGCGCTCCCCGCCGGCACGATGGTCACGGTGGACGGCGACGCCGAGACGGGCGCCCGACTGGTCGCCGAGCCCGGCGTGGCGATGATCGCTCACGTGGGCTCGACGCGCGCCGGGGAGCGGATCGCCCGCGCGGCGGCGCTGACCGGTGCGCACGTGATCCGCGAGAACGGCGGCAACGACGCGCTGATCGTCGACGCCGGGGTGGATGTCGCCTGGGCGGCGGAGCAGGCCGCGCTCGGGGCGTTCGCCAACGTCGGGCAGATCTGCACGTCGGTCGAGCGCGTCTTCGTGCATGCCGAGATCGCCGAGTCGTTCCTCGACGCGCTCGTGGCCGAGGCGGACGCACTCACCGGTTCGGCATCGTTCGGGCCACTCGTCGACGAGGTGCTGCGCGAATCGGTGCACGCGCAGGTCTCGGATGCGGTCGAAGCCGGCGCGCGTGCCCTGACGGGAGGAGAGAAGCCCGACGGCCCCGGCGCGTACTACCCCGCCACAGTGCTCTCCGGGTATTCACCGTCCATGGCGGTCATGCGCGAGGAGACGTTCGGGCCCGTCGCCGCCGTGCGCATCGTGCAGAGCTTCGATGAAGCGCTCGAGCTCGCGGCGGACGATCGCTACGGGCTGGCGGCCGCCGTGCTCTCTCGCGACCCCGACCACATCCACGCGGCCATCGCACGCCTCGATGTCGGCACCGTCAAGGTCAACGCGGTCTTCGGTGGGGCGCCGGGCGGTTCCGCGCAGCCACGCGGCGCGAGCGGAACCGGCTTCGGCTACGGGCCTGGCCTGCTCGATGAGATGACCCGGACCAAGGTCGTGCACGTCGAGCCGGGACGATGAGACCCACGCGCCTCCCGGTCCTCCGTGCGGCCGCGAGGTGAAGCGAACCGGCGGATGCTCAGTCCCTCTTTTCTCTCCTGGAGCCCTCCCCTGTGGTTCAGCGCCCTCGCGCTCACCATCGACATGATCATCCGCGTGGTCGCGCTCGGCGTCGTGCCGCACAACCGTCGACCCTCCGCCGCCTGGGGATGGCTGCTGGCGATCTTCTTCGTCCCGATCGTCGGCGTCGTGCTCTACCTCGTGATCGGAAGACTCGCGCTGCCGGAGCCGCGCCGGCGCCGTCAGGCCGCCGTGCCGACCATCGCAGGCGTCGATGATGCCGGGGGCCGCGCGGACTGGTCGGCTCCGTCCGGCGCGGCCGACCATTCGGCGGCGCTGCCGGAGTGGGTGCGTGATGCGGTGCGGCTCAACCGCCGTCTCACCGGGCTGCCGCTGGTCCCGGCATACGCAGCCGAGGTGCTGATCGACTACACCGCCTCGCTCGAGCGCATCACCCGGGCGGTGGAGGGGGCGCGCCGTGCGGTGCACCTGCAGTTCTACATCTTCGCGGCGGACGCGAGCACGGAGCCCCTGATACGCGCCGTCGAGAAGGCCCACGCGCGCGGGGTGGAGGTGAAGGTTCTCATGGACCACATCGGCAGCCTCGGCTTCCCGGGCTACGCGCAGCTCGTGCGCCGGCTCGACCGCGGCGGCATCCCGTGGCATCGCATGCTGCCGGTCCGCCCCTGGCGGGGCGAGTACCAACGTCCCGACATCCGCAATCATCGCAAGATCGCCGTCATCGACGACGAAGTCGCATTCGTCGGCTCCCAGAACCTCATCGACGCGAGCTACAACAAGAAGAAGAACCTGCGCAAACATCTGCAGTGGCGAGACCTCATGCTGCGCGTCGAGGGTCCCGTCGTCGCGCATGTGGATGCCGTCTTCCTCGCCGATTGGTCATCCGAGAGCGGCGACGCCGTTCCACCGGCCCCGCCTGCAGCCCCCGCTCCGATGACTGGGCCAGGGCGCATCCTGTGTCAGGTGCTGCCGAGCGGGGCCGGGGACAATCCCGGCAAGGACGAGGAGGCCAACCTGCGTCTGTTCAGCCAGCTGTTCTACAGCGCGCGGACGCGGATCATCATGACCTCTCCGTACTTTGTGCCCGAGGAGTCCACGCTCGTCGCCCTCACCACGGCCGCGCAGCGGGGGGTCGACGTGCGACTGTACGTGGGCGAGGCCTCGGACCACCCCTTGACGCATCGGGCCCAGCGCTCCTACTACGAGATGCTGCTGCGGGCGGGAGTGACGATCCACCGCCACAGACCGCCGTACATCCTCCATTCCAAGTTCCTGCTCATCGACGAAGACGTCGCCATCATCGCCTCGTCGAACGTCGACATGCGCTCGTTCGCGCTGAACCTCGAGCTCGATCTGATGGTGTGCGATCGGGATTTCGTGCGGCGCATGGACACCGTCGTCGCGGCCTACGAGGACGACAGCTCGACGCTCGGGCTTGACGAATGGATGTCGCGGCCCCTACGGCAGAAGTACATCGACAACGTGTGCCGTCTCACGGCAAGTCTTCAGTAGGGATGCTGCGCGCTGTGCGGATCCGCGTGGCCGGGGCGGATGGCGGACGCTCAGCCCCCTCGCGTCGCGCCGATCTTCTGAGCGAGGTGCGTCAGCGTCATGAGCAGCACACCGCCGAGGACGTTTCCAGATCCCGCGATCGCGATGTTCGACACGATGTCTCCGTAGTCGACGTCGCCCCCGAACCACAGGCCGATCTGCAGGTGGAGGGCGGAGACGACGACGTGGTCGAACGGACCGAGCGCGAGGAAGACCCCGACGATGTAGGCGAGCATCGCGCGCGTCCCCACCGTCCTGGTCGCATTGAGCAGGTACGACAGCAGCGTGATCAGCGTGCCCGCGGCGACACCCCTGGCCAGTGTCGCCCATCCGCTCTTGGCGGCGACGTCCTCCGCAACGCTCACGAGAGCCTCGGGCGCTCCTTCGGGCAGCGCCCCCGGCACGATGAACACCGCCGCCATGACGGCGCCACCGAGCAGATTGAAGATCAGGACGAGCACCCAGAGCTGAAGCAGCGCGAGCCACCGTCTCGCGCGCCGCGCCGAGATCGCCGACGCGACCGGATCGAAGAAGTTCTCCGAGAACAGCTCGGTCCGTCCCACCACCACGAAGACCAAGCCCGTCCCGAACGCCAGCGCCCCGGCGAGCGCCGCCGGGCCCCCGCCGAAGGCGGGTGCAACGTCGGCCTCCGCCATGCCGAGGGCGACGACACCGAAGACGATCGTGATCCCCGCGATGAACCCACTCGACATCTTCTCGAGTGGAGGCATGCCGAGGCGGCGCTCCCCTTCCGACGTCGCTCGCTCGTAGATCTGCACGGGGTCGGGAATTCCAGTCATGCCGACCATCAACCACCCGGGGCGTGCTGGGCGCCAGGGGCTTGCCTTTTCGCAGCAAGCAGGCCTCCCCCCGCCTACGACGCAGTGATGGCGGCGGCGTGACGCGACGTGTGCGCGCGGTAGACCTCGGCATTGCGCTGGATGTCCGCGCGCTCCTCGTCCGTCAGCTCGCGGCGGACCTTCGCGGGCACACCGGCCACCAGCGAACCGTCCGGCACCTCCGTGCCGCCGAGCACCACGGCTCCGCCGGCGACGAGGCATCCCTCGCCGATGACCGCGCCTGAGAGCACGACGCTGCCCATCCCGATGAGCGAGCCGTCGCCGATCCGGCATCCGTGCACGACGGCATTGTGACCGACCGAGACGTTCGCGCCGATGACGACGGGCGACCCGGCATCCACGTGCACCGACACGTTGTCCTGCAGGTTGCTGCCCTCCCCGACGGTGATCGACGCGGAGTCGCCCCGCAGGACCGCGTTGTACCAGACGCTCGCGCCCGGAGAGAGCGTGACGGCTCCCACGATGCGCGCTCCCGGTGCGACGAAGGCGGTCTCATGGATCAGCGGCGCGGCGGAGTCGAGCGCGAGGACGGTGGAATCGGCGGCGATCGTCATGTCCTCGAGACTATTGCGTCAGCGAGCCGTCCCGCCCGAGCGCGACGCGCAGGGCCCGCTCGTATTCCGGCGCGAGGGTGTCCACGAACGTGACCGTCAGGTGGTCGCGATCGCGATACACGTTCGCGCCCCCGACAACCGGGGAGCAGATCTCCTCGTCGCAGTACACCTCGGTGAAATCGAGCAGCGTGACGCCCGGCATCCCCTCCGCGGCCTCCCTGATGGGATCGGATGCCGCCAGCACCTCGTCGCGGTCACCGGCGCATTCCGCGATGGCGCGGATGCGCAGGCACGTGTTCGGGTCGTCCTCCCAGGTGGGGTTGTCGACGACGGTCACGACAGGCACACCGCGGTCGGTCATCGTGCGCCACGCCTCGCGGTAGCCCGCAACCGCGGTCTCGTAGGACGACTCTCCATCCGTCGCGGCGAACGGGGTCGTCGCCAGACCGGCCGTGAGAACGGCGTCGGGCTCCAGCGCTTCGAGTTCGCGCTGCGCGTTCTGCCGCCATTGCTCGCAGGCCGCGCCGAACGTACCGGTGCTCGACAGCGGTGCGGTGCTCCACGGACACGCACCCTTGAACAGCGTGGTCACGCGCCATCCGTTGCGCTGCGCCATCGCGTCGACGCTCGTGAGCAGCTGATAGGCGTGACTGTCGCCGATCAGCACGATGTGGGGCGCGTCCGGGTCGTCCACCCCGAATTCGCACGTCACGGCTCGCGTGTCGTTCAGCTGCACGAAGCACTCCTCGGCGGCGGGTCGGTCCGCCGCGGCGAAGCCGGGCGAGGGCAGCACCACGTCGCCGAACTCCACCCCCGCACAGGCCGGATCGAGCACGCTGGCGGCACCGAAGCACTCCGGCGGGTTCTCGCGTGTCTGCTCGATCGCCTCCACTCCGGCCCGGTACGACGACGCATTGGCCACCCAGCCCCCTCCGGCGACGGACGCCACCAGCAGCATCGCGGCGAGCGAGGCCCACAACGTGACGCGCGGCGGACGTGACGTCAGGGTCTTCCAGGCGCGCACCGGGTCCTCGACGAACCGCTTGGTGAGCCAGGCGAGCACGAAGCAGAGCGCGAGCAGCGCGACGCGGTGATAGATCGTCAGACCCCAGAACGGCACCGATGGCGCGATCACGATCAGGGGCCAGTGCCAGAGGTAGAGGCTGTACGAGATGTCGCCGACGAACTGCGCCGGGCGCACCGACAGCACCCGCGTCGGGTACCACCAGTGTTCTGTGCGCGAGGCGGCGATGACCGCTGCGGCACCCAGTGTGGGAATGAGCGCCATGTAGCCCGGGAACGGGGTCTGACCGTCGAAGGCGAACGCCGCGTACAGCAGCGCGCCGATTCCCCCCCAGCCGAGGACGAAGCTGCCCACCGCGTGGCGCACGCGCAGCATCGGGACGAGGGCGATCAGCGCCCCGACACCGAACTGCCACATCCGGCCGAAGGTGACGAAGTACGCCGGCGCGGGGTCGGTGATCGTGAAGACGATGTTGAAGACGAGGGATGCCGCCGTCACGACGGCGATCGCGAGCACTGCCGCGCGGCGACGATCGCCGGAGAACCAGCGCACACCGGCCCAGGCCGCCGCGAGCAGGATCAGCGGCCACATCAGATAGAACTGCTCCTCGAGCGACAGCGACCAGTAGTGCTGAACGGTCGTGGGTTCACCGGTGAGTGCGAGGTAGTCCGCCGAGCTGAGCGCGAGGTACCAGTTCTCGACGTAGAAGGTGGCCGCCAGTATCTCGCGAATCTCGGCGGGCAGCCCCGAGAGCGGGAACAGCGCGGGGATCGAGACCACGATCGCGCTGAACAGCAGAACCAGGAGCGCCGCCGGAAGCAGGCGGCGGGCGCGTCGCGCCCAGAACTGGGCCAGCCGCACGCCTCCGGTCTGTTGAAGCTCGCGCATCAGGTGCGCGGTGATCAGAAACCCCGAGATGACGAAGAAGACGTCGACGCCGACATACCCGCCCGAGAGGCGCCCGGGCCAGAAGTGGTAGAGCACGACCATCAGCACGGCGATCGCGCGCAGCCCCTGCACGTGCGGGATGAACCGCGCGGGCTCCGCGTGTTCGGGCGAGCGCCCCGGCGGCTGACGCTGCACCGGACGCGCGGGCGCACCCAAGTTCTGGGGACCGAAACGATGATCTGCGGAGGGCACCAGATGACGCTACTCGGTGGAGCGCCGAAGGCCCGTATTTCCGCGCCGTTCCGGGGCGGTAAGCCCAGGCTCAGCTTGCTTGCGGAATGCGTGGGCGTGAGTAGCGTTGGGTTCAGATGAGCCGCGAGACCCGCGGCCGGAGGGAAACATCATGACCAACACGCACACGGTTTCCACGACTGCAGCTGACCCGAACGTCGCGTCGGCGGCCGCACAGTTCCTCTCCCCCGTCGTCTTCGGCCTGCAGGCTCTCAGCGTCAACGGCAAGCAGGCCCACTGGCACGTGCGCGGGGCGAACTTCGTCGGCGTCCACGAGTTCCTCGACGTCGTGGTCGACCACGCGCGGGACTGGGCCGACACCGCCGCGGAGCGCATCGTCGCACTGGGGCTTCCGATCGACGCGCGTCTCACGACGATCGCGAGCAAGGTGGAGGCCACCCAGGTCGCCGCCGGCTTCACGAAGTCCGACGAGATCGTGCGAGCCGTCATCGCGGACATCGACGCGATCCTCGCCGATCTCGACGCGGCGGTCGCAGGTCTGGACGAGATGGACCTGACAAGCCAGGACGTCGCGATCGAGATCAAGCGCGGCCTCGAGAAGGACCGCTGGTTCCTCGTCGCACACGTCGCGGAATAGCCTCGAGACGCCTTAGACCAGGTGGGTGAGGCGTCCGCCCAAGAGCGTCGCCGCCACCTGCATGTCGCGCAGGTGCTGCTCGTCCGCGGCACGCGGATCCGTGGCGCACAGCGCGAAGTCGGCCCGCACGCCGGGTGCCGTGCGATCGGCCCCCGGCGTTCCGCTGCGCGTCGATGCCTGTAGCGCCGTGGCGACGGACACCGTCTCCTCCGGGTGCCACGCCGGTCCTCCGGCGCGCGCCCGGTACACCGCGGCAGCGATCCCGGCCCACGGGTCGAGATCGGCGACGGGCGCGTCGGAGCCGAACAGCACCGTCGCCCCCGCATCGGCCAGCGACCTGAGCGGGTAGGCCAGCGCGGTCTGCGCCGCCCATTCGCGATCGCTGATGTCGCGGTCGTCGAGCGCATGCTCGGGCTGCACGCTGGCCGCAACGCCCACCCGCGCGAAGCGGGGCAGATCCGCATGGGCCACAAGCTGTGCGTGCTCGATCGAGCCCGCGGCACCGGTTCGCGTGAATGCGTCGAGCGCATGCGAGACCGCGACGTCGCCGATCGCGTGGATGGCGCACGTCAGGCCGCCCGCGGTGGCCGCAGCCATGATGCGTTCGACGTCGGCGGGCTCCACGGTCATGGCGCCTCCGCCGCGGGCACCGCCCGCGCTGATGCCGACACCCGTCGCGCCCGTGTAGGGATGGGAGCAGGCCGCGGTGCGGGTGCCGAGGGAGCCGTCGCTGATCACCTTCACCGGACCGACGCGCACCAGATCGGTGTTCGCGCCGCGCAGCGGGGCGCCCGTGCGCAGCCCCGCCTCGATCGCGCGTTCCAGGTCGGCAGGATAGATGCCGAAGTCCACCCGCAGCAGATCGAAGCCGGATGCGGTGCGCCGTTGCCACGACTGCTCGTTCCAGGCCATGTCCAGATCGACCACGCCGACGAGCCCGCGCGCCGCGGCATCCCGCGCAGCCGACGCCACGGATCTGTCGACTCCCGTGGGATCGACGGCGTTGAGGCGGCGGGAGATCGCGAACGCCGGTTCCTCCCGCAGCACCCCGTCGCCGGGGTCGCCGATCCCCTCACGTCGCAGGGCCGCCGAATTGAGCCACACACTGTGCACATCGGCGTTGATGAGGTACGTGGGCACCTCGCCCGTGGCGGCATCGAGCGTGGCGAGATCGGGAGCGTCGTTCCAGAGGGCGTCGCGGTATCCGGTGCCGATGCGGCGGCCGTCGGAGCGCACCGGCACCGACGACATGAGCGCCGCGGCATGCATGGCGCTCTCTGCATGTCGCAACGGCATCCGCTCGGCGACCAGTGCCCATTGCATGACGTGCACGTGATGATCCCAGAGCCCGGGGATGAGCCATCCGCCGGCGGCATCGAGTACCCGGCCTCGTCGCGGCAGCGCACCCGCGGGAGCGATGTCGGCCACGACTCCCCCGCGCAGGTGCACGTCGTGCGGTTCGTCACCGAGTGGCAGCGGAGTGGCCGGCAGCACGACGCGCGCGTCGGCGATGACGTCGACGTCCTCGCCGACGTTCACACCGACCCGCCGGATTCGCTCATGTGACCAGGGTAGGAGCGCGGGTCCGCACAGGTCATCGTTGACAGGACAGGCACCAGTACAGTTTTCGGGCGGCCATCTCTTCGAGCGCGATCTGCGTGCCGCACACGCGGCACGGCAGCCCCGCCCGGTGATAGACCCAATGCCGGTCATCGCGATGGGCCATCGCGCGTCGGTAGTCGTCCGGTGCAAGGTCGTCCATCGTCATCATCTGGCCGGTCTCGACGCCGATCGAGAGCAGACGCACCCAGTCACGCCACAGACCCCGCACGACATCCTCCGGGATGTCTCGGCCCGGCGTATGCGGATCCAGGCGCGACCGATAGAGCAGCTCCGCGCGGTAGACGTTCCCGATGCCGCTCACGACGCTCTGATCCATCAGCAGCAGCCCGATGGGCGTGCGCTTGCGCCGCACGACCGAGACGAAGGCCTGCTCCCCCTCGTCGAAATCATCCACGAGCGGGTCCGGCCCGAGCTTCTCGACGGTCTGCATCATCTCGCCGGGCGTCTGAAGCTCGCAGGCGGTCGGCCCGCGCAGATCTGCGCACGTCACGGCCGTGAGCAGGCGCAGCCGCACCTGCCCGACCACGGGCGGGGGCCATTCGTCGAGATCGTCGTCCAGACCCGTCGTCTGCTCCGACATGCGCACATGCCCGCGTGCCCGCCGCGGGGCGCCGATCGACGCCAGGGAGTTCTCGCCCGCCTGGTCGAAGACAGCCGCACCCGAGACCGGCCCGGCCAGATCCGTGCCGCGCTGGTTGGTGTGGCCCATGCGGCCGTTGGCCGACGCGATGGTCGGATCGACGAGGATCTCGCCGGCGAAGTCCCATGCGCCGTACATACCCAGATGCACGCGCAGCCAGAGGTCACCGAATGCGAGGAACATCTGCTTGCCCACCGCGCGCACGTCGGTGACCTCGCGGCCGTCGATCACCGCGGCGCCCTCGACGAAGCGTCCCTGCGGGCTCGAGGCCAAGACGGTCCGGCCGACGAAGTTGCGCGCGAACTGCCGGGCTATCCGGTGTACGGAATGGCCCTCGGGCATCAGCCCGCCTCGGGGTCGAGCCGATCGGCCGACTCGCCGCCCCGAGGGGCGAGGTCTTGCGCGGCGCCACGGGGGTCCGGCTCCAGCGAGCCGTCGATCTCGAAGGCGGCGATCTGCGCGATGCGTCGCACGTGCCGCTCTTCGCCCGAGAACGGCGTGCGGATGAACCTGTCGATGAATGCGGCGACCTCGTCGAACGCATGCTGGCGTGCGCCGATCGCGATCACGTTGGCGTCGTTGTGCTCGCGTGCCAGTTCGGCGGTCGCGGCGTTCCAGACCAGCGCCGCCCGCACGCCCCGCACCTTGTTCGCGGCGATCTGCTCGCCGTTGCCCGAGCCGCCGAACACCACCCCGAGGGCCTCGACGCCCGCGGCTTGATCGCGGACGACGGCCTGGCCCGCGCGGATGCAGAACGACGGGTAGTCATCGACCGGGTCGTAGTCGACCGGGCCGTGATCGACGACGTCGTGGCCCTGATCGGAGAGGTGGTGCTGCAGGCGGGTCGAGAACTCGAGGCCGGCATGGTCGGTCGCGATGTGGATGCGCATGCCAGTCATTTTACGGATGCCGGGCATCGCTCCCTCACGGGGCGACGCCGGCCGCGGCGGGCTTGAAGCCCGCGCGGATGTTCTCGCAGCACCCGGGCCGGCACACGTCGAACCAGGGGCCGAGCTCGGTCGCGTGCGGTCGCGTCTCCCGCGGCGCGCCGGAGAGCCGTTCGACGACGAGGTCGACCAGACCCGCCACGTAGGCGGGGTCGACGCCGGGCGTGGGCGTGCGCACGGCCCGCAGACCCGCCTCCGCGGCGGCCTCCATCGCCTCGGTGTCGAGGTCCCAGAGCACCTCCATGTGGTCGCTGACGAAGCCGAGCGGCACGATCACCACGGCCTCGATCCCGCGCTCGGGCAGCCCCGCGATCACGTCGCAGACGTCGGGTTCGAGCCAGGGCTGGCTCGGCGGGCCGGAACGCGACTGGTAGACCAGCTGCGAGCCCACCGCCGCGGCATCCGGGATCTGTTCGGCGACGTGCTCCATCACCACACGGGCGACCGCGAGATGCTGCGCCTCGTAGGCGCCGCCGTCGCCCCACTCCCGATCGCGCGGACCCGACCGACGGGCGTCGTCCATCGGCACGCTGTGGGTCGAGAACAGCACCTGGATCCGCTCGCCGCTCACGCCGTCGGCGAGCAGCCCGGCGATCGCTTCGCGCACACCCGTGCGGAAAGGCTCGATGAAGCCCGGGTGATCGAAGAACTGGCGCACCTTGTCGATCGTGACGGTGCCGGCCAGCTCGGTCTGCTCCAGTACGCGGGCGAAGTCCTCGCGATACTGCCGACAGCTCGAGAACGAGCTGTATGCGCTCGTTGCGACGGCGATCAGTGTGGTGTCACCCGCATTCGCGGCCTCGCGGACGGCCTCATCGAGGTAGGGCGCCCAGTTCCGGTTTCCCCAGTAGACGGGCAGATCGATACCGCGGCGCTCGAGCTCGACCTCGATCGCGGCCTTGAGTCGTCGGTTCTGCGCGTTGATGGGGCTGACCCCGCCGAAGTGCCGATAGTGGTGCGCGACCTCTTCGAGCCGCTCATCGGGGATGCCGCGGCCGCGGGTCACGTTGCGCAGGAAGGGGATGACGTCGTCCTGCCCCTCCGGTCCCCCGAAACTCGCGAGCAGGATGCCGTCGTAGGGCACCGGCGTCGTGACGTGCGGCGGTCCGTCCGCCGCGGCGGACGATGCGAAGGCAACGGCGGGAGGACGATCGGCAGATGCGGCGTTCACGCTCTTCATCCTCGCACTGACGGGGAGATGGTGGCGATATGATGGAATGATCATGCCACTATCCCCGCACCAACGCCCGCTCTACGAGGTCAAAGCCGGCCTGTTCAAGGGGCTGTCGCACCCGCTCCGGATCCGGATACTCGAGCTCCTCGCCGATCAGGAGGAGCACACCGTCGCCCACCTGCAGGAGTGCACGGACCTCGAGGCGTCTCATCTCTCTCAGCATCTCGCGGTGCTCCGCCGGCACCGCCTCGTCACCGCGGAGCGTCGCGCGAGCCACGTCTACTACCGCCTCGCGCACCCCGACGTCGCCGAGATGCTCGCCGCAGCACGGAATCTGCTCACCACGCTCGTCGCCGAGGACAGCGCCCGCGCCGACGGCATGGCGTCCCTTCCTCGCATCGGTGCACAGCGGTGAAGCGCGTCCTGCGCGCGAGTCGGGTGCTTCTGCCGGCATCGAGCGACTACCGCGATGCGCCGTCGAGCTGGCGACGTGACCTGATCGCCGGGGTGACGGTCGGCATCGTCGCACTCCCGCTCGCGCTCGGTTTTGGGATGTCATCGGGCGCCGGTGCGTCGGCCGGCCTCGTCACAGCGATCGTCGCGGGCGTGATCGCCGCCGTCTTCGGGGGCTCCAACGTGCAGGTCTCCGGACCGACGGGCGCGATGGTCGTCGTACTTGCGCCGATCGTGGCGTCGCACGGCATGGCCGCTGTGGCGCTCGTCAGCATCATGGCCGGCATCATCGTCGTCGTAGCGGGCGCCGCCCGCCTCGGGCGCGCCGTATCATTCATCCCCTGGCCGGTGATCGAAGGGTTCACGCTCGGAATCGCCGTCATCATCTTCTTGCAGCAGGTACCTGCGCTGACGAGTCCTGTCCGCCACGCCGACGCGCACAACAACGTCGCGCTCGTGGCAATCGACTCGATGCTGGCAGCCGATCCGACCTACCTCGCGTGGGCACTGGGGACCGTCGCGATCGTCGCGGCCTGCATGCTCGCACTGCCGCGGCTGCACCCCGGCATCCCCGGCTCGCTCGTGGGCGTCGTCGCCGTCACGCTACTCACGCTGGTCCTCGCGGATCCGCTCGCTGTGATCGGTGCTCTGCCAGCGACGCTGCCCGCCCCGACCGTCCCTTCAGCCGATTGGGACACGCTTGCAGCCCTCACCTTCCCCGCCGTCACAGTGGCCGCGCTCGCGGCGATCGAGTCGTTGCTCTCGGCCCGTGTCGCAGCATCTATGGCCGACACCGGACCGTACGATCCCGATCGTGAACTCGTGGGCCAGGGCTTGGCATCACTCGGGGCCGGTCTGTTCGGCGGGATGCCGGCGACGGGCGCAATCGCACGCACCGCTGTGAACGTGCGCTCCGGAGCCCGCACCCGGCTCGCCGCCATCACCCACGCCGCCGTGTTGCTCATCGTCGTGGTCGCGCTCGCAGGACCCGTCGGCGCCATCCCGCTCGCGGCGCTGTCGGGCGTGCTGATGGTCACGGCGGTGCGGATGGTGCACGTTGCGACGGCGCGATCCATTCTGCGCTCCCCCCGAGCGGATGCCGCGGCATTCGTCATCACGGCGCTCGTCACCGTATCGGTCGACCTCATCTTCGCGGTTGCGATAGGCATGGCGGTGGCCGCGGTCTTCGCGCTGCGCGCGCTCTCGCGCGCGACGGGCGTGCACCGCGAAGCCATCCGGGGTGAAGCGCAACGCGGTGACGAACGGATCGCCGTCGTCCGGGTCGACGGCCCACTCTTCTTCGCGGCCGCCGACCGCGTGCTGGCGGAGGTTACCGCGATCGAGGGCGTCTCTGTGGTGGTGCTGCGGATGTCTCAGCTCGAACTGGTCGATGCGACGGGCGCCCACGTGCTCAGCGAGATCGTGCAGCAGCTCGAGCGGCGCGGCGTCACCGTGCTGATCAAGGGCGTTCGCGAGGGGCACGTCGAGCTTTTCCGCACGGTCGGGGCACTCGGGGCGCTGCGCCACCAGAATCATCTGTTCACCGACCTGCCCGCCGCGGTAGCGCACGCCCGCAGCCACATCGCCCGCGAACGCTGACCCGCTCCATGGGTTTCGCATCAGTAGGCTGGGGAGGACGCCGCGCCGACCGCAGCCGCGTGGCCGATCCGCCCACGATCTACGGGAGCACCGCTGTGCCTGGAGAGAACCTCACCCGCCTCGAGGCGCAGCAGCGCCGGGCCGTCGTCGACGCCCACGCCTACGAGATCGAACTCGATCTGACGCGCGGACCGGACGTCTTCGCCTCCCGCACGCGTGTGCGCTTCAGCGCCGAGGCCGGCGCGACGACGTTCATCGACCTGATCGCGCGCGAGGTGCGGGCGGTGACCCTGAACGGGCGCACGCTCGATCCGGCCGCGGTGTTCGCGGATTCGCGGATCGAACTGGCCGGCCTCGAGACGGAGAACGAACTCGTTGTCGAGGCGGACTGCCTTTACACGAACACCGGCGAGGGTCTGCATCGCTTCGTCGACCCCGCAGACGGCGAGGTCTACCTCTACTCGCAGTTCGAGGTCCCCGACTCGCGGCGTGTCTACACCGTGTTCGAGCAGCCCGATCTCAAGGCGTCGTTCCAGTTCACCGTGACGGCTCCCGCCGCGTGGCGCGTCGTCTCCAACTCCCCCACCCCTGATCCGGTGCCGCACGGCGACGGCACTGCCACGTGGACCTTCGAGCCCACTCCGCGCATCTCCTCGTACATCACCGCCCTGATCGCCGGCCCCTACGAGTCGGTGTTCTCCGAGCTGACGAGCGCCTCGGGCCGTGTCATCCCCCTCGGGGTCTACGCCCGACGGAGCCTCTGGCAGCACCTCGACGCGGAGTACGTCTTCGAGAAGACCCGGCAGGGATTCGCGTACTACGAGGAGAAGTTCGACTACCCGTACCCCTTCGCCAAGTACGACCAGCTCTTCGTGCCCGAGTTCAACGCGGGCGCCATGGAGAACGCCGGTGCCGTGACGTTCACCGAGACGTACGTCTTCCGCAGCAAGGTCACGGATGCCGTGAAGGAGCGCCGCGTCGTCACGATCCTGCACGAGCTGGCGCACATGTGGTTCGGCGACCTGGTGACCATGAAGTGGTGGAACGACCTCTGGCTGAACGAGTCCTTCGCCGAGTGGGCCTCGACGATCGCCACAGCAGAGGCCACCGAGTGGACCGCCGCCTGGACGACCTTCAACGCCATGGAGAAGACTTGGGCATACCGTCAGGACCAGCTGCCCTCGACCCATCCCGTCGTCGCCCAGATCAACGATCTCGAGGACGTGCAGGTCAATTTCGACGGCATCACCTATGCCAAGGGCGGCTCGGTGCTCAAACAGCTCGCCGCGTGGGTGGGCATCGAGCAGTTCTTCGCGGGCGTCTCCGCGTACTTCGCGTCGCACGAGTGGAGCAACACCGAGTTGCCCGATCTGATGCGCGAACTCGAGGCCACGAGCGGCCGCGACCTGTCGCAGTGGTCGAAGAAGTGGCTCGAGACGGCGGGCGTCAACACGCTCTCGCCGCTCATCGAGGAGTCCTCCGATGGCACCATCTCGCGCTTTGCGATCGTGCAGACCGCGCCGGCCGACTACCCGACCATCCGTCCGCACCGGCTCGCCGTCGGCTTCTACTCCCTTCGAGACGGCGTGCTCGAACGAACGCATCGGATCGAGCTCGACGTCGACGGCGACCGCACCGACGTGCCCGAGCTGAAGGGACGCACGCGTCCCGACCTGGTTCTGCTGAACGACGACGACCTCGCCTACGCGAAGATCCGCCTGGATGACCGGTCGCTCGCCACCGCGATAGCCCACCTGGGCGACATCGCGGACCCGCTCGCACGCTCGCTCGTCTGGGGTGCGGCATGGGACCAGACGCGCGACGCCGAGACGCCCGCCGTTGACTACATCGATCTCGTCCTGCGCAACATCGGAACCGAGACCGAGTCCACCACGGTGCGCACGACCCTGGCGCAGCTGCAGCTTGCGGCGAACTCCTATGTGGCGCCGCTTCGCCGGGGCCAGTCGCGCGAGCGGGTC
Organism: Microbacterium sp. LRZ72; assembly: GCF_033792225.1. Classification (NCBI taxonomy): domain Bacteria; kingdom Bacillati; phylum Actinomycetota; class Actinomycetes; order Micrococcales; family Microbacteriaceae; genus Microbacterium; species Microbacterium sp. LRZ72. The sequence continues at coordinate 369,219 of NZ_JANGEX010000001.1, forward strand.
GCCGATGCGCTGTGGCAGCTGGCGCAGCGTGCCGAGGCGGGCAGCGACAGTCAGCTGCAGTTCGTGACGGCCTTCGCCCAGGCGGCGGCCACGCCGGCGCACCGCGAGACCGTGCGGTCCCTGCGCGAGGGCGGCACCACGCTGCCCGGTCTCGAGATCGATGCCGACCTCTCGTGGCAGCTCCTCGTCTCGCTGGCGGCGGGGGGAGCGGCCACGGCGGAAGAGATCAACGCGGCCCGCACCGCCGACAATACGGCGAAGGGTGCGGAGTTCGCCGCGCAGGCGCGGGGGGCGCTGCCCGGTCGGGAGGCCAAACAGGCGGCGTGGGACTCGATCGTGCAGCGGACGGACGCGCCGAACACGATCCTGCGCGCGACCGCCGCGGGCATCGTGCACCCGGCCACGGTCGATGACCTGGAGCAGTTCGTCGACGCGTACTTCGGGATGCTGCTCCCCGTGTGGTCGTCACGCACGTATCAGATCGCGCAGTACCTGATCGTCGGGCTCTACCCGGCCGCGCTCGCCGACGCGCGCCTGCGTGACGCGACGCGCGCGTGGCTCGCCGCGAACCAAGATGCGCCCGCGGCGCTGCGGCGGCTGGTGAACGAGAACCTCGCCGGCACCGAGCGTGCCCTCGCCGCCCAGCAGCGGGACGGCGAGACCTCCGCACACGACGACGCGTAGTCCCCCCGGGGGATGCCGGCGGGCGCAACACCCTCCTGCCGGCTGATGCGCGCTGTTCGGGGCTCCCCCTAGCGTTGAGGCCATGATCGTCGCAGAGAATCTCAGCAAGGACTTCGGGAGCAGACACGCGGTATCGGATGTGAGCTTCTCGGTGCACCCGGGAAGGGTCACGGGCTTCCTCGGCCCGAATGGGGCCGGAAAATCGACGACCATGCGGATGATCGTCGGTCTCGATCGTCCGACGCGCGGAACCGTGACGGTGAACGGCCGGTCGTATTCCGGGCTGCGCTCTCCCCTCACCGAAGTGGGTGTGCTGCTCGATGCCAAGGCTGTACACACGGGCCGGACCGCGCGCAGCCACCTGCGGGCGATGGCCGCCACCCACGGCATCCCGCGTTCGCGCGTGGACGAGGTCATCGAGATCACCGGTCTCGCGTCGGTGGCGCGCAAGCGTGCCGGCGGCTTCTCGCTGGGGATGGGCCAGCGCCTCGGCATCGCGGCCGCGCTGCTGGGCGATCCGCACACCCTCATCCTCGACGAACCCGTGAACGGCCTCGATCCGGAGGGGGTGATGTGGGTGCGCCGGTTCGTGCAGCATGCCGCTCGCGAAGGACGCACCGTGCTGCTCTCGAGTCATCTGATGAGCGAGATGGCCGTCACCGCCGATCACATCATCGTCCTCGGTCGCGGGCGCGTACTCGCCGACGCCTCCGTGGACACGCTCGTCGCGCAGTGGACACGGCAATCGGTCCGCGTGCGCAGCCCCCACGCCGCGGAGCTCGTCGAGGCCGTGGCGGCGGAGGGTGTGACGGTCGCCAGAGCGGAGACCGATGCGCTCGACATCGTCGGGATCGATGCACGCACGGTCGGAGAGGTCGCCGCATCGCGGGGCCTCACTCTGCACGAGCTGACTCCCGCATCCGGCACCCTCGAAGACGCCTACCTGCAGCTGACCGGCGACGACGTCGAGTACAAGACGAAGGACCTCGCATGAGCACCGCACCCACCACCACCACCACCGCCACCGCATCCCCCGCCCCGGCGATCTCTTCTCCTCCCCGCGCGAACGGGCGTGTTCACCTGTCCTTCGCGCGACTCGTGCGGTCGGAGTGGATCAAGTTCACGACCGTCAGGTCGACGTGGTGGTCGATCGGCCTGGTCGCCGCGCTCTCGCTGGGACTCAGCCTCCTGATGGCCGCGTCTTACGCCAGCTTCGCCGGCGGCGCTCCCGCGGGGCAGCAGCCGGACAGCGGCGGCATCGCGATCCAGGTGATCACCTTCAGCACTGTGCTCACTCAGCTGCTCGCTGTCATCCTCGGTGCCATCGCGGTCACCGGCGAGTACTCGACGGGCATGATCCGTTCCACTCTCACGGCCGCGCCCCGGCGCATCGCCGCCCTGCTGGCCAAGGCGCTCGTGGTCGGCGCCGCCATGTTCGTCATCAGCGTGGTCGTGTTCGCCTTGGCCGCGATGGTGACGACGCCGATCCTCGGCGCGAACGGGCTCGATCTGGGTGACCCGGGCAGCGCCCTGCCGCCTCTGCTCGGCGCCGCCCTGTATCTGGCACTGATGTCGGTCATGGGTGTGGGCCTGGGATTCGCCATCCGCAACGGCCCCGGCACCCTCGCAGTCGGCATCGGCATCGTCTTCGTGGCCCCGATCCTCGTGGGGTTCTTTCCGCGCGTCGACGATTTCGCGTGGATCCACGACCTGGCGAGCTTCCTGCCGTCCAATGCGGGCCAGTCCCTCTTCCTCTCCGGCGGGATGTCCGGCAACCCTCTCGACACGGTGCCGGCCCTGATCACCATCGTGCTGTGGGCCGTCGCCGCTGTCATCGGCGGCTCGGCCGTGCTCGCCTCCCGCGACGCGTAAGGTCGTTGCCGGGGTGCGTCGGATCACGCGCCCGACGAGACGCGCAGGGAGGCTGCACGGGCATGAGCGACGGGCACGACGAGCACAACGGGGCGTACCCGATCTCGTTCTACGAGCAGGTGGGCGGGCACGAGACGTTCGTGCGATTGGTGCACGCCTTCTACCGCGGAGTCGCTGACGACGAGGTGCTCAGGCCGATGTACCCGGAGGACGACCTGGGGCCCGCCGAGGAGCGCCTCACCCTGTTCCTGGAACAGTACTGGGGCGGGCCGACCACCTACAGCGACAACCGCGGGCACCCGCGCCTGCGGATGCGCCACGCGGCGTTCCACGTCAACCCCGACGCGCGCGACCGCTGGCTCGCACACATGCGTGCCGCCGTCGACGAGCTCGAACTGCCCCCGCTGCTCGAGGCCACCCTCTGGGACTACCTGCAGCGCGCAGCGATGGCGATGGTGAACACGTTCGACGCCACGCCGGCGAGGTCGGATGCCGCGGGTCCCGCCGAAGGGGGAACCGCAGCGCATCCACCCGGGCGCACACCGCCGGGGGCCGGGTGAGGTGAGCACCGGCCCGGGGTCAGGACCCCGGGCCTGCCATCGTCGCGCCGCGGACGAGAACGTGACCGCGCTCGAGGCTCAGCCGCGTCCACGATCCGCAGACGAAGACGCGTGCCTGTTCCGATCCCACGATGAATCCGAGCGACAGCGCGGCGAAGGCCGCGCCGAGCGGCAGGCCCCGCCACGGCTCGACCGGCGCCGCCCAGACCTCGGCGCGCACGCGGTGCACCAGGTCCGCCCCCGCGTCCCGAGGCAGGCCGGCGGCCACCCTCGAGACACCGTCGTGCGCGCGCGCCGCCAGATCCGACGCGGCGATCTCATGGGAGGCCTGCCATCCCGCACGCGGGGGTGTCACACCCGCCCACGCGGGACGCGTGGCGGTGGGCGGAAGGCGAACGGAACGCTCGTCGTCTCCCGCCACGACCGAGCCCGCCGCCACAGTGAGGTCGCACTCGAGCTCCGGGTCGACCGGGAGCGCCCGCAGCGCGAGTACCGTCGGGGTGCTGTCAAGCAGCCCGCGTGGGGTCAGGACGGGCGCCCACATCGCCAGCGTGCCGCGGGCCGCGACCAAGCGCACGTCGGCATCGGCGAGGCGCGCCGAGCGGGACGCGAACGTCAGCAGGTCGTCACGGGCGTGCGAATCGGGAAAGCGGAGGGCCTGTGACATCCCCCCTAAGCTACCAAGCGCGGAGACATCGCCAGACGTCCTTCCGCCCGCCTGGACGAGAGGAGCCTCGTGGGTCCCGCTGCCGACGAACTCGAATCACCGACCCCGGATGCCGTCGGCCGCCTGCTCGACACGCTCGAGCTGCAGGGCGGAGCCGCCCGCACCACCGAGGACATCTTCGTCGGACGCAGCGAGCCGATGCCGCACGGCAGGGTGTTCGGCGGACAGGTTCTCGGCCAGGCGGTCGTCGCCGCGGGCCGGACGGTGGACGAGGATCGTGTCGTGCACTCGATGCATGGCTACTTCCTGCGCCCCGGTGACGCATCGCAGGACATCACCTTCGCCGTCGACCGCATCCATGACGGCCGGTCGTTCTCGGCGCGTCGCACACAGGCCTTCCAAGACGGCGTGCCGATCTTCTCGATGATCGCGTCGTTCCAGAACGAGGGCGCCGGTTTCGAACACGCCGCGCCGATGCCGCCGGATGTGCCGGGCCCCGACGACGTGGCTCCCGACGAGAATGCGAGCGCGCCCGGAAACCCGTTCTCGAGGGCGATGCGCGATGCCCGCCCGGTCGAGATCCGTCACGTGCTCCCCGAGTTGTACGCCGACCCCGACCCCCGGCCCCGGCCGGAGAACGCCGCCTGGATCCGCGCCCGTCGCCGTTTTCCCGACGATCCCGCGCTGCACCGCGCCGCCATCGCCTATATCTCGGACATCACGATCCAGGAGTCGATCCTGCGTGCGCACGGGGTGGCGTGGTCGAGCCCCGGTCTGAAGCTGGCCAGCCTCGACTCGGTCGTCTGGTGGCATCGCGCCGCCCGGGTGGACGAATGGATGCTGTACGTGCAGGAGTCCCCGAGCGCCGGCGGCGGACGCGGGCTGGCGACCGGACGGCTGTACACGCCGGATGGCACGCTCATCGCGAGCGTCGCACAGGAAGTCGTCGTCAGGATGCCCTGACAGGCACTCCCGCGTGTCGGCGGGTCAGCGCTTGCGTGCGTAGTCGATCGGCGAACCGAGGTAGGGCTCCCACGCCTGCCGCTGCTCGTCGCTGAGTCGACGAGGACGGCCGGTGCCCGCATCCACCAGCACGATGACGGCGGTGGACCGGGCGTAGACCGCACGGGGTTCGAGCCCGGCCGGGGAATGGACCTCGTAGCAGACCTCGATGCTCGAACCGCCGAGGTTGCCGAACCACATCTGCACGTCGAGTGGTTCGCGCAGGTACGGCACGGGACGCACGTACTCGATCTCCTGGCGGGCGATGAGGGTGAGCACTCCGCCATCGACGCCCGCGTCGAGGACGGCCGTCGGCGGCGCCTGCGCCGCGTCCTCCGCGCGCCAGAACGCTCGCACCCGGGCCTCTTCGAGCAGTTTCAGCATCGACGTGTTGTTGACGTGGTTGAACGCGTCGAGATCGCCCCATCGCAGATGGATGGGCACGTGCAGGCGTCCCGCGGCCGGGCGGCGGCCGTCGTCGTCGTCGGAGTCAGTCACGCGTGAGCTTGCGGTACGTCGATCGGCTCGGCTTCGCGGCATCCGGGCCGAGGCGCTCGATCTTGTTCTGCTCGTACGCCTCGAAGTTGCCCTCGAACCAGTGCCACGCCGCGGGATTCTCCTCGGTGCCCTCGTAGGCGAGGATGTGGGTGGCGATGCGGTCGAGGAACCAGCGGTCGTGCGTGATGACCACGGCGCATCCGGGGAACTCGAGCAGCGCGTTCTCGAGCGACTGCAGGGTCTCGACGTCGAGGTCGTTGGTGGGCTCGTCGAGCAGCAGCAGGTTTCCCCCCTGCTTGAGCGTCAGCGCGAGGTTGAGCCGGTTGCGCTCGCCGCCGGAGAGGACGCCGGCCTTCTTCTGCTGGTCGGGTCCCTTGAAGCCGAACTTGGACACGTAGGCGCGTGAGGGGATCTCGGTCTTTCCCACCGTGATGATGTCGAGGCCATCCGAGACCACCTCCCACAGCGACTTGTTCGGATCGATCCCACCGCGGGTCTGATCGACGTAGCTGATCTCCACGCTCTCGCCGATCTTGAGGTCGCCGCCGTCGAGCGGCTCGAGGCCCACGATCGTCTTGAACAGCGTCGTCTTGCCGACCCCGTTGGGACCGATCACGCCGACGATGCCGTTCGGCGGCAGGCTGAAGCCGAGGCCGTCGATCAGGGGGCGATCGTCGAATCCCTTCTGCAGGTTCTTCGCCTCGATCACGACGCTGCCCAGACGCGGCCCGGCGGGGATCTGGATCTCCTCGAAGTCCATCTTGCGCGTGCGCTCCGCCTCGGCGGCCATCTCCTCGTAGCGCGTCAGGCGGGCTTTGGACTTCGCCTGCCGCCCCTTGGTGTTCGAGCGCACCCACTCGAGCTCTTCCTTGAGACGCCGGGCGAGCTTCGCGTCCTTCTTGCCCTGCACGTCCATCCGCTCGGCCTTCTTCTCGAGATAGGTCGAGTAGTTGCCCTCGTAGCCGATCAGACGCCCGCGATCGACCTCGGCGATCCACTCCGCCACGTTGTCGAGGAAGTACCGATCGTGGGTCACCGCGATCACCGCACCGGGATACTTCTGCAGGTGCTGCTCGAGCCACAGCACGCTCTCGGCGTCGAGGTGGTTCGTCGGCTCGTCGAGCAGAAGCAGGTCGGGCTTCTGCAGCAGCAGCTTGGTCAGCGCCACGCGACGCTTCTCACCACCGGAGAGGTGGGCGACCGTCGCGTCGCCCGGCGGAGTCCGGAGCGCATCCATCGCCTGCTCGAGCTGCGAGCTCAGGTCCCAGGCGTCGGCCGCGTCGATGTCCTCCTGCAGCGTGCCCATCTCGGCCAGCAGCGTGTCGAAGTCCGCGTCCGGGTCGGCCATCTCGGCCGAGATCTCGTTGAAGCGATCGACCTTCGCCTTGATCTCGCCGACGCCCTCCTGCACGTTCTCGAGCACCGTCTTGTCCTCGGCGAGCTCGGGCTCCTGCATGAGGATGCCGACGGTGAAGCCCGGCGAGAGCTTGGCCTCGCCGTTGGACGGCTGGTCGAGGCCCGCCATGATCTTGAGGATCGTCGACTTTCCCGCACCGTTCGGACCGAGCATGCCGATCTTGGCGCCCGGGAGGAACGACATGGTCACGTCGTCGAGGATCAGCTTCTCACCGACCGCTTTGCGGGCACGGACCATCTGATAGATGTACTCAGCCATAGACCCTCCAGTCTACGCGGGGCGCGACCGCGCGATCACCGCGGAGCGATCACCGCGGAGCGATCACCAGTCGATCGGCTGAGTGTTGCCGATGAGGCACCTATCGCCCTCGATGACGGGAAGGACGACCGTGACAGGGTCCCCCGTCTCTGGCCCCACCTGTCCGACGAGGCATTCATCGCCCCATCGGACCGAGAACTGCAGCGATTCGACAGCCGCGCCCAACGTCGTCTCATCCTCCGAGACCTGCATCGCGCCGCGGTCGAAGCCCGCTTCGTCGAGCGCATCGACGTAGGCACGTCCGCTGACGGCCTCGGACCCCTCCCACACCGTGTCGACGACGAGGGAGAAGAAGTCGAGATTCTCGCTCGCCGTTCCCTCCGGCTGCAGTTCGGGCACCTCCGGCGTCGGCGTCGGGCTCGGCGTCACCACGACCGGCGTGAGCGTCTCGGTCGGCGTCGGCTCCGGATCAGTGCCGGCGCACCCGGCGATGCCGAGAACGACGACGGCGGCCCCGGCGGTGAGCAGGGCGCGAGCACCGGAGGTTCTTCTGGGGGCGAGCGAGGGCACCACGAGAGTCTATGCGCCCCCGCTCGACCGTGATTCGCGCGCGGTTCGAGACGGCGCGCGCTCGGCGTTCAGAACGGAGTGGACGCGGCGGCGACAGGCCCCTCACTCGTCACGACGCCCGCCTCCTGCATCTGCCCATCCGGGCCCCCTGTGCTCCCCTCGCCGGGGACAGATGCGTGCCACTCCGCCTCGTCGGGGGTGTCCGCGTCCGAACCGGGCGGGCGATGCGAGCGCTCGAAACGGCTCGTCCCCCACAGAAGATCGTGTCCGAGGGCGTCCGCGTCGATCTCGACCGCGGTGCCGCGCTTGTCGCCGTTCTCCCATGCCCGCAGTCGCAGGCGGCCCGAGACGATCACGCGCTGGCCCTTTTCCAGAGAGCGGTGCGCATTGACGGCGAGCGAGCGATAGGCCGACACCGAGTACCAGTTGGTGGGCCCGTCGATCCACGACGACGTCGCGCGGTCGAACCGGCGGCTGCCACTGGCGAGCCGGAACGTCGTGATCTCGAGGCCGGCCGGCGTCATCTTGTGGGCGACGTCGCTCGCCACATTGCCGGTGATCGTGATGTGATCGGTCATCCTGGTGCACCCCTTCCTGCGGCGGCGGCTCCGCCGTGTCCGGCCCTGCCGGTCGCACCAGCATCGCCGCACGCCGCAGGCGCGGTGGGGGCGCCGTCGCGCTCTCGGGGAGAACGCCGCGCTCAGGGCCGATGGGGAGAAGGGATGCGCCGAGTCGGGGTCACGACCGCGTGTACTCCGCGAACCGGGCACGCACCTTGCTGACCTTCGGCACGGCGACCGCCATGCAGTACCCCTGCGTCGGGTTCTTCGCGAAGAAGTCCTGGTGGTAGTCCTCCGCCTCGAAGAACTCGCCGAGCGGTTCGATCGTCGTGACGATCTCGCCGTCCCACCACTCGGCGGCGCGCTCACGGGCCGCCTCGAAAGCCTCCCGCTGCGCATCGTCCGCGGGGAACATGGCGCTGCGGTACTGGGTGCCGACATCCGCTCCCTGCCGGTTGAGCTGGCGGGGATCGTGCATCGTGAAGAACGCGTCGAGCACGACGTCGGCCGGAAGCACACCGGGATCGAACTTCACCGCCACCGCCTCCGCGTGTCCCGTCGCCCCCGTGCACACGCGCTCATACGTCGGGGCCGGGTCGCTGCCACCCGTATACCCCGACACCACGTCGTGCACGCCCCGCAGGGCGCGATACGCCGCGTCCAGGCACCAGAAACAACCGCCGGCCAGCACATAGGTCTGCATCAAGAGTCCTCTCGGATCGTGGACGCCGCGCTGCTCACGAGGCATCCGTTCCATCCAACACCCGCGACGTGCGGAGTGTTCCGTCGGCGTCGCGGTCCTGACCTCCACGGCGGGTGTCGGAGGCGGGTCCTACCGTGATGGGCATACGAGGAGGCCACCATGACGACGTCCACACCGGAGCGCTCCGCAGCGCTCCCCACTCTGTCGATCCGAGAGGAGCCACCTGCGCTCCCCGCCCGGCTGCACGCGACGCTTGAGCCCGCCGCGCCCGCGCTGTTCCGCGTGCGGGACCGTGCCGGCATCATCATCGGCCATCTCGAGGCGATCGACGATCCACGGGGGCGCCGGTGGCGAGCGCGCCGGTTCCAGCCGCTGCACCGCACTTTCGGCGACGTGGGCGAGTTCTGGGAGCCCGGCGACGCGGTGGTCGCGCTGCAGGCCGGCTGAACGCCCGCCCGCGACCACCGCGGCGGCACCGGGTGAGGACCGTCGAGCCTGGCGGCGATGGAGTCCCCCGGGTCAGTGCTGACGGAACTCCGGCCAGTCGCTTCCGGGTCGCATGTGCGAGTGCAGCGCGCTCTTCGCCACCTCCATGCTCGGATACGTCCCCGCCGGCGCGTCGGCATCCGCCATCGTGACGGTGTACTCGTCGTCGTCCTTGCGGATCGTGCCGACCACTCCGGTGGCGCCGTAGGCGACCCAGAGAGCGTGATGCGTCGATGTGGCAGTCATCGTCATCTCCTTCCGACACGCACGACGGTACGCCGGACGTTTCGGGAACACCAGGCCCCCGGCGGATCGGACGGTAATCTTGTCAGGATCACGCCCCCGTAGCTCAGTGGATAGAGCAACGGCCTTCTAATCCGTCGGTCGCAGGTTCGAATCCTGCCGGGGGCACCGTGGCGGGTCACCGCCGCCGCGCGTACGGGGCAGAGGACGCCGCGCCGCTAGGATGACGGAATGGCAGGGAGCGAGAACGACCGCCTCGTCTGGATCGACTGCGAGATGACGGGCCTGGAGCTGGCGGTGGACGAGCTCGTCGAGATCGCCGTCGTCGTCACGGATTTCGAGCTGAAGATCCTCGATCCCGGCTTTCAGATCGTGATCAAGCCCGACGCGTCGGCCCTCGAGAACATGAACGACTTCGTGACCGAGATGCACCGCTCGTCCGGTCTTCTCGACGAGATCCCCGACGGAGTGAGCGTTGCCGAGGCGGAGTTCCTGGCGCTCGAGTACGTGCAGCGGTTCGCCCCTCAAGAGGGCAAGGCCCCGCTCGCCGGCAACACGATCGGAACCGACCGCATGTTCCTGGCGAAGTACATGCCGCGTCTGGACCGGTATCTGCACTATCGGAACGTCGACGTGTCGAGCATCAAGGAGCTGGCCCGCCGCTGGTACCCGCGTTCGTACATCCATGCCCCCGCCAAGCACGGCGGACATCGCGCGCTCGCCGACATCCGGGAGTCCATCCGCGAACTCGCGTATTACCGCCAGGCGGTCTTCGTGCCTCAGCCCGGCCCGACCAGCGATGGCGCCCGCGCGGCTGCTGCGGCGGCGGTGTCGTCGTTCTCTCCCGGCGTGTAATAGACTTTCCTGGTTGCCCGCGGTGCGGGCGCATGGTGGGTATAGCTCAGTCGGTAGAGCACCTGGTTGTGGTCCAGGGGGTCGCGGGTTCAAGTCCCGTTACTCACCCCAATGATCGAGATGGATGACGAGACGTTCGAGGCCGTCGTGGTCGCCGAACTCGACCTGCTGCCCGACGACATGGTCGAGGGACTCGACAACGTGGTCTTCGTCGTGGAGGACCGACCCGAGGACGGAAGTCTCGACCTGCTCGGCCTCTACGACGGGGTCGCCGTGACCGAGCGCGACACATACGGCGTCGGGGAACTCCCTGACCGCATCATCCTGTACCGCGAACCGCACCTGTCCGTCTGCGACGATGAGGATGCGCTCCGCTCCGAGGTCCACACGACCCTCGTGCACGAGATCGCGCACTACTACGGAATCGACGACCGCCGCCTGCACGAACTGGGCTGGGCATGACGACCATCGCGCATCCGAGCCTCGATGAGGAGACGCTGCACGCACGTGACCCCACGCGCCCGTCCACGTGGCAGACCGTGGTCTGGAACGATCCCGTCAACCTGATGAGCTACGTCGTGCATGTCTTCCGCACCTACTTCGGCTTCTCACGTGACACGGCGACGGGGCTGATGCTCGATGTGCACGAGCGCGGGCACGCGGTCGTCGCCGAGGGCCCGCGGGAACAGATGGAGATGCACGCGCAGGCGATGCACGACTACGGCCTCTGGGCCACCGTGAGGGAGAGACCCGAATGACCGCCGAGACGATCGTGCTCGTGCTCACGCGGATCGAGGCGCGCAACCTCGCAGATCTGGTGGCCCAGTTCTCCGAGCTACTCGAGGAGACCGCCGAGTCGAGCGACCCGGCCGTGCGGCGCCTGGTGCCGGATGCCTATTCCGACGACACCGACGCCGCCGCTGAGTTCCGCCGCGCGACCCAGGGCGACCTGCTGGAGCGCCGGCAGCATGACGCGCTCCGCGTTCTCGCCGACCTGGCACCTGCCTTCGGGAGCGGCGACGAGAATCCGTCCGGAGGTACGAGCGATGACGAGGAGATCACGATCTCCCTCGACCGTGACACTGGATGGGCCTGGATGCGCACGCTCACGTCCATCCGGCTCGTCATCGCGGAGCGGCTCGGCATCCACGACGAGCGCGACGCGCACCCCGAGGACGAACGCTTCGCCGTCTTCGACTGGCTGGGCTTCCGCCTCGAGGGCCTTGTCCGCGCGCTGAGCGACTGACGCCCCACGCACATCACGGCATCCGCTGCTCGATGGTCGCCAGCGCGCGCGGATCGTGCCGAGCGATGTGCCGCTCTTCCTGGCGCGCCCAGCGCTCCCAATGCGGGCGGAAGAGATCGCCGTCGCGGTCCAGTGCGCGATTGCGTCGACTGTCGTCGGGCGCCTCGAGCCACAGCCGGATATCGCTCAGCCGGGCGGATTCACTCGTGAGGATGCCGACGCCTTCGACGATCAGCGGACGGTCGGCCTCGACGGTGTGAGCCTCGGCGTAGGCGCCGATCTCCCAGTCGTACCGGCGCCACTGCGCGTCGTCGCCCCGCGCACGGGGCACGAGCACATCGCGGAGGACGAGGTCGACGCCTTCGCGGAGACCCTCCCAGCCCGGGTAGACCGAGTCGAGGGCGAGGAGCTGTGGCGCATCAGCTCCCGGCCACGTGCGCACCAGCACGTTCGCGAGACTCGACTTGCCGGCACCGCTTCGCCCATCGATCAGCACGACCGGAGCCTGCTCGGTACCGAGGGCGCTCGCGGCCAGGAGTACGCTCCGCGCGGCATCCGCGATCGCCTGAGCGAGCGGGTCCGGCCGGCTACTTCTTGAGGATGCGGATGACACGGCCGAGCGCGCGCCCCGTGACCCAGATGAAGGGAACTGCCACGGCCAGCAGCGCGACGATGTTCGGCTCGAACCGCAGTTCGTCGCCATGGCGGATGTAGGCGCCGACCGGGATCGAGTACCCGCCTCCGCCCCCGCCGCCGTTGCCGCTCTCGTCGGAGCCGCCACCGAAACCGTGCCAGGTCGCGGCAACGGGGATGAGGCGGATGCCGTCGACGTCCTGCTGTTCGCCGTAGGCGCTGTCGACACCGAAGTGCGCAGCCTGCTTGCCGAGTTCAAGTGCGATGTTGGGCATGACCCCACGCTACCCCTCCCGCGCACAGGTGACGAGGTCTGGAGCATGCGGCTCGCGCATCAGTCGCGCGCCGGGTCGGAGCCCGGTGGCCGCCCGCGAGCCGGTCCCCGCCGCGGGTTCTGCCCGACGGCGCTCGCCCGGGTGACCGCGGCGTCGCCGAAGCGTTCGCTCGCGCGGTCCAGCATCCCTTCCAGTCGCCGCAGGTCCTCATCGTCGTCCCAGAGCGAGAGCCCGCCATCGGCGGCGGTCAGGTTCTCTCCACGCACCCCGATCAGACGTACGGGGTCCCGCCGTTCGAGGCCGGCGAAGAGGTCGCGTGCCGCCTCGCCGATCCGCTGGCCCACGGCGGTCGGCTCCGACAGCGTCCGGGTGCGCGACACCGTCGAGAAGTCGTCGAAACGCACCTTGATCGCCACCGTCGCGGCCTGCCACCCGCCCTCGCGCAGTCGCCGTGCGACGCGGTCGGACAGGCGCAGGAGCTCGGAGTTGAGGAATGCCGGGTCGGTGATGTCGTGATCGAAGGTCTCTTCGTGGCCGACGCTCTTCTCCACCCTCCGTGTCGTGACGGGTCGCGGATCGATCCCCTGCGACAGCTGCTGCAGCCGGACGGCGCCCGCCCGGCCGAGCGCGCGCTCGAGCACCTCCGGCGGAGTCTCACGCAGGTCGGCGATGGTGCGGATGCCGCGTCTGTCGAGCGCCTCGGCGGTCTTCGGCCCGACACCCCACATTGCACGCACCGACCGGGGCGAGAGAAAGCGCTCCGTGTCTGCCGCGGCCACGACCAGCATCCCGTCCGGCTTGCACAGGGTCGAGGCGATCTTGGCGACGTGCTTGGTCGCCGCGACACCGACGCTGCAGGTCAGTCCCGTCTGCGCCACCACGCGGGCACGCAGCTCCGCGGCGATCTGCGCGGGCGACCCCCAGAGGCGGCGAGCCCCGCGGACGTCGAGGAAGGCCTCGTCGATAGAGAGCGGTTCGACGAGTGGGGTGAACTCCTCGAAGATGCGCATGACGCGGGCCGAGACCGCAGCGTAGCGGTCGAAGTGGGGCGGCACGATGAGCGCCGTCGGGCACAGACGCACCGCCTGCGACACGGGCATCGCGGATCTCACGCCGTAGCGGCGTGCCTCGTACGACGCGCTCGAGACGACGGAGCGACCGTCGGGAGAGCCGATGATGAGCGGCTTGCCCCGCAGCGACGGGTCGTGGAGCACCTCGACCGCCGCGTAGAACGCATCCATGTCGACGTGCAGAATGCCGGTCCCGGTGTCATCGGCGCCCTCCGCCGACACGATCCGCCCCGTGCCGTCACCGCGTCCCATGCCGCTATTCTCTCCCCGCTGTCCGCGCTCGGGCGGACCACGCGAGACTACGGGGCGGCGCGCTCGAGGATGAGCTCGCGCACGCGCGCGGCGTCGGCCTGACCCTTCATCGCCTTCATCACCGCACCGATGATCGCGCCTGCCGCCTGCACCTTGCCGTCCCGGATCTTGGCGAGAACGTCGGGCTGCGCCGCCAGCGCGTCGTCGATCGCCGCGATGAGCGCGCCGTCGTCCGAGACGACGGCCAGACCTCGGGCGTCCACCACCTGCTGCGGCGTGCCCTCTCCGGCGATGACACCTTCGAGCACCTGGCGCGCGAGCTTGTCGTTGAGCGTGCCCGCATCCACGAGCTGCTGCAGCGCGGCGACGTGCTCGGGTGAGACCAGGTCCGCCGGTTCCCGCTCCTGCGCGTTGGCGAGACGGGTGATCTCGCCCGTCCACCACTTGCGCGCCGCCTGCGCGGATGCGCCCGCGGCGACGGTGCGCTCGACCTCGACGAGCAGGCCGCCGTTGCGCACGTCCTGGAACTCGAGTTCCGTGAAGCCCCACTCGCTGCGCAGTCTGCGCCGGCGTGCCGCCGGCGGCTCGGGGAGCCGGGCGCGGAGCGACTCGATGAGCTCGGCGGAGGGCACGACCGGCAGAAGGTCCGGTTCCGGGAAGTAGCGGTAGTCGTCGGCATCGGACTTGGGCCGCCCGGCAGAGGTGGCGCCGGTGTCCTCGTGCCAGTGACGCGTCTCCTGCGTGATGGTGCCCCCCGACGCGAGGATCGCCGCCTGCCGGCGGATCTCGTAGCGCACGGCGCGCTCCACCGATCGCATCGAGTTGACGTTCTTCGTCTCGGTGCGGGTGCCGAGCTCGCGCTGGCCGCGCGGTCGCAGCGAGACGTTGGCGTCGCAGCGGAGGTTGCCGCGCTCCATGCGGGCGTCCGACACCCCGAGCGAGAGCACGATGTCGCGGATCGTCTGCACGTACGCCTTCGCGATCTCGGGCGCACGATGCTCCGCGCCGTAGATCGGCTTCGTGACGATCTCGACGAGGGGAACGCCGGCGCGGTTGTAGTCGACGAGCGAGTACTCGGCGCCCTGGATGCGTCCCGTCGCGCCCCCCACGTGGGTGAGCTTTCCGGCGTCCTCCTCCATGTGGGCCCGCTCGATGGGCACGACGACCTCGGTGCCGTCGCCGATCTCGACCGTCACGGAGCCCTCGAACGCGATCGGCTCGTCGTACTGGCTGATCTGGTAGTTCTTGCCCAGGTCGGGGTAGAAGTAGTTCTTTCGTGCGAACCGGCTCGACGCCGCGATCTGGCAGCCGAGCGCCAGACCGAGGCTGATCGAGTACTCCACCGCCTGCTCGTTCACGACGGGCAGCGAACCGGGCAGTCCCAGATCGACCGGGGCGAGGTCGGTGTTGGCGTCCCGGCCGAACGAGTTCGGTGCGGAGGAGAACATCTTGGTCCGGGTGTTCAGCTCGACGTGCACCTCGAAGCCCAGCACCGGCTCGTAGCGCTCGATCGCCTCGTCGAAGTCCATCAATGCATCCGCGGCCATCAGCTGTTCTCCCTCTCGCTCAGCTGCGGTGCCCTCGCCAGCAGTGGGGCGCCCCAGCCGTCCTCCAGCAGTGCCTCCAGCGCCGCGCCGACCCGATACAGGCGAGCGTCCTCACGCACGGGCGCGAGGAACTGGATGCCGACCGGCAGCCCGTCGTCGGCGGCGAGTCCGGACGGGATCGAGATGCC
This sequence comes from Microbacterium sp. LRZ72, assembly GCF_033792225.1. Taxonomy (NCBI): domain Bacteria; kingdom Bacillati; phylum Actinomycetota; class Actinomycetes; order Micrococcales; family Microbacteriaceae; genus Microbacterium; species Microbacterium sp. LRZ72. The sequence continues at coordinate 384,805 of NZ_JANGEX010000001.1, forward strand.
CGGAATGCCGGCGAGGTTCGCGGGGATGGTGGTCACGTCGTTCAGGTACATCTGCAGCGGATCGTCGATCTTCTCCCCCAACGGGAACGCCGTGGTCGGCGCCGACGGTGTCGCGATGACGTCGACCTGCGCGAAGGCATCGTCGAAATCCCGCTGGATGAGCGTGCGCACCTTCTGCGCACTGCCGTAGTAGGCGTCGTAGTAGCCCGCCGAGAGGGCGTAGGTACCGAGGATGATGCGCCGCTTGACCTCGTCTCCGAAGCCGGCGTCGCGCGTGGCCGCCATCACGTCTTCGACGGTCGCGCCGGCGTGCGGGGTCACCCGCATGCCGAACCGCACCGAATCGAACTTGGCCAGGTTGCTCGAGGCCTCGGCGGGGAGGATGAGGTAGTAGGCCGCCACGGCGTATTCGATGTGGGGCGCGCTGACCTCGACGATCTCGGCGCCCTGTGCCTGCATGAGCTCGAGAGCGGCGCGGAAAGAGCCGGCCACCCCGGCCTGGAACCCCGTGTCGGGCAGCTCGCGGATGACGCCGACGCGAAGCCCTTTCAACGCCCCGTCTCGGGCCCCCTGTCGAGCCGCCTCGGCGAACGAGGGCCAGGCGTCGGTCAGCGACGTCGAATCGCGCGGATCATGTCCGCCGATCGCGTCGTGCAGCAGCCCCGCGTCGAGGACCGTCCGGGCGACCGGACCGACCTGGTCGAGGCTCGATGCGAGCGCGATCGCGCCGTAGCGGCTCACACCGCCGTAGGTCGGCTTCACCCCGACGGTGCCGGTGAGGTGCGCCGGCTGCCGGATGGATCCGCCGGTGTCGCTGCCCAGGGCGATCGGCGCCTCGTACGCGGCGACGGCGGCGGCGGAGCCGCCCCCCGACCCTCCGGGGACCCGGTCGAGGTCCCACGGGTTGCGTGTCGGGCCGTACGCCGAGTGCTCCGTCGAGGAGCCCATCGCGAACTCGTCCATGTTGGTCTTGCCGAGCGGCACCATCCCCGCTGCGCGCGCGCGCGCGACGACGGTCGCATCGAACGGCGACATGTAGCCCTCGAGGATGCGGGAACCACTCGTGGAGGGCATGTCCGTGGTGACCAGCACGTCCTTGATCGCGAGGGGGACGCCGGCCAACGGGCCCATGCGCTCCCCCGCGGAGCGCCGCTCATCGATGGCCGACGCAGCCCGTTCCGCGTGCTCGCTCACGTGCAGGAACGCGTGGACGTCGGTGTCGACGGCCGCGATGCGCTCGAGGTGGGCCCTGGTCGCCTCGAGGCTCGAGACCTCGCCCGCGGCGATCTTGCCGGCGAGGTCGGCGGCCGACATCCGGAGCAGTTCGTTCACTGCTCCTCCCCCAGGATCGCCGTCACCCGGAAGCGCCCGTCGGCGGCATCGGGCGCGTTCTGCAGCGCCTGCTCCCGCGTGAGGGTGTCGCGCACCTCGTCGTCTCGGAAGACGTTCTGGAGCGGCACGGGGTGACTGGTCGCCGGCACGTCCGGTGTGGCGACCCGCGAGACCTTCGCGATGTTGTCGACGATCAGGTCGAGCTGGCCGGTGAGGCGGTCGACTTCGTCTTCGGAAAGCTGAATCCTGGAGAGCACGCCCAGATGGCGCACGAGATCGGGGGTGATTTCAGACACCCCTCGAGTCTAGGCGTCGCGCGACCGCGGCCCCCACCCCGCGCGAGCCGCGCAATAGGCTGACGACGTGACGACGTATGATCCGCCCAGGCCCTGGATCCGCAGCTATGCCGCGGGTGTTCCCGCCGATCTCGACGCCGTATCGGGTTCGCTCGTCGACGTCGTCGAGGCATCCGCGCGGGACTACCCGGATGCGCCGGCACTGCAGTTCTTCGGCCGCACGACGTCATACCGAGATGTGCAGGAGCAGATCGAGCGAGCGGCCGCGGGACTTCGCGCGCAGGGTGTCCGGGCCGGCGACCCGGTCGCGATCGTGCTCCCCAACTGCCCCCAGCACATCGTCGCCTTCTACGCCGTGCTGAGCCTCGGCGCCATCGTGGTCGAGCACAATCCGCTCTACACGGCGCGCGAGCTGCGCAAGCAGTTCGAGGATCACGGCGCCGTGCACGCGATCGTCTGGAGCAAGGTCGCACGAACGGTGCAGGATTTTCCCGCCGACCTGGCGCTTCGCACGATCGTTTCCGTGGATGTGACGCGCGCGATGCCGCTGCACACCCGCACGGCGCTCCGCCTGCCGATCGCGAAAGCCCGCGCGGCGCGCGTGGCCCTCACCGAGCGCGTGCGCGGTGCTGTGCCGTGGGAGACGCTGTTGCGATCCGAACGTCTGCCCGGCACTGTGCCCAGGCCCGACGGCGACGATCTCGCGATCATCCAGTACACCAGCGGTACCACCGGCAGTCCGAAGGGCGCGGCGCTCACGCATCGCAATCTGATCTCGAACGCCGCGCAGGCGCGCGCATGGGTGCCATCGATCCGTCGCGGCGAGGGATGCGTCGTCTACGCCGTGCTTCCGATGTTCCACGCCTATGGGCTCACGCTCTGCCTGACCTTCGCGATGTCGATGGGCGCGCGGCTCGTGCTCTTCCCTCGGTTCGATCCCGACATGGTGCTTGCCGTGACGAAGAAGCACCCGGCGACCTTCCTGCCCCTCGTTCCGCCGATCGCCGATCGACTCCTGAAGGCGACACTCGAGCGGGGCATCTCTCTCACGGGGACCGAGATCGCGATCTCGGGTGCCATGGCACTCCCCCACGACCTCGTGGTGCCCTTCGAGGACGCGTCGGGCGGGTACCTCGTCGAGGGTTATGGCCTGAGCGAGTGCTCGCCCGTCCTGATGGCGAACCCCGTGGCCCCGAACCGGGTTCCCGGAACCGTCGGCCTCCCGCTTCCCGGCACCGAATGTCGCGTGGTGGACCCGGACGAGCCCACGCGCGACGTCGAGCCCGGGAGCGCGGGCGAGCTGCTCGTGCGGGGACCGCAGGTCTTCCGCGGCTACTACGGCAAGCCCGAAGAGACCGACAAGGTGTTCGTCGATGGATGGTTCCGCACCGGCGACATCGTGACGATCGACGACGCGGGCTTCGTGCGCATCGTCGATCGGATGAAGGAACTCATCATCACCGGGGGTTTCAACGTCGCGCCGACCGAGGTCGAGATCGCACTGCGTCAGCATCCGCAGGTCGAGGACGCCGCCGTCGTCGGCTTGCCGAGCGAGCACTCCGGCGAGGAGGTCGTCGCCGCGATCGTTCCCGTACCTGGGGTGACGCTCGATGAGGAATCCGTCCGGGAATTCGCCCGCGACATCCTCACGCCCTACAAGGTGCCACGACGCATCTTCGTCGTCGACGAGCTGCCCACGTCCCTGATCGGCAAGGTGCTGCGACGCCAGGTGCGTGACTCTCTCGTCCAGCTCACGACGGGCCGGTAGACGAGTCAGCCGCCGGATCGTCGAGGGCGGCGGGGCCCTCGGTGACCAGGAGGTGGAACTGCGCGGCGTCGATGATGCGCACGCCCAGCTGCTCGGCCTTGCCGAGCTTGGAGCCCGCACCCGGGCCCGCCGCGACGAAGTCCGTCTTCTTGGACACGCTGGACGCCGCCTTTCCACCCGCGCGCATGATCGCCTCCTGAGCACCCTCGCGCGTGTAGCCCTCGAGGGAACCCGTGGCGACGACCGTGACGCCCTCGAGCACGCCTCCCACCGAGGCGGCGCCGGGGCCGGGATGATCCGGGACGTGCAGACGCGCTCCCGCCGCTGTCCAGCGTTGGACGATGTCGCAGTGCCAATCGACCTCGAACCACTCGACGACCGCGTCGGCGATGATGGGGCCCACGCCCTCGACCGCGGCGATCTGCTCGCGCGTGGCGGCGCGGATCGCGTCGACCGACCCGAACCACTGCGCAAGGGCACGCGCAGCCACCGGCCCCACGTGACGGATGTTCAGGGCCACGAGAAAGCGCCAGAGCTCCTTCGTCTTCGCCTTCTGCAGTTCCTCGAGCAGCGTGATCGCCTGAGCGGAGGGCTGGGGGCCGGTCTGTCCCTGTTTTCTCTCGGCCGGGGACGGGTTGCGCCGGAAGGGCGCGCGGAGAACCCGCTCCCCCGTCTTATCGTCGATGCGCGGTTCGCCCGTCTCGGCATCCCGCACGATCACCTCGATCGGCACGAGCTGTTCGAGCGTGAGGTCGAACAGCCCGGCCTCAGTCTCGAGAGGAGCAACGCTCGGCGACGACGGCTGAGTGAGAGCCGCCGCCGTCACCTCTCCGAGCGCTTCGATGTCGAGGGCGCCGCGCGATCCGATGTGCTCGACCCGTCCCCGCACCTGTGCGGGACATCCACGGGTGTTGGGACAGCGCAGGTCGATGTCGCCCTCCTTGGCGGGCGCGAGCACCCAGCCGCATTCGGGGCACGTCTGCGGCATCACGAAGGCGCGCTCCGAACCGTCTCGCAGCTCGACGACCGGCCCGAGCACCTCGGGGATGACGTCGCCCGCCTTGCGGAGAACGACGGTGTCCCCGATCAGCACGCCCTTCGCCCTCACGACGTCCTGGTTGTGCAGCGTCGCCTGGCGCACCACGGAGCCCGCCACACGCGCCGGCTGCATGATGGCGAACGGCGTCGCGCGGCCGGTGCGGCCCACCGAGACAACGATGTCGAGCAGCTTCGTGTTCACCTGCTCAGGAGGGTACTTGTACGCGATCGCCCACCGCGGTGCGCGGCTCGTCGCGCCCAGCTCCTCGTGCAGGGCGAGTTCGTCGACCTTGACCACGACCCCGTCGATCTCATGCTCGACCGAGTGGCGGTGCTCACCGAAATGACGGATGTAATCGTCGGCGGCCGCCGCCGTGTCGGCGACGGTGAAGTGCGAGCTGATGGGCAGACCCCACTCCTCCAGGAGCGCGTAGACGCCGCTCTGCGTGCGCACCGGCGGGTCGGGCCAGGCCCCGATGCCGTGCACCGTCAGGCGCAGGCGCGAGAAGCGCTCGCCCATCGCCGCGAGCTGCCGGGCGTTCTTGCCCTCTGTCTTCTGCCGCAGCGATCCGGATGCCGCGTTGCGGGGATTCGCGAAGAGCCGCTCTCCCATGCGCTCCTGGTAGGCGTTCAGATCGTGGAAATCGCGGACGGTGAAGAACACCTCGCCACGCACCTCGACGAGCTCGGGGTGTCCCGTGCCCCGCAGGCGCTCCGGGATGCCGGCGATCTGCCGGACGTTCTGCGTGACGTCCTCGCCGACCCGGCCGTCGCCGCGGGTCGCCGCCGAGACGAGCACGCCCCGTTCATAGCGCAGGGCCAGCGCGAGCCCGTCGATCTTCAGCTCGCAGAGGAAGGCCACGTGCCGTGCGGCGTCGCGCTCGACCCTCGCGGCCCACGCCAGGAACTCCTCGTCGCTGAACACGTTGTCGAGGCTCAGCATCCGCTCGGCGTGCTGCACCGGGTCGAAGAGGGTCGCCTCGGCGGCACCGACCGAGCGGGTCGGGGAATCCTGGCCCTGCAGCTGGGGATAGGCCCGCTCGATCGCCTCGAGCCGCTGCATCCACCCGTCGTACGTCTGATCGTCGACCACGCTGGCGTCGCGGCCGTAGTACGCGTCCCGGGCCTCGACGATGCGCTCGGTGAGGTCACGGGCCTCGTCACGCGCGCGATCGAGGGTCAGGTCGTCGGGAAGCTCTGATTCCGGGGACGGCGTGCTCACCGCGCCAGTCTATGAGCGGGCAGCGACATGGGGCCGGACGCGATGCCGTCGCTCACACCGCGGCGGCGACCGCCGAGACCGTGTCGTCGATGGTGAACTGCCCGAGCACGCGCGTTCCGTCGTAGAGGACGGCGGTCTGTCCAGGGGCGACGCCGTCGAGGGGCGTGCGGGGTCGCACGGTCAGCCGCGGCTGACCGTCCCCCGCCGGGTCCCACCATGCCGTCGCCTCGACGGGGTCCGCGTGCGCCCGGATCTGGACCTGACAGTCGAGCTCGCTCCCGGCCGGCACGGCGTCCAGGCTCGTCCAGCTGACCCGCGCACCCGAGATCTGCGCGATCGCGAGGGCGTCCTTCGGCCCGACGACGACGGTGTTGGTCACCGGCCGGACCTCGAGGACGAACCGCGGCTTGCCGTCGGAGGCGGGCATCCCCAGCCGAAGTCCCTTGCGCTGTCCCACCGTGAAGGCGTGCGCCCCTTCGTGCGCACCGACGACCTCGCCGTCGCGGTCCACGATCTCGCCCGGCTCGGCGCCCACGCGCTCGGCGAGCCACCCGCGGGTGTCACCATCGGGGATGAAGCAGATGTCATGGCTGTCGGGCTTGCTCGCCACCGTGAGCCCGCGCTCCTGGGCCTCGGCGCGCACGAGTGCCTTCGACGGCGTCTGTCCCAGGGGGAACATCGTGTGCACGAGCTGATCGGCCGTGAGCATGCCGAGCACGTACGACTGATCCTTGGCCGCATCACTCGCGCGGTGCAGCTCGAGCCGCCCGTCCTGCCCCGCCCGGAGGATCGCGTAATGCCCCGTGCACACGGCATCGAATCCGAGATCGAGGGCCTTCTCGAGCACGGCGGCGAACTTGATCCGCTCGTTGCAGCGCATGCACGGGTTCGGGGTGCGCCCCGCAGCGTACTCGGCGACGAAGTCCTCGATCACGTCGTCACGGAACCGCTCCGAGAAGTCCCAGACGTAGAACGGGATGCCGAGGCGGTCGGCCGCGCGCCGGGCGTCCATCGCGTCCTCGACGGTGCAGCATCCGCGGCTTCCCGCACGCAGCGTGCCGCCGGCGCGCGAGAGCGCAAGGTGCACGCCCGTCACCTCGTGGCCCGCATCGACGGCGCGCGCCGCCGCAACCGCGGAGTCGACACCGCCGCTCATCGCCGCCAGAACACGCATCCCGCTAGTCTACGAGCCTCGACCGGGACCGAGCCTGGAGCGCGCCGCCGGCAGTGTCCGCCGGAGAATGCTCACCCGTGCGTGACGCGGCGTGAGGACAGGCCGGCACGGCGCGCGCGCTCATAGGCCGCAGGAAGCGCGTGCAGCACGGCGTCGATGTCGGCCTCGGTCGTCGTCCGGCCGAGCGTGAAGCGCAGCGCGCCGCGCGCCAGCTGTTCGTCGGCCCCCATCGCGAGCAGCACGTGCGAGGGCTCGGGCACGCCCGCCTGACAGGCGGATCCCGTCGACACGGCGATGCCCGCCATGTCGAGCAGCAGCAGCAGGGAGTCCCCCTGTGCGCCGGGCAGGATGACGTGCAGATGTCCCGGGAGACGCTCCACCCCGTGCCCCGAGACGATCGCCTCGGGCATCGCCGCGCGCACTCCGGCCTCCAGGCGCTCGCGCAGCCCGGCCAGCCGGTCCGATTCCTCGGCCAGCTCCGCCACGGCGAGTCGCGCGGCGATGGCGAAGGCCGCGGCGCCGGCGACGTCCTGCGTGCCGGGCCGGATTCCGCGCTGCTGACCGCCACCGTGCAGAAGGGGCTCCAGGGTCGCGTGCCGTGACACGACCAGCGCCCCGACGCCGACGGGTCCACCTACCTTGTGCGCCGAGACGCTCATCGCTGTGAGGCCGGTCGCGCCGGATGCGGTGCCCCGCAACTCGGAGAACGACAGCGGCGTGTGTCCGAACGCCCCCACCGCGTCGACATGGAGGGGCACCTGCGCGTCACTGCTCGCCATCGCGAGCTCTGGCAGCGGCTGCAGAGACCCGACCTCGTTGTTGGCGGCGAGGACGGTCGCGAGGGCCACCCCGGGCTGTGCGACGGCGCGCGAGAACGCCGTCGACGACACCCGCGCCGCCTCATCCACCGGCACGGCGAAGACGGGGGCCTGCTCGGCCGCCTCCAGCCAGCGCACGGCGTCGAGCGTGGCGTGGTGTTCGGCGTCGGGAAGAACGATGCCGCTCGCCTCGGTCGCCGCCCGTCTCGCGCGCCACAGGCCGCGCACCGCCAGGTTCACGGATTCCGTTCCGCCCGAGGTGAACACCACCTCGATCGGCTCGCATCCCACCGCGGCAGCGACCTGCTCACGGGCATCCTCGAGCAGCCGCCGCGCGTCCTGCCCCGCGCCGTGGATCGACGAGGCGTTGCCCGCGACGCGGGTCGCCTCGAGCCAGGCGTCCCGAGCCTCGGGGCGCAGCGGAGTCGTCGCCGCGTGATCCAGATAGACGCCCACGTCCCCTCCTCCCGCGCTCGGCTCCGCGCCGGGATGAAGTCGGGCCCCGGCCGCGTCATTAGGGTAGTCCGCATGAGCAGCCCGAACCCGACGGGCGGCGCCGACCAGGCGCCCCCGAATCTCGACGCGCTCGGCGTGACCCTCGGACCCGGTGGCGGCACGCTGCGCGTATGGTCCGCGCACGCCGACGCGGTGGAGCTCGTCATCTTCGACGACATCGATCTGGACTGGATCATCGCGGAAGCTCCGCTCTCACCCGTCGGCGGGGGCGTCTGGCAGGTCACCAGGCCCGAGCTGGCCGCGGGCACCCGCTACGCGCTGCGGGTCAGCGGCCCTGCGGGCCCGGGCCACACGTTCAATCCCCGCACGCTGCTGCACGATCCCTACGCCCGAGGCCTCGTCGAGGCCGGCGTCGGCGATCACCGCTGCGTGGTGGTCGCCGACGGCTTCGACTGGGGCGGGGTCACGAAACCGGCGACCCCCCTCGACCGCACCGTCGTCTACGAAGGGCATGTCAAGGGGCTCACCAAACGGCATCCGCTCATTCCCCCCGCTCTGCACGGCACGTACGCGGGGCTCGCGCATCCTGCCATGATCGATCACCTGCACACGCTCGGCGTGACGGCGGTCGAGCTGCTGCCCGTGCACGCGTTCGCCAGCGAACCGCGCCTGCATCAGCTGGGGCTGTCGAACTACTGGGGCTACAACACCCTGAACTTCTTCACACCGCACGCGCCCTACGCCACCGAGGCGAGCCGGCGCGAGGGACCAGAAGCGGTGCTGCGCGAGGTCAAGCAGATGGTCAGGTCGATGCATGAGGCCGGTCTCGAGGTGATCCTCGACGTCGTGTTCAACCACACCGCCGAGGAGGGTCTGGGGGGTCCGCGCTCCAGCTTCCGGGGACTCGACAACCGCTCGTACTACCGCCAGCTCGACGACGGCACTTACGTCGACGAGACGGGCTGCGGCAACGCGGTCAACACGACCACGGATGCCGCGGCCCGCCTCGTCCTCGATTCGCTGCGCTATTGGGCGAACGACGTGCAGATCGACGGCTTCCGCTTCGATCTCGCGGTCACGCTCGGCCGAGACGACGCGCATGCGTTCACCCCGGAGCACCCCCTGCTGCAGGCCATCATCGACGACCCGCAGCTGGCGGGCGTGAAGAAGATCGCCGAGCCGTGGGACGTGGGGATGGGGGGATGGCAGACGGGAGCATTCGGACCGGGCTGGAGCGAGTGGAACGACCGCTATCGCGACCGGGTGCGCAACTTCTGGCTCAGCGACATCGATTATGCCCGTCGCGCGTCGGTATCGCCGGTGGGCGTGGGCGGCTTCGCGACCCGGCTCGCGGGGTCGTCGAACACCTTCAGTCCGGAACGCGGCCCGCTGGCCAGCGTGAACTTCGTCACGTCTCATGACGGCTTCACGCTGAACGACCTGGTCTCGTACGACGTCAAACACAACCTGGCCAACGGCGAGGGCAACCGCGACGGGGCCGACACCAACCGCTCCTACAACCATGGTGCAGAAGGACCGACGGACGATCCTGCGGTCCTCGCGACGCGGCGCAAAGCCATGCGCAACCTGCTCGGCACGCTCCTGATGTCGGCGGGCGTGCCGATGCTCACCGCCGGCGACGAGTTCGGCCGCTCCCAGCGCGGCAACAACAACGCGTACTGCCACGATTCGCCCCTCACGTGGCTGCGGTGGGACCACGATCCCTGGCAGCGCGACCTTCTCGCGCACGTGCAGCGGCTCATCGCGCTGCGCCGGGAGAATCCGGCGCTCCGGCCGATCCGGTTCGCGCGGCTCGGGGCGCGCACGCCGTCGGCTTCAGTCATGGAGTGGTACGACGAGCACGGTCAGACGATGTCGGAACAGCGGTGGACCGACCCGGCCCACCGCACGCTGCAGTACGTGGCCTCGTCGACCCCCGAGAACGAGCCGTTCAACCGCATCCTGCTGATGATCCACGGCACCGAGCATCCGATCGACGTGACTCTGCCCGACGTCGGCGGCGTCAGCCGCTATGTATCGCTCTGGTCGTCGGTCGACGACCGTCCCGGCCCGGAGGGAACCCTTCACACGCCCGGTGAGGTGATCGCGCTGCCGGGAACCGCCATGAGGCTGTTCCGAGCCGAATAGCACACGAATAGCACAGTCGAGGGTACTCCGGCCACTCGTTTCGCTCCTGCGGCAGGCGGGGTAGGTTCAGGGTGTGGGCACCACGTCGGAGAACCTGGAACTGACCGCGGCGCGCAGCGCCGCCTCGATCCCCGTCCGCCCTGTCCGGCGCTGGAGATCGGGGCTCGACACCGTCACGGGGCGCATTCCGCTCGACGATGAGCGCCCCCGCGTACCGGGGGGCGCGTACGACCCCAAGGCCTTCGTCGGCGAGGTCGTCCCGTTCAGCGTCGTCGCCTACCGCGAGGGCCACGATCTGATCGGCGTGCACCTGCGGCTCACGAGCCCCGACGGCGAGGAGTCGCTGCATCGCCTCACCGCTGTGGAGGACGGGCTCGATCACTGGGGCGTCGAGGTCGCACTGCTTCGGCAGGGCAGGTGGACGTTTCGTTTCGAGGCCTTCGCCGACCCGTACGCCAGCTGGCGGCACGCCGCACGGCTGAAGATCGCAGCGGGGGTCGACGCCGCGCTCATGCGGGAGATCGGCGCGCGCCTGTTCGATCGGGCGGACGCGGAGCGCTCCCGCCCGGAGGCCGAGCGCGCCACCCTCGCCGCCGCCGCGCGCACGCTGCGCAGCGACGACACCGACGAGGAGGCGGCGCTCGACGTCGTCGAGGACGACGACATCGCCGCGCTCCTGCGGATCCGGCCGCTGATGGATCTCGTCTCGCCCGGCGGTCGGCACGCCCTCGAGGTGGAGCGTCACCGCGCGGGCGTCGGCGCCTGGTACGAGTTCTTCCCGCGCTCCGAGGGCGCCGAGCTTCTCCCGGACGGCTCCGTGCGCAGCGGGACGTTCACCACGGCCGCCGCACGACTTCCCGACGTGGCGGCTCTGGGATTCGACGTCGTCTATCTGCCGCCGATCCACCCGATCGGTCACACGCACCGCAAGGGACGCAACAACACCCTCGACGCGCAGCCCTCCGACCCCGGCTCCCCCTGGGCCATCGGATCTGCCGACGGCGGCCACGATGCGATCCATCCCGACCTGGGCACGCCCGCCGACTTCCGCGCTTTCGTGGATGCCGCTCGCGCCGAGGGGATCGAGATCGCCCTCGACCTCGCGCTCCAGGCCTCCCCCGACCATCCCTGGGTCACGACACACCCGGAATGGTTCACGACGTTGCCGGACGGCACGATCGCGTACGCCGAGAACCCGCCGAAGAAGTATCAGGACATCTACCCGATCAACTTCGACAATGATCCCGACGGCATCCGCGCCGAAGTGCTGCGCATCGTGCGGCACTGGATCGCGCAGGGTGTGCGCATCTTCCGCGTGGACAACCCCCACACCAAGCCCCTGCAGTTCTGGGAATGGCTGATCGCGACGGTCAACTCCTCCGACCCGGACGTCGTCTTCCTCGCCGAGGCCTTCGCCCGCCCCGCCATCATGCAGGGACTCGCCAAGGCCGGGTTCCAGCAGAGCTACACGTACTTCACGTGGCGCAACACCAAGCATCACCTGGAGCAGTTCTTCACCGAGCTCTCGTCGACGACCGCGGACTTCCTGCGTCCGAACCTGTTCGTCAACACGCCCGACATCCTCACGGAGTACCTGCAGTACGGCGGTCGCGCGGCATACAAGGTCCGCGCCGCCCTCGCCGCCACCGCGGCGCCCACCTATGGCGTCTATGCGGGGTACGAGCTGTATGAGAACGTCGCACGCCCCGGCTCTGAAGAGAACATCGACAACGAGAAGTACGAGTACAAGTTCCGGGACTTCGACGGCGCCGAGGCACGCGGCGACTCGCTCGCGCCGTATCTGCGGATGCTCAACCGCGTGCGCGCCAAGCACCCCGCGCTCGGCCAGCTGCGCAATCTGTCGGTGCACTGGAGCGACGACGATGCGATCCTCGTGTATTCCAAGCACCTCGCCGCGGCCCACTCCCCGACCGGGGCCGCCGACACGATCATCGTGATCGCCAACGTCGACCCGCACTCGGCCCGCCAGACCACGGTGCACCTCGACACCCGCATCTGGGGTGTGACCCCCGGCGAGCCCTACGAGGTCGAAGACCTCGTCACCGGCGAGGTCTGGACCTGGACCGACCACAATTTCGTCCGCCTGGACGCGTTCTGGGAACCCGTTCACATTCTGCACGTGAGGAGCGCCCGATGACGACGGTGACGATCGACGACCTCGACCGCGTGGCCACGGGGTCGCACTACTCGCCCCACAGTGTGCTCGGCGCGCATCCGATCACGGATGCCGACGGCACCACGAAGACGATCGTGCGGGTGCGGCGGCCTCTCGCCGCCTCCGTGGCCATCGTCTTCGACGACGGCGCGAGCGTCGCCCTGGAGCACGAGCGGCACGGCATCTGGCGCGGCACGCATCCGGGTGCGCCACGCGCCTACCGCATAGAGGCGGAGTACGAGGACGCCCCACCGTGGAGCGCAGACGACCCCTATCGCTTCTCCCCCACTCTCGGCGAGATCGACCTGCACCTGATCGGCGAAGGTCGCCACGAGGAGCTCTGGCGTGTCCTCGGCTCTCACGTCCGCACGCACCAGGGCGTCTCGGGCACCGCGTTCTCGGTGTGGGCGCCCAATGCCCAGGCCGTGCGCGTCGTGGGCGACTTCAACGGCTGGGACGGTCAGGGGCACCCAATGCGGTCGCTCGGGTCGTCCGGGGTCTGGGAGGTGTTCATCCCCGACGTCGGCGAGGGCTCTTCGTACAAGTACGAGATCCTGACCCGCGGGGGGACGTGGATCATGAAGGCCGACCCGATGGCGCGGTGGGCCGAGGTGCCGCCGGCGACCGCGTCCGTCGTCACGAAGGCGCGGCACACCTGGCAGGACGACGCGTGGATGGCGCGGCGGGCCCGCACGGTCCCGACCGACACGCCGATGTCGATCTACGAGGTGCACCTCGGGTCATGGCGATCGGGCCTGAGTTACCGCGAGGCAGCCGACCAGCTGATCGAGCACGTGAGCGGGCTCGGTTTCACCCATGTGCAGTTCATGCCCCTCGCCGAGCACCCCTTCGGCGGCTCCTGGGGGTACCAGGTGACGGGATACTTCGCCCCGACCAGCCGCTTCGGCGACCCGGACGACCTGCGTCACCTGATCGACCGCCTGCATCAGGCGGGAATCGGCGTGATCATGGACTGGGTGCCGGGTCACTTTCCCAAGGACGCGTTCGCCCTCGCGCGCTTCGACGGCCAGCCGCTCTATGAGCACGGTGACCCGCGACGCGGCGAGCACCGCGACTGGGGCACGTACATCTTCGACTACGGCCGCCGCGAGGTGCGCAACTTCCTCGTCGCGAACGCGCTCTACTGGCTCGAGGAGTTCCACATCGACGGGCTGCGGGTCGATGCCGTCGCGTCGATGCTCTACCTGGACTACTCCCGCGAGGCCGGGGACTGGACGCCGAACATCCACGGCGGACGGGAGAACCTCGAGGCGATCTCGTTCCTTCAGGAGGTGAACGCGACCGCGTACAAGCGGTACCCCGGCATCGCGATGATCGCCGAGGAGTCGACGAGCTTTCCCGGGGTCACCGCGCCCACGGCGCACGCCGGACTCGGTTTCGGCTTCAAGTGGAACATGGGGTGGATGAACGACACGCTCGAGTACATGAAACGCGACCCGATGTACCGGGCGCACCACGAGGGCGAGATCACGTTCACGTTCGTGTACGCGTTCAGCGAGAACTTCGTGCTGCCGATCAGCCACGACGAGGTCGTGCACGGCAAGGGCACCCTGATGTCACGGATGCCGGGAGACCACTGGCAGAAGCTCGCGAACACCCGTGCCCTGCTGGCATTCCAATGGGGACATCCCGGCAAGCAACTGCTGTTCATGGGGCAGGAGTTCGGCCAGATCTCGGAATGGTCCGAGGCCCGGGAACTGGACTGGTGGATGCTGGACCAGCCGAGCCACGCGCAGCTGCAGTCGTTCGTCGGCGCCCTGAACCGCGTCTACGCCACGCACTCCGCGCTCTGGGCTCGGGACCACGATCACGCGGCGTTCGCGCGTCTCTCGAGCCCGCACCACAATCCCAACGTCGTGGCCTTCGTGCGCCGGGATTGGCACGGCCAGACGGTCGCCGTCGTCTGCAACTTCTCGGGCGTTCCCGTCCATGGCTTCGAACTGGACATGCCCGAGTACGGCACGTGGCGTGAGATCCTCAACTCGGACGCCACCGAGTTCGGCGGGTCCGGCGTCGGCAATATGGGCAGCGTCACCGCCGTGCCGAGAGACGGTGCACCGGCTCGGGCGCAGCTCGCGCTGCCCCCGCTCGGAGTGCTGTGGCTCGCGCACGAGCGCGACCCGCACGTGCCCTCCGCGACACGCAGCTGAGACGCCCCGAACAGTCCGCCGCTGCGCGTCAGAACAGCAGCGAAGCCAGCTGGGAGCGCGCGCGTCCCACGCGCGGATCGGCGTCGCCGACGAGCCCGAAGTACTCGATCAGCCGCGCCCGCACTTCCGCTCGCTCGTCCGAGGGCAGCGCCGCGAAGAGCCCGAGCAGACGAGTGAAGGCATCGTCGACGTGGCCTCCGGAAAGATCGAGATCCGCCACGCGCAGCTGAGCCTCGGCGTCGAGGGGCGCGGCGGCCGCCGCGTCGCGTGCCTGCTGCAGATCCAGGCCCTGCACGCGATCGAGCAGACGCACCTGCGCGAGTCCGGTGAGCGCATCGGCATCCCGTGGATTCTCGCCGAGGGCCTTCTCGTACGCCGCGATCGCGCGTGTGAAGTCACCGGCCTCGATCGCCGCGAAGGCCTCGGCGTGCAGGGGCGGCATCGGCGGCTCCTCCGGCTCTTCCGGCTCCCCCTGGTCCTCGTCGGCATCCATCACCGAGACGCTTCCGGTGACGCCGTTCTGAGCCGCGACCTGCAGCAGCTGCGCGAAGACCTCGCGCACCTGTGCCTCGGGGACGGCACCCGTGAACAGCGGCACCGGTTGGCCACCGACGAGCGCGACGACCATCGGGATGGACTGGGCCCGGAAAGCCTGGGCCAGCTGCGGGTTCGCGTCGACGTCGACCTTGGCCAGCACGACCCGTCCCTCGAGCTCCGTGACGACCTTCTCCAGCGCGGGGCTGAGCTGCTTGCAGGGTCCGCACCACTCGGCCCACAGATCGACGACCACCGGGACGGTGCGCGAAAGCTCGAGTACCTGGTTGAAGGTCTCGTCTGTGACGTCCATGACGAGCGAGGGGACGGTGCCCGCCGGATCCGCGGACGGAGCCGCGTCGGGGGCCGCGCTCCCTCCGGGCGCCGGCGACTGGGCGCGGTTGCGCAGGGACGACAGGTCCACGGCGCCGCGCATCGCGGTGGGGGGTAGGGGGTTCTGGCTCATTCGATCTCTCCCGCACTGACGACATTGGATGAGTACCCGAGCAGCTGGATCTGGCCGCCCGCGGCTTGGTTGGGCACGAAGAAGAAGAGTTGGTCGGAGAAGTTCGTGCGGAAACCGTCGGGTGAAGACCCGGTTCCGGCCAGAGCCTCGACGGTCGGGTTCCCCTCCAGCCGGATGACCGCGTCCTCGTTGGTCGGACGCACGGTGTCGGTCTCGGTGACGCTGACGGCGACGATGGCGCCGGACTCCAAGGTCGCGAGCGCGACGGGGCTGTAGTCGCCGGCGCTCGACGAGAACGTCAGCTCTCCCGTCTCGGCACCCGTCTCGTTGAACTGCTCCAGACGGTTCGCGCGGTCCTCCGCAACCTTCACGCGGAACTGGTCGCCGTCGACGGCGAACATGTCGTGGTACTCGCTGTCCTCTCCGTTGTTGAGGACGTCCGTGTAGGCAGCGGCGAGGTCTTCGGGCGCGATCATGAGGAAGGATGAGTCCGGGGGCACCTGAGCCGCGCCGATCGTGGCGGGAGCGACGCCGCCGGGGAACTCCGCGGATGCGGCGAGGCTTGCCAGATAGGTCACCTTGTACGGCGACCACGGATCCTCCTGCGTCAGCACCGTGATCGTCGGCGCGTCGGCGTCCTCGCCCTCGGGGGCCACGACGGCCATGACCGTGCGGGGCCATCCCTCTTTCGCCTCGGGCAGCACGATCTCGACCGGCTCGCTCGGTATCGGGCTGAGCGCCGCATGATCGGACACCGACTCGCGGATGCGGTAGTTCGCCTCGCGTTCGGCGAGTGCGGGACCTGCCAGGCGTGTGGCGGCGAGATCCGGATCGGCCGCGGTGTCGGCCTCAGCGACCGTCTCGGCCACGCGGGTCAGGATGCGCTGCGCCTGGGTCTCGGTGACGGCCGGCACCTGCGCGGACTCCTCATCCACGATGGTCGACGAGGGCGACGGCGTCGGCGTCGCCCCGAGCTGCGGCCACGCCTCCGCTGTGCACCCGGTGAAGAGCAGGCCCGTGACCACCGCCGCCGGCACCACGACGAAGCCGCGTCGGCGCCCGAGCGCGCGTCGGATCCTCGAGCTGGAAGTGACGGACCCTGCGTTCGTGCCGCCACCGGCGGGCAGCGTGCCGATCGGCTCGGTCGGCGGCAGCGGCGGCGGCGCCTTGCGCCGGGGACCCCGGGAGCGACGGACGTGACGGATCGCGAGGATGTAGAGCACGACGCCGAAGACCAGAACGGCACCGCCGACGACGATCAGCGGCCCCGCCCACGGAGTCGAGTTGGCGATAGGCCAGGAGACACGCACGTCGCTCGGCGCGGCCTGCTCTCCGTCAGCGGCGAGCAGCATGCTCATGTCCGACGGAAGGTTCAGACGCGTCGTGAGCAGGTCGGTGTCGTGGAACTCCTCGAGCCACAGGTCTGAGCCTGTCGGATCCACCGTGAACGTCGGCACTGCGATGTCGGTCGCGTCCGCGTCACCCTCGTCTGCGGCATCGTTCTCCGCATCCGCTTCATCGACGGCCGGCTCCGCCGGAGCCACGACCTCGGTCGTCAACTCGTCGTTCGCACCCGCGACGACACGCGCGTATTCCGTCTGCGCGAGCCATGCCGTCATGTCGACGGTGCGGCCGTACGCAGCGAAGATCTCACCCTCGCCCTCGACGCGCACGGTCTGCGGACCCGCGCGACTGGTGAGGGCCTCTCCGTCGATCAGCACATAGCGTGCATCCGCACCGAGCGAGACCTCGACGTGCTCGTTCTCGGGCCCGAGGAAGACGGTGCGCTGAGCGATGCCGAAGCCGATCAGAACGGCGGCGACGACGAACGCCAGTACGGCCCATACGAAACGCAACGGATCTCCTCCTCGTCATGCCGACTCGGGACGCCGACATGGAACTCGGACATTCCAGCGTACCGAATCACGCCTGAATGTCCGCCTCACGCGCGTGCGCGACGCAACAGGCGGCCGGGGCCGTATCCTGACGGGGGCGCGGTGAGCGCGGGTGAAGGGAAATATTCGGATGCGGTTCCAGAATCCGTTCCGTGTCGCATTCGTGGCGACGCTGGGCGTCGGCCTCGGTGTGATCCTCATCCAGAGCGTCGAGACACTGTCGACGATCCTGCTCTACATCGGAACCGCCCTGTTCCTCTCGCTCGGGCTCGAGCCCGCGATCTCGTTCCTCGAACGTCGCAAGGTCAAGCGGTGGATCGCCGTCGTGGTCACGATCCTCGTCATCCTGGCTGCCTTCGGCGGCATCGTATGGATGGTGCTGCCGATCCTGATCGATCAGATCACACAGCTCGTCACGGCGATCACGCAGTTCCTGCAGAGCTCCACGGTCGACGACGTCAAGGTGCGCATCCTCGAGCTGTTCCCCGCGCTCAGCCCCGAGTTCCTCGACGGCGCCATCGACGGCGTGACCGACTGGCTGCTCGAGAACTGGGGGTCGATCACGGGTGGAGTCCTGACCGTCGGGCTCGCCGTGTTCGCCGGATTCGGCGGGGCCTTCATCGTCCTGATCCTGACGATCTACTTCACCGCGTCGACTCCGAACCTCAAGGCGGCCGTCTACCAGCTCGTGCCCGCCAGCCGCCGCGCGCGCTTCATCGACCTGTCCGAGCAGATCACCGACTCCGTGGGCTACTTCGTCATGGGACAGCTCAGCCTGGGCCTGACCAACGGCATCCTGAGCTTCATCTTCCTCTCGATCATCGGGGCGCCGTTCACCGCCGTTCTGGCGGTGATCGCGCTGTTCTTCTCGATCATCCCGCTCGTCGGGACCCTGACGGGGTCCACGATCATCGTGCTCACGTGTTGGGGCCTGGGCTCCCCCACGACGGCGATCATCGCCGCGATCTACTATCTGATCTACATGCAGCTGGAGGCATACCTGCTGGCACCGCGCATCATGAGCCGGGCGGTCGCCGTTCCGGGCGCGGTGGTGGTGATCGCCGCCCTCGCCGGCGGCTCGCTGCTCGGTCTGCTCGGCGCGCTCGTGGCGATCCCGATCGCCGCGAGCATCCTGATCATCTATCGTCAGGTCGTCATCCCTCGCCAGAACGAGAGGTGATCAACCCGCCCCCGGCGCCTCCTCGCCGTCCCACGCGGTGGGCAGCGGCAGCGCGGCGGGCCGGATGGCCGCCACGATCTCGGTGAGCACGCGGCGCGTCTGCGTCTCCCCCACCCACAAATGGCGACCTCCCTCGACCGCGATCAACGTCATCCGCGGTACGGAGGCGAAGCGCCGACGCGCTTCATCGGGGCGCAGGAAGTCGTCGAACTCGGGGATGAGGGCGATCAGGCGGCGCGGGTCGCGCGCCCACGCGGCGACCTCGTCCTCGGTCGCGCGGTGAAGCGGCGGTGACAGGAGGATCGCACCGTCGATGTCATGGTCCCGGCCGTACTTGAGCGCGATCTCGGTGCCGAAGGACCAGCCGACGAGCCACGGATGCGGCAGACGTCGTGCCTGCACGACGTCCATCGCCGCCGCCAGATCGAACGCCTCGTCGTGGCCACCGTCGAATGAGCCTTCGCTCGTGCCGCGCGGCGACGATGTGCCCCGCGTGTTGAAGCGCAGCACCGCGAAGTCGGCCATCGCGGGCAGCCTCGCCGCGGCCTTGCGCAGAATGTGGGAGTCCATGAACCCCCCGGCGGTCGGCAGCGGGTGCAGCGTGACGAGGGTCGCGACGGGGTCGCGGTCGGCCGGTAGCGCCAGCTCACCCACGAGCGTGAGACCGTCCACGGTCGTCAGCTCGATGTCTTCGCGCCGCGCCGGCAGCATGGTGGCTCCGCGGATCTCCATGCTCATGCAACCCTCCAGCAGGCCGAGTGCCAATGTCTGCGCCCGGCAAGATCCGCGGCGTCACCCAGCACCCCGTCCGCCCGCCAGACGACCACGTGCGCCACGGAGCGTCCGATCGTGCCACCGCACCCCGGGCAGGTGTACTCCTTCGCCGCGCGCCCGGCCGGCATCGGCTGCACCGTCCACTGCACCCCGCGCCGGCTCTCGGCACGTTTCCATCCAGCGAGCATCCGCTCGAAGCCGTCGTGGCCGGACGTCTCCGGGCGCCGCCTGTTCGAGCGCGGCACGGCGCTCAGTACCAGCCGACCGATTGCGAGTGCCCCCACGCCCCGCAGGGGGCGCCGTACCGGCCCTCGATGTAGCCGAGGCCCCAGGTGATCTGCGTCGCGGGGTTGGTCTGCCAGTCGGCGCCGGCGGATGCCATCTTGTTTCCCGGCAGCGACTGGGGGATGCCGTAGGCGCCGCTCGAGACGTTGTGGGCATTCACACGCCAGCCCGATTCCTTGTTCCACAGCGCGACCAGGCAGTCGAATTCCGCCTGACCCCACCCCCGCGCAGCGACCATCTCCTGGGCGATGCCCTGTGCCGACCCTGGATCGGGCACCACTGCGGGCGGGGCCCAGCCGCCGGCATCAGCCGGTTCGGTGCTCTCACTCGACACGGGCTGCGCCACCGGCTCGGGTTCGGGCTCGGGTTCGACGTAGACCTCGTAGCTGCCACGCGCGAAAGACCCGGTTTCGCGGGACTGGCCCGAGGTGTCGACCACGAGGGACTGAGCGCCGTCCTGCGCCAGAGCGAACGCGGTCAGCGGCTGGTCGGACGGCTCGGATTCCGCGATCGCGGCCCCGGTGGGAACGACCACGTAGGCCGCAAGCAGGCCGGCGGCGGCGATCGCTCCGAATGCACCCGACACGCTGCGGCGGCGCGACCACCGCTGCAGGGGCGCGCGGGACGCGATAGGCCTCGCGCCGCGGCGGGCGGGCACGGCAGAGGGTGTGCTCGCAGCGATATCGCGCGTCCGCCGTGTGGCGATGTCCCGGGCCTCAGTCACAATGGTCGCGAGTCTACCGGCGGCGGCCCCGGGCCGCCACGCCCCGCGCGGGTGATTCGCCCGCAACGGCGCTGTCAGCGCACGGCAAGCATCACGTCGACGACCGCATCGAGCACGGCATCCACCTGCTCCTCGCGGTATCCGCCGCGTTGCATGCGGAAGGCGACGCCCCGCACCTGCTCGACCGAAACGGATACACCGCGCTCGAAGTAGCCGATCAGCTTGTCGGTCACGATGTCGACCTCGTCCACCCGGTAGCCGAACCGCAGCCACCCCACGCGTGCGAACCGATGTCCGCGGGCGCGCGAGAGCCGCTCGAGAATCACCTGCGCGTCGTCTCGCGCCCGCTCCACCCAGGCCTGCGCGCCATGTGCCTCGAGCGCCTCCCGCCGCTCCCGGGCCGCGAACGCATCCTCGATGCGGACGAGTGCGGCGTCGACCGCGCGCACCTCGTACCCCGATTTGACCAGCGGGAACGAGACCGACCGGATCGCCGCGGCGGTCACACCCGCTTCGTCGTCCTCCCCCTCGAAACTGCGTCGCGCGTTCTCGAGGAATGCATCCACCGCACCCCGGTGATAACCGCGGCGCCGTCCGCGCACGAGCGGGAAGGCAGGTTCGGATGCGGTCTCGGTGGTCGTCTCGCTCATGCCACCGCCAGAGGGGAGAACAACAGGAACAGCGCCAGCGCAGCGGGGGCGGACGGCAGGATCGAGTCGAGGCGATCGAGCACACCCCCGTGGCCGGGCAGCCACGAACTCATGTCTTTGATCCCGAGGTCGCGCTTGAGCATCGATTCGCCCAGGTCGCCCGCGGTGGCGGTGAGAAGGATGACCGCCCCGAGCGGGAGGCCGACCCACCAGGGCATGCCGAGCATCAGCCAGGCGAGGAGCACTCCAGCCGACAGAGCTGCGAGAGTGGCCCCGGCGAAGCCCTCCCACGTCTTCTTCGGGCTGATTCGGGGGGCCATCGGCGTGCGGCCGAACGCCACGCCGGCCGCGTAGGCGCCGGTATCGGAGGCGACGGCGACGATGAGGAACGCCAACACCCACCACTCGCCCCCGTCTTCGCGGAGGAGCACCATCGCCAGGCTGGCGAGGAACGGCACGTACAGCTGCACGAACCCGCCGGCGAGGGCGTCGGTGACGATGTCGTCCACGGTGCGCTCGTGTGCCGACATCATCTGCGCCAGCAACCGCCAGACCACCACGATCGCGACGTCGACGAAGACGAGCACCCACAGCATCCACACGTCGAGCAGGAAGCCTCCCGCCACGAGTGCCGCCGCCAGGGTGACCTGCGGGACGAGGTCGAACCTGCGCCCGGCGGCGTCGAGAGCCCGTCCCATCTCGAACACGCCCAGCGCGGCGACGGCGACCGCGAGGATGGCGAACGCCCACTTGACGAAGAGCAACGACGCGAGCACGACGACGCCGATCGCCAAGCCGATCAGGATCGCGACGATCAGATCACGCCCCATGCGCTGCTTGATGCGCTCGTTCGCCTCGCCGAACTGGTCCCGCGCGTGCGCGACGTGGGATTCGAACTCTTCGCGCGCCGCCCGCACGTGGGCTTGAAAAGCCGCAGAGGCCTCCTGCGCGTCGTCGTCGCGCCCCGCCGCACGCGGCGGAGGGACGGGCGGGCGCGAGCCTTCGTCGGCGGGATCGGTCATCGGCGGGTCACTCAGACCTCGAGCAGCTCGGCTTCTTTGCGCTTGAGCGCCTCGTCGATCAGGTCGACATGCGCCTTCGTGATCGAATCGAGCTCCTTCTCGGCGCGCGCGACCTCGTCCTCGCCGACATCACTCTTCAGCGCGTCGAGATCGTCCTTGGCCTTGCGCCGGATGCCGCGCACGTGCACCTTCGCGTCCTCGCCCTTGGTGCGCACGAGCTTGACGTACTCCTTGCGCCGTTCCTCGGTGAGCTCCGGCATGGAGACGCGCACGATCGTGCCGTCGTTGGTGGGGTTGGCGCCGAGGTTCGGCGTGTCCCGGATCGCCTGCTCGATCGCCTTCAGTGCCGACTTGTCGTACGGCGTGATCACGATCGTGCGCGCTTCGGTGTTGTTCAGCGACGCCAGCTGCGCGAGCGGCGTCGGCGAGCCGTAGTAGTCGACCGGGATCTTCTGGAACAGCTGGGGATTGGCGCGACCGGTGCGAACGGTCGCGAAGTCGTCTTTGGCGCCGTCGACGGCGCGGTCCATGCGAGTGGCGGTATCCGCCAGGACGTCCGAGATCACGGGTGTCTCCTTGTGGGTAGAGCGTGGGACCAGTCTACGGGCGCGGGTGCGCTGAGCGAGGATCGCACGCCGCGGTCAGGCCGTCACCAGGGTGCCGATCGGCTCGCCGCGCAGGGCGCGCGTCACGTTGCCCGCCGGCTCCATGCCGAACACGCGCATGTCCATGCTGTTGTCCATGCACAGGCTGAACGCCGTGGAGTCGACGACCTTCAAACCGCGCAGCAAGGCCTCGTTGTAGGTCAGGCGATCGATACGGGTCGCGGTCGGATCGGTCTTGGGATCGGCGGTGTACACGCCGTCGACGCCGTTCTTGGCGACCAGCACCTCGATCGCCTTGGTCTCGAGGGCGCGCTGGGCGGCGACCGTGTCAGTGGAGAAGTAGGGCAGTCCCGCGCCGGCGCCGAAGATCACCACGCGGCCCTTCTCCATGTGCCGCTCCGCACGCCGGGGAATGTAGGGCTCAGCGACCTGAGTCATCGCGATCGCAGATTGCACGCGGGTGGCGGCACCGGCCTGTTCGAGGAAGTCCTGGAGCGCGAGCGCGTTCATGACCGTGCCCAGCATCCCCATGTAGTCGGCTCGGCCACGATCCATCCCCCGCTGGCTCAGCTCCGCGCCGCGGAAGAAGTTGCCTCCACCGACGACCACGGCGATCTCGACGGTGTCGACCGCGGCGGCGATCTCGCGAGCCATCTGACTCACCACGTCGGGGTTGACGCCCAGCTGCCCCCCGCCGAATGCCTCCCCGGAGAGCTTGAGCAGAACGCGTCGGCGTGCAGTCCCATCAGTCACGTGTCGTTCCTCTCGTCGTGTACAACCTATCGGCGGGCGAGTGGGCAGAAGAAAAGCCCGCACCGTCGGAACGATGCGGGCTCTTCGTCGCGCTAGGCGCCGACCTTGAACCGGACGAAGTCGGTCAGCTCGATGCCGGCGTCCTTCGCCACCTTGGCCACGGACTGCTTGTTGTCCTTCGCGTAGTCCTGGTCGAGCAGGGCGACCTGCTTGAGGTACGCGTTCACACGCCCCTCCACGATCTTCGGCAGCGCGGCGTCGGGCTTTCCCTCGTTGCGCGAGATCTCGGTGACGATCTCCCGCTCCTTCTCGACCGCGTCCTCGGGCACATCGTCCCGGCTCAGGTACGAGGGGTTCGCGAACGAGATGTGCTGCGCGATGCTCCGCGCCGTCTCGGCGTCGTCACCCGTGTAGGCGACCACGACACCGATCTGGGGCGGCAGGTCCTTGCTCGTGCGGTGCAGGTACACCTCGTGCGCATCACCCGTGAGGGTGCGGGCACGACGCAGCTCGACCTTCTCGCCGATGATCGCCGCCTCGCCCGAGATGAGCTCTTCGACGGTGCCGTTGCCGGCAGGGGCGGCCAGGGCCGCCTCGACCGAGTCCGCTTCGGCCGCTGCCGCGGCGTCCACGACCTTATCGGCGAGAGCGATGAAACGGTCGTTCTTCGCCACGAAGTCCGTCTCGCAGGCCAGCTCGATGATCGTCACCTTGCCGTTCTGCTCCCGCGCGGTGACGAGGCCTTCGCTCGTCGACCGATCGGCGCGCTTGGCATTGCCCTTCGCGCCCTTCAGGCGCAGGACCTCGACGGCCTTCTCGACGTCGCCGTCGGCCTCTTCGAGCGCCTTCTTGGTGTCGACCATGCCGGTACCGAGCTGCTCGCGCAGCGCCTTGATGTCGGCGATCGTGAAGTTTGCCATGGGTCGCGGCTCTCCTTCTGGTAGGTCAGGTTGTCTGTGGCGATGCCGGCGGAACCCGCCGGCGAACTACTTGGTCTCGGTCTCGTCCGAGTCGGTGGGGGCGTCGGCTGCAGGCTCCTCGGCAGCCGGCTCCTCGGCGGCCGGCTCCTCGGCGGCCGGCTCCTCGGCAGCGACCGCGGCGTCGTGCGCGGCGGCACCGGCCTTGTCGGCTTCCGATTCCGTGGCGGCCTGGCCCTCTTCGGCCTGCTCGTCGGCGACGAGCTGGTCGGCGACCGTCTCGGCCTCGGCGACATCCGGGATGCGCTTGGCCTCGGACTCGCCCACCTGGCCGGGCCCGGCCTCTTCGAGCAGTTCGCGCTCCCAGTCGGCGAGCGGCTCGGCCGCCTCTGCCTCTTCGGAGGGCTGGTGCCGCTGGATCAGGCCCTCGGCCGCAGCGTCGGCGACGATACGCGTGAGCAGGCTCACCGAGCGGATCGCGTCGTCGTTGCCGGGGATCGGGTACTGGAACTCGTCCGGGTCGGCGTTCGTGTCGAGGATCCCGATCACCGGGATGCCGAGCTTCTTCGCCTCGTCGACGGCCAGGTGCTCGCGCTTGGCGTCGACGACCCAGATCGCCGAGGGCGTCTTGGTGAGGTTGCGGATACCACCGAGCGACTTGTGCAGCTTGTCGAGCTCGCGCTTCTTGAGCAGCAGCTCCTTCTTGGTGAAGCCGCTGTCGGCCGGGTTCTCGTAGTCGAGCTCTTCGAGCTCCTTCATGCGGGTGAGCCGCCGGCTGACCGTCTGGAAGTTGGTGAGCAGACCGCCGAGCCAGCGCTGGTTGACGTAGGGCTGGTTCACACGCGTCGCCTGCTCGGCGATGACCTGCTGGGCCTGCTTCTTGGTTCCGACGAAGAGCACCGTGCCGCCGTGGGCGACGGTCTCCTTGACGAACTCGTAGGCCTTGTCGATGTACGACAGGGACTGCTGCAGATCGATGATGTGGATGCCGCTGCGCTCGGTGAGGATGAAACGCTTGACTTTCGGATTCCACCGACGCGTCTGGTGTCCGAAGTGAACGCCCGAATCGAGCAGCTGGCGAATGGTGACGACGGCCATGGGCCCCATCTCCTGTTCTGGCGCGCGACGCGCCGGTTTGCGGTTGTTTCCATCCGGACGAACGACCGGATGTGCCTGGTGCCCGACGCCGTTCCCACCCGCACATGACGGGACCGAAGGGAGGGGCGCCGCGGACGATCGATGTCGTTCCGCTCTGGGCACGCGAAGTCACCCCGAATTCGGGATGCCCGCCCAGTGTATCAGCGCGAAGCGACCACGCACACGCTCCTGTCCTCCCCCAGCCGCCGCCCACGCCGGACGTCCCCACCACCGCCTTGTGCAGCAGGCCGTGCTGACCGCCGGCGGCAGACTCGGGCGATGAGACAGCGCCGAGTGGTCGCCGCCGCCTCGGTCGCCGTCGCACTCGCTCTGGGCGCGACCCCGCCCGGTGCCGCGGCCGCCATCACGACCTCCCCACGGTCCGGCAGTCACGGCATCTCGTCGGGCGTCGCCGCAGACGAGGGCCGATGGGGGTGGCCCGTCGAACCTCCCTACCGGCTCGCCCGCCCGTTCCAGGCGCCACCCCACGCCTACGGCGCAGGGCATCGAGGGGTGGACGTCGCCTCGCGCGGTGGAGATACGGTGCGGGCACCGGCCGACGGGGTCGTCGCGTTCGCGGGGACGGTGGTGGATCGAGGCGTCGTGACGATCGACCACGGCGCCGGCCTCGTCTCGAGTATGGAACCCGTCTCGCCGCTCGCCGCCGCGGGTGACCGCGTCGCGCGCGGCGATGTCGTGGCGACACTCAGCACGGGTGGGCACACCGAGCACGGGCTGCTGCATCTCGGGGCGCGCCTGGACGGCGAGTACGTGGATCCCCTCGCGCTGCTCGGCGGGATCCCGCGTGCCGTGCTGCTTCCCCTCGAGTGAGGGCTCAGCCCACGTCGTTGTCCTGCCCCTCCTGGATCACCGGACCGGTGCCATCTGCGTCGATCTCGTTGTCGTTGCCACGGACGATTCCTCCCTCGAGGCGCCCGGACAGGTCGATCTCGTTGTTGTCGCCCGCCAGCTCCAGCGCCGCCGCGCCGCTTCGCGCATCGACCTCGTTGTCGTTGCCGGCGAGCGTGATCGCGCGCACCGATCCGACCTCGATCTCGTTGTCCTGCCCCGCGATCTGCAGCACGTCCACGTCGGCGTCTTCGGCATCGACGTGGTTGCGGTCTCCGGACACTTCGAGCACGGCGCATGTCCCGGTGACGCGCACGCGGTGGCCCTCGCCCGTGATCACGGCTCCGGATGCATCGCACACGACGGTGTCGGTGGGTTCGGCGGGCTCGGCGCGCTGTGTCGACGCATCGTCCGGGCTCGGCGCGGGCGAGCCCGGTTCGGGCGTGACGACCACGTCGGGATCATCATCGGGAATGGCGATGCTGAGGCACCCGGTGAGCAGCAGGGCCGTGGCCACGAGGGTCGAGAGGGCGGCGGCGCCTCGGGCGCGCGCGGTGGGCAGGCGCATGCTGCGATCGTACGCGCTGCTCAGGCGCGCGGGTGGGCGAGGCGGTATGCAGCGTTGAGTCGCTCCGTCGACACGTGGGTGTAGATCTGGGTCGTGCCGAGGCTCGCGTGGCCGAGGATCTCCTGCACACTGCGCAGATCGGCGCCGCCGTCGAGCAGATGGGTCGCCGCCGAATGGCGCAGCGCGTGCGGCCCGACGTGCTCGACGCCCAGCACAGGGCCGAGGTGTCGCGAGACGATCGCGTACACCGCGCGCGGCGTCAGGCGCGCGCCGCGGGCGCCGAGCAGCACGGCCGCGGGCGAGGACGGTGCGCGCGCCGCGAGCGCGGGCCGGGCCCGCACCAGGTAGGCGTCGAGGGCGAGCGCCGTCGGCCCGCCGTAGGGCACGACCCGCTCCTTGCCGCCCTTGCCGAGCACGCGGGCGGTGCGCCGACCGCGGTCGAGGTCGCCGAGGTCGAGCCCGCACAGCTCGGCGACGCGCATCCCGGTGCCGTAGAGGATCTCGAGCACCGCCCACTCTCGAGTGATCGCCGGATCGGCTCCATCCGCGACGGCTGCCGCCATATCGTCCAGCATCCGCGCGACACCCGCGGCCGCAGCGACCTGCGGCAGCGACCTCGACCGCTTCGGCGACGTCATCCGCAGGCTCGGGTCGGGATCGACGAGTCCGTTCTCGTGCGCCCACGCGAAGAAGGCGCGCGCGGAGGCGGCCCGGCGCGCGAGCGTCGCGCGGGCGAGGCCCCGCTCCGTCCCCCGCCACAGCCACTCCCGCAGCACCTCGAGGTCGACGTCCGCGATGTCGTGCACGCCCAGCTCATCGGCGACCGACGCCAGATCGCGCAGGTCGGTCGCATAGCCTCGGCATGTCGAAGGCGCGAGTCGCCGCACGTCGGCGACGAACGCGACGAACCGGTCGATCGCTCGCTGCCATTCCACGGATCCAGCATGCGTTCACCGCGCCCTCGCGCCGGCGGCGGCGCGCCGCCAGCCGCGGATGTCTCGGGCCGCGAGTCCCTCCAGCTCGAGCAGACCCAGCACGGCCGCGGCGTCCGTCTCCGACATGCCCGCGCGCCGCGCGATCTCGCTGACGTCCCGCACCTGCCGCACGGACAGGGCGTCGAGTGCGCGCGTACGGTCGTCGGTGCCGCCGTCAGCCCCCGAGCCGCCCCACCGCGTGCGCGCGCCGATCAGCTCGAGCGCATCGTCGATGCCGGTGACACAGGTCGCGTCGTAGTCGCGCAGCAGCCGATGGCAGCCCGCGGAGGCGGCGCTGGTCACGGGACCGGGCACGGCGCCGAGCGGCCGCCCGAGCGACGCGGCATGCCCGGCCGTGTTGAGCGACCCGCTGCGCCACCCGGCTTCGACCACGATGACGGCATCCGAGAGGGCGGCGATCACCCGGTTGCGCGCGAGGAACCTCCATTTGGTGGGCGCGGTGCCGGGGGCGACCTCGGCGACGACGGCGCCCGCCGAAGCGACGCGGCGGAGCAGCTCGCGGTGGCCCGAGGGGTAGGCCTTCTCCGCTCCGCCCGCCAGCACGGCCACGGTGCCCCCTCCCGCCAGGAGGGCCGCCCGGTGCGCGGCCCCGTCGATGCCGAACGCCGCGCCGGAAACGACGGTGACGCCATGGGCGGCCAGCTGCGAGGCCAGTTCGAGCGCGACGTTCTCGCCGTAGCCCGTGGCTGCGCGAGCGCCGACGAGCGCGATCGCCGCGGCGCTCGATGCCCAAGCGGCATCCCCCTTCACCCACAGGGCGTGGGGCGCGTGTTCCGCCAGGTCTGCCAGCCGTGCCGGCCAGCCCGTGTCGTCCGGCGTGACGAGCGTGAGCCCGGCGGCCCTGCCGGTGTGGAACACCGCGCGCACGGCGTCGGCGCTCAGCCGCGGTCGCCAGCGTGCGAGCCCCTGCGCGATATCGGCGGGCAGCAGCGCCGAGGCGTCACCGTCCGGCAGCGTCGGGGCGGTGGCCGCCGAAGCGACGAGGGAGAGCGCGTTGTCGGCCCCGAGCTCAGCGATGAGGCGACCGGCGACGCCGTCGCCTGGTTCCGCGAGCATCGTCCAGACGGCCCGGGCCCAGGCATCCCGCACGTGATCGTCATCGCCGGTGCACATCCACCCGAGCGCATCCCGTCGGGCCCGCGCGTCCCAGCGGCTCAGATCGGCGCGTGTCATGACACTCATGCGGGGATTCCCTTCTTCAAGAACAGCGCGCGGCCGATGTGCGTGAGCTGGGGTGAGTCGCTCCCGGCGAGGTCGCTGAGCGTCCATGCCACACGCAGCACGCGGTCATATCCGCGCAGGGTGAGCGCTCCGCGCTGCAGGGCCGCGTCGAGCGGCCGTCTGGCCGCGGGAGGGATCGCGGACGGCCCCTGTCTCAGCCAGGTGCCGTCGACCTCGGCGTTGCGCGACCACGGGGTGTGGCGAAGCCGCTGCGCCGCCCGCGCGCGTGCGGAGAGCACACGGGCGCGGGCATCGGCGGTCGAGACCGTCTCGGAGGCCCCACTGCGGTGCGCCACGCTGACACGGTTCATCCGCAGTTCGATGTCGATGCGATCCAGCAGCGGCCCGGAGAGCTTCGCGGCATAGCGGCGCACCGCCTGCGGAGGGCAGGTGCACGTCCCTCCCGCCACGCCGTACTCGCCGCACGGGCAGGGGTTCGTCGCGAGAACCAGCTGGAACCGCGCCGGATAGGTGGCGACCGCCCCCGCGCGGTGGATCGTGATCCGTCCGCGCTCGAGGGGCTGGCGGAGCGCGTCCAGCACGTGGCCGGGGAATTCGCCGGCCTCGTCGAGGAAGAGGACGCCGCCCGTGGCCCGGGCGATGGCTCCAGGCCGTACGACGCGACTGCCCCCGCCGACCAGGGCCGCGCCCGACGCGGAGTGGTGCGGCGCCTCGAACGGCGGAATGCGCTCGAGTGCGCGCACGGCATGCCCGGACATCGAGCGCACAGCGGCGATCTCGAGAGCCGCGTCCTCGTCCAGATCGGGCAGGATCGCCGGCAGGCGAGCGGCGAGCATGGTCTTTCCTGCACCCGGGGGCCCACTCAGCAGCACGTGGTGGCCGCCGGCAGCCGCCGTGATCAGACCGTCGACGGCGTCGCGCTGGCCGATGACGTCAGCGAGCTCGCGCGGCAGCTCGGGCGCGGGCATCTCCTCCGGCGCGGGCACCGGCTGCAGATCGAGCACCGGTGCTTCTGCGCCGTGGTGGCGGACGACATCCGCGAGGGAGATGGCGCCGAGGATCTCGATGCCCGCGACCAGACGAGCCTCCTCGAGGTTGGCGTGCGGGACGACCGCACAGGACTTGCCCGCCCGCGCCGCGGCGAGCACGGCGGGCAGAACGCCCGGCACGGGCCGCAGCCGGCCGTCGAGGCCGAGTTCACCGACGTGCACGGTGCGCGCCAGCGATGCCGCAGAGAACCCGCCCGCGGTGGCGAGTGCCGCGACCGCGATGCCGACGTCGAACCCCGACCCGTGCTTGGGCAGGCTCGCCGGCGACAGGTTGACCGTGATCCGCCGCGCCGGCAACGACATGCCGCAGTTGCTGGCGGCGTTGCGCACCCGCAGCTGCGCCTCGCCCAGCGCCTTGTCGGGCAGCCCGATCAGGCGGAAGTCGGGGAGCTGGCTCGAGAGGTCGGCTTCGATCTCGACGAGAGCACCGTCCACTCCCGTCAGGGCCACACCCCATGTGCGCGCGACCGTCACTGCAGGTGCTCCAGGTGCTCCAGCGCGCCCGTGTCGGGGTCGTCGCCCGTGATGGCGACCGCGTGCAGGGCCACCTGCCGGCCCCATGCCCGTTCGGGATTCGCCATCACCCAGGCGATCGCCAGGTAGCGCAGGCGCGTCAGCTTGCGGGGCGTGATCGCCTCGAGCGGATGACCGAACCGGCGAGTGCGTCGGGTCTTGACCTCGACGATGGCGATCTCGTCGCCACGCTCGGCCACGATGTCGATCTCGCCGTGCACGCAGCGCCAGTTGCGTGCCAGCACGCGCCAGCCTGCCTGCTCCAGGTGGCGAGCCGCACGCGCCTCTCCCGCGCGCCCACGCTCATCTTTGTCTGCCACGCCGACTCCCTCCGCGCGGACCGTTGTCGTCGCGCGGCATCCACGGTGTCAGCGTCGAACGATCGGCCCTCGGCGGGGACCGGTCTTCCGTGGAGGTGAGGGACCCGGGGGCCGTGGGGAGGGAAGGTGAGGAGCGGCTACTCGCCGTCGAGTGAGAGCTCTTGGGGCAATTCGAAATCGCGCCGGGAGAGCTCTTCGATGTTCACGTCCTTGAACGTGATCACCCGTACCGACTTGACGAACCGGTCAGCGCGGTAGATGTCCCACACCCACACGTCCGACATCGTCAGCTCGAAATAGAAGTCGTGCTCGGTGTCGCGGCGTACGACGTTGACGTCGTTGGCGAGGTAGAAGCGTCGTTCGGTCTCGATCACGTACTGGAACTGCGACACCACGTCGCGGTACTCGCGGAACAGAGCCAGCTCGAGCTCGCGGTCATAGTCATCGAAGACTTCGTCATCCATTGTGACTCCATCCTAGAGTCGCGCGCGGGCAGACGAGTCGTGGATGCCGGCCCGGGGGCGGCCGCGGCATGGGCAGATGTCAGAACAGGGTCGCGGGACCGATCGCCCACGAGGCGCGATGGTGCGGGCTCAACCCGTGCTCGGCGATCGCAAGCCGGTGCTCCGCACTCGCGTAGCCCTTGTTGCGTGCCCAGCGGTACTCGGGCGCGTCGTCGTGCAGCCCCGTCATCAAGCTGTCTCGTGCGACCTTCGCGATCACGGATGCCGCGGCAGCGCTGGCACAGTCGCGATCGCCCTTGATCACGGGTCGCACGTCGAGCCCCTCACCGCCGGCGGGCGTGATGTAGTCGTGGTTGCCGTCGAGGATGACGACGCCCTCCCCCGGATCGACGCCGTGCGCGCGCAGGTCGGCGAGGGCGCGCAGCGCCGCGAGCCCGAGCGCCCGGATGATGCCCCGCTCGTCGACCTCGGCCGCGCTCGCCCAGCCGATCGCGCTCGCGCACACCCACCGCGCCGAGCGGGCGGCGACGTCCGCACGCCGCGCCTCGGGGATCAGCTTGGAATCGCGTAAGCCCGCGGGGATGTGTCGCCGCACCAGGGCGGCATCCATCACCGTGGCACCGACGGCGACCGGTCCCGCCAGCGCGCCGCGCCCGACCTCGTCGCAGGCGATCACGACCGGATGCTCGCGGAGCAGGCGGCGCTCCAGCGTCAGGCGCGGTTCGATCACCGTCATCCGGCCCCCTGCGCGGCCGGCACGCCGGCGAACGCCTCATGGTGCGCGTCGATCAGCCCCAGTCGGTCGAAGGGGTACGTGATGAGGAACGCGCGCCCGACGACGTTGTCCAACGGCACGAAGCCGCGGCCGGGCTGTTCCTGGTTGTAGCGCGAGTCACGGGACTCGTAGCGGTTGTCACCCAGCACCCAGATGCTGCCGTCCGGCACCTCCACGTCGAAGGCATCGGCGGATGCCGCGGTCTCACCCGTCGGCAGCCGCAGGTAGGCGGACTCATCGACCGGGCTGCCGTTCACCGTGATCTGCCCGATCGCGTTGCAGCAGACCACCTGGTCGCCCGGGAGCCCGATGATGCGCTTGATGAGATGGTCGTCGCTGTCGGGTGCCGCCAGACCCACGAGCGAGAGCAGCCACTCCCCCGCCTCGACCAGGGGTGCTCGCACCGGCTCGGCCTGCGCCGGCAGCCACCCGCCCGGATCCCGGAACACCACCACGTCACCGCGATCGTAGCCGCCGAAGCGCGGGGTGATCTCGTCGACGAGGATGCGATCGTCCACCAGCAGGGTGTTCTCCATCGACCCCGAGGGGATGTAGAACGAGCGGACCACGAACGTCTTGACGAGGAACGAGACCAGCACCGCCACCAGCACGATCACGACCACGTCGCGCAGGAGCACGAGGAGGCCGCGCCGCCGGCTTCGGGGTGGCGTCTCGGCGGCTGGTGTCACTGCGGTATCCACGATCTTCCTCCGCGGCCCGGGATCGTTCGCCGCTCCTGACAAGGTTCGCACATTCGCCCCGTCCCGGCCGCGCTGCGCGCTCAGGCATGGAGGAGCACGAAGGCCCCGGGACCTGTTCGGTGCCGGGGCCTTCGTCTGGAAGGGCGCTAGTTGTCGCGCTTCTCCTTGATCTTGGCCTTCTTGCCGCGCAGTTCACGCATGTAGTACAGCTTCGCGCGACGCACGTCGCCACGGCTGACGACCTCGATGCGTTCGATCACCGGGCTGTGCACGGGGAAGGTCCGCTCGACGCCGACCTGGAAGCTGATCTTGCGGACGGTGAACGTCTCGCGCACGCCGTCACCCGAACGCCCGAGCACGAAGCCCTGGAAGACCTGGATTCGGGAGCGGGTGCCCTCCGTGATGTTGACGTGCACCTTCACGGTGTCGCCGGGCCCGAAGGCGGGAATGTCGTCGCGAAGCGAGGCCGCATCGACTGCATCGAGGATCTGCATGATCTGCTCTTCCTGCGGCCGCCGCAGGTCGGCCGCGCATGTATTGGGATGACGTGAATGATGTGCGTCGCGGACCGGAGAAGGTTCCGCGGGCTCCCCTGAGGCAGAGCCGGTATCGGCACAAGGGTCCATCTTGCCACGGAAGCCGTGGGCTACCAAACCGCCGGTTCAGTCGCGCTCGCGCCGATCCTGTTCACCCTCGGTGACGATGAAGACGTCGGACGCCGCGCGCGCGTCGGGATCTTCGCGCCGTCCCGAATCCGCGCCCGGCCCGCTCGTGGCGGCGTAGCGGAGCATGATTCGTTCCCCACTCGTGCGGGCGTCGCGCAGAATCTGCCAGATGCTCACCCAGAACAGCGCAAGGCCCGCCGCGATCGCCGCGACGAGAGCCGGCACGAACCAGGCCGGCGCATAGAACCCGACGGCGATGGTGAGGCCGTGCCAGAGTGTGATGCCCGCGGCATCCCACCACGACACGGCGCGCTCGGAGCGCACAGCCGGTCGCATTCGGATCAGCAGCGTCAGGACGAGCTGGCCGACCAGCACCGACGGGACGGCGATGAAGAGCACCCAGAGGAACACCCAGGCGCTCGGCTGGAACACCGCCCAGCCCACGACGAGCCAGAGCGGCAGCACGAATGCCGACGGCACCAGCCACACGAAGAACGCCTTGCGTACCCACATGTCGTCGATGCTACGCCGCACAGCGGACGCATCAGAGAGAATGGGTCGGGTTGAAAGGAACTCCATGATCGAACTGCGCACCCCCACCGAGATCGAGCAGATGCGCCCGGCAGGCAGGTTCGTCGCCGAAACGCTCGCGACCCTGCGCGACGAGACCGCCGTGGGCACGAACCTGCTCGAGATCGACGCGCGCGCACATGAGCTGATCCGCCGCGCCGGTGCGGAGTCCTGCTACATCGACTACCACCCCTCGTTCGGCGCCAGCCCGTTCGGCAAGGTCATCTGCACGTCGGTCAACGACGCTGTGCTGCACGGGCTCCCGCACGACTACGTGCTGCGCGATGGCGACCTCGTCACACTCGACTTCGCGGTCGCGATCGACGGCTGGGTCGCCGATTCGGCAATCTCGTTCATCGTCGGCACTCCCCGCGACGAGGACCTTCGCCTGATCGACACGACCGAGCGCGCGCTGGATGCCGCCATCCGCGCCGCGCAGGCGGGCAGTCGCACCGGCGACATCTCGGCGGCGATCGCCGCGGTGGCGCACGGCGAGGGCTACGCGATCAACACCGACTTCGGCGGGCACGGCGTCGGCCGAGAAATGCACGGCGACCCGCACATCGCGAACGACGGCCGCCCTGGCCGCGGATTCCCGCTGCGAGCGGGACTCGTCGTGGCGCTGGAACCCTGGTTCCTTGCGACGACCGACAAGATCGTCACCGACCCCGACGGGTGGACGCTGCGCAGCCGCGACGGCTCACGCGGCTCGCATTCCGAGCACACGATCGCGATCACCGAAGACGGCCCGATCGTGCTGACCGACCGCTCCTGGCTGGGCGTGGACTGATCACGGTCGGGCGGCCGGCCGTTGAGCGAGCCGGAGGCTCTTCGGTCGTTGAGCGAGCCGGAGGCTCTTCGGTCGTTGAGCGAGCCGGGGGCGAGTCGAAACGCCCGATACGAGCGGCGGCGAAAATGACCTCATCCTGAGGTTGAAGGTTGTGCGCTTTCCGGCCCCCGAATGTCGGTAGCCCCGTGTTCAATCGAACGTATGAACGATACTCGCACGGCACTTGAGGGTATCTCGGATGCTGCGCGCGACGTCGCCGGGGCGGTGCTCCGCGATGGTGCGATCGGCGAGCTCGACGACGACGCACTGCTGGAGCTCGCGGCGACCGCGGCCGGTTTGGTCCGCAGCGCCGAGGCGCTTCTGATCGAGGCGGCCGGTGAGGTCCGGACTCGCTCCGATTCGCCCATGCGGTCCGAGCGGCTGAGCACCCGCATGGGATGCGGTTCGGTGCCGGAGCTGCTTGAACGCGCAACCCGTGTCTGCCGTCACCGCGCGAACGATCTTCTCCGCGCTGCGACGAGCACTCGGTGCAGCGTGTCGCCGGTGACTGGGCAGAAGCTGCCGGCCGACTTTCCGGGTATGCGTGCCGCACTCGCCGATGGTGCGGTCGGCCTCGATGCGATCCTCGCGGTCGCCGGCGTCCTGGCGAGCGCACTGCCCCGCGCCGGGCGGGACGCGATCACCGCCGCCGACAAGGAGCTGGCGAACGCGGCACGCGGTGCGGGAGCCGACGCCGCACCGCCGGCGACGAGCGAGGACCTGCGGATGATGGCGCAGGTCTGGTCCCTGGTCCTCGACCCCGACGGCGCCGAGCCCCGCGAGGCGGCCATCGCCCGCCGACGCGGAATCACTGTGGGCCGTCCCCGCCACGGGGTGATCCCGATTCGCGGGAATCTGCTGCCCGAGGTCGCCGGGCAATTCCAGCAGCTCTGTGACAGCATCCTCAACCCCCGCAACGACGGCCCGCGTTTCACACCCGATGCCGATGATCACCGCGCAGCGGACGCCGAAGACGAGAGCGCAATCGGCGACGCCCCGTCCCCCGTGCCCACCGAAACCCGCACGGGCCCGCAACGCCGGCACGACGCCCTTGCGACGATCCTCACCGCCGCGGCCGCATCCGGCACCCTGCCCGTCCTCGGCAGCGCCGCACCCACGCTCGTCGTGTCCGTCCGTGAGAGCGACCTGGCAACCGGGCGCGGCTGGGCCCACGTACACGGCACCCCCGAACCCGTTTCCATCGCCGCCGCCCGCCACGCCGCCTGCACCGGCTCCGTCACCCGGGTCGTGAACGACGACACCGGACGGATCATCTCGATCACCAGTCACGAGCGCATCTTCACTCACCACCAACGCCGCGCCATCGCCCTCCGCGACGGCGGCTGCCTCATCCCGGGCTGCCACGTCCCGTCGACGTGGTGCGAAGTGCACCACGTCGACGAACACGCACGCGGTGGACCCACCCACACCGACAATGGTGTCCTGCTCTGCTGGCACCACCACCGCACACTCGACACCAGCGGCTGGGCGATCAGGATGGCCCACGGCATCCCCGAGATCCGCGGCCCCTCCTGGTGGGACCCCCACTCCCGCTGGCGGCCCGCAACGTCCTCGCTCATCCGCATCCGTGACCGCATCACCGCTCACTGAGACAGGGCACGTTATCGCCGTTCCTCAGCGCTGACTCGACAACGGGCTCGAGTTCTTCCTGCCTCACCGCCGGAGAGATGGGAGCGCACTTCGGCGGCCACGCCACAGCATCGGTCCTGTCGGGGACGACCCTGCGCAGTACGGTGAACATGTGCCTGCTGGTCGCAAGTTCCCTCCTGCTGCGAGGTCGACTGCGGCTCGCGCACGGTATGCCAAGCGCAGAAAGCAGCGGCTGGCACGCGTGGACAACGATCTCACACCCGAGCAATGGGCCGGCCTCCGCGAAGCGTGGGGCGGCTGCGCGTACTGCCAGGCGACAGATGTCGCCGTGCAGCGCGATTGCATCATGCCGATTTCTCGCGGTGGCCGTTACACCTTGAAGAACGTGGTCCCGGCCTGCGCATCGTGTAACGCGAGCAAGCACAATGGCGAGGTCACTGCGTGGCTTCGCCGAAAGAGCCTGGACGAGCGAGCCTTCCTCGTCCGTCACGCAACGATATCGACAGCGCTTCTGCCTGCGGAAGACGAGTAGCTGGCGGCGGTTGCCGATTCAAGAGGCACCGCGACGTGGCACGGGCCGCGCGCCGTCGCCGACGACATGCACTCGCACGTTGTTGGTCGACCCGGGGATGCCGGGGGGCGCACCCGCCGTCACGATCACCTTGTCGCCGACACTCGCCCGTTCTGTGCCGAGCAGCACCTCGTCGACGAGGTCCATCAGCTCGTCCGTCGTCGGCGCGCGCGGCACCAGGAACGACTCGACACCCCACGACAGCGCCAGCCGCGATCGGGTGCCCGGCACGTCGGTGAATGCCAAGAGCGGGATGATGTGGCGCAGGCGAGCCATTCGCCGTGCGGAATCACCGGACTGGCTGAAGACGCACACGAACTTCGCTTCGACGAAGTCCGCGATGGTCGCTGCCGCAAGCGTGAGCGCACCACCCTGCGTGCGGGGTTTCGTCCCCAGCGGCGGGATGCGTTCCAGGCCGTGCTCCTCGGTCGACGCGACGATCCGCGCCATCGTCTCCACCACCGCCACGGGGTCGTGACCGACACTCGTCTCACCCGAGAGCATCACCGCGTCCGCCCCGTCGAGGACGGCGTTCGCGACATCCGAGGTCTCCGCACGGGTGGGCACGGCGGCGGTGATCATCGACTCGAGCATCTGGGTCGCGACGATCACCGGCTTGGCCCAGCGGCGCGCATCCTCGATCGCGCGCTTCTGCACGATCGGCACCTGCTCGAGCGGCAACTCGACCCCGAGGTCACCGCGGGCGACCATGACGCCGTCGAAGGCGTCCACGATCTGGTGCAGGTCGTCGACCGCCTGCGGCTTCTCGATCTTCGCGATAACCGGCACGCGCCGGCCTTCCTCGGCCATGATGCGCCACACCGGCAGCACGTCCTTGGAGGAGCGGACGAACGACAGCGCGACGATGTCGACGCCCAGGCGCAGCGCCCAGCGCAGATCCTCCTCGTCCTTCTCGGTCAGCGCCGGCACGCTCAGCGCACGGTCGGGCAGGTTCATGCCCTTGTTGTCCGACACCGTTCCGCCCACGACGACATCGGTCAGCACCCGGGGGCCATCCACCTCGGCGACACGAAGACGCACCTTGCCGTCGTCGACGAGGATGGCGTCACCCGGTTCGACCTCGTGCGGCAGCGCCTGGAACGGCGTCGAGACCATCTGCGCGGTACCGGGCACGTCCTCGGTCGTGATCGTGAACCGTTCCCCCTCCGTCAGCAGGTGCGGCCCGTCCGCGAACCTGCCGAAGCGGATCTTCGGACCCTGCAGGTCCGCGAGCACGCCTACGGCACAGCCCGTGGCCTCCGCGGCGTTGCGCACATGCCGGTACACCTCCTCGTGCACCTCGTGCGAACCGTGGCTGAGGTTCAGTCGCGCCACGTCCATCCCGGCGCGCACCAGCTGCTCGATGGTCTCGGCCGACGAGGATGCCGGTCCGAGTGTGGCGACGATCTTGGCGCGGCGCATGAGGGCTCCTCTATCGGTGTGCGTCGAGGTACCGAGCTTACGGAAGCAGATCGGGTCGATGTGCGCGAGTGCGTTCGATGCTCTGATCGCGCCGCCACGCCGCGATGGCGCCGTGGTTTCCGCTGAGAAGCACCGGCGGCACCGGATATCCGCGCCAGAGGGGCGGCTTGGTGTAGCTCGGGTACTCCAGCAGACCATCCTCGTGGGACTCCTCGACGAGGCTGTCAGGATTGCCCACGACCCCCGGAATCAGACGCGACACCGCTTCGACCATGGCCATCGCGGCGACCTCCCCGCCGTTGAGCACGTAGTCTCCGAGGCTCACGAGGCGCACCCGCCCCCGCGAGGCGTAGTGATCGATCACCCTGTGGTCGATCCCCTCGTAGCGGCCACACGCGAAGACGAGCTGACGCTCCTGGGCGAGTTCTCGGGCGATCGGCTGCGAGAACCGCTCTCCCGCGGGCGACGGCACGATCAGGAGCGCGTCGTCGGCGAGGATCTCGTCGAGCGCCTCGCCCCAGGGCTCGGGCTTCATCACCATGCCGGCGCCACCGCCGTACGGCGTGTCATCGACGGTGCGGTGCCGGTCGTGGGTCCATGTCCGCAGATCGTGGACCCGCAGATCAAGCAGTCCGCTTCCGCGGGCTCTGCCGATCAGCGAGATGTCCAGCACATCGAAGAACGTCGGGAATATCGTCACGATGTCGATGCGCACCTGACGAGTGTAGGCCGCAGGGACCCGGCGTCAGGATTCGTCGGGGGTCTCGTCGGCGAGGTCCTCGAACAGCCCGGCCGGCGGCGTCACCGTGACGCGGCCCGCACGCACGTCGACCTCGGGCACGATCGCACCGACGAACGGCACCATCACCTCGCGCTCGCCGGTGTTGACGATGAGCAGGTCCTGCGCGGGCAGATGGTCGACCCGAACGATGGCACCCACGACCGCTCCGTCGCGGACGACGTCGAGGCCGACGAGTTGGTGGTCGTACCAGGCATCGGCCTCCGCGGGTTCGGCCGCGGCATCCGCGTCGATCCACAGAATCGCCTTCACCAGGCTCTCGGCGGCCTCCCTGTCGTCCACGTCCTCGAAGAACGCGACCGGGTGACTGTTCATCCAGCGAAACTCGCGCACCGTCAGCGGTTTGCCGTGCCACGGCGAAGACTCGGGAACCTGCAGGGTGAAGGTCGCGCCGGGCGTGAAGCGCCCCTCGGGGTCGTCGGTGAACAGCTCGAGTTTCAACGCGCCCTTCAGGCCGTGGGCCTTGACCAGGCGCCCGACGCGCAACTGCGTCTTCGCCCCCTGCGGGGGGCGGGCCTTTCCAGCACCCTTCCCCTCGGCCACGTCAGTCGTCCGCAACATCGACGCGCACGCGCCGGCCGTCTGCCAGGGCGGAGACGAGCGTGCGGAGGGCTTTGGCGTTGCGGCCACCGCGCCCGATCACCCGGCCACGATCATCGGGGTGCACACGCACCTCGAGCACCTCCCCGCGCGGGGAGGTGTGCGTGCCGATCCGGACCTCGTCGGGGTGATCGACGATGCCCTTCACCAGGTGTTCGAGCGCGGCGGCGAGCAAGGTCTTACTCGGCGTCTGCGGTCTCGGCAGGCGCGTCGGCGGCGGACTCGGCCGGCTTCTCCGCCTTCTTCTCCGACTTGGGCGCGAGCACCGGCTTCTTCGCCGCGTCGGCCTGGAAGGCCTGCTTCGGCTCGGGGGCCTTCACGGTCGAGACCGCGTCCTTGTCACCCTTGAAGCGGCCCCAGTCGCCGGTGAGCTTGAGCAGAGCGGCGACCTGCTCGCTCGGCTGGGCGCCCACGCTCAGCCAGTACTGCGCCCGCTCCGAGTCGACCTCGATGAACGAGGGCTCCTCGGTCGGGTGGTACTTGCCGATCTCTTCGATGACACGGCCGTCGCGCTTGGTGCGCGAATCGGCGACGACGATGCGGTAGTACGGCGCGCGGATCTTGCCCATGCGCTTGAGACGGATCTTGACAGCCACGATTCTCCTGAATGTGTGGAAGGTGGTCGAACTGATCGCCTGGAGAGTGGGGTGCACACCCGGCGGAAGCTCTGAGGGAGGACGACGACACCGGATTAGAGGGTCGGGTGCCACGTCCGACCCTTTATTCTGCCAGATCCCCCGGGATGCCGCGAACCCACCGCGTGGCGGCCCGGGACGACACATCCTGCCCTTCGGCCTGCATCCGCTAGTTTGAATGGCGCCCCACCATCCCGCGGCCCTCACACGCGCGCGTCATCCGGAAGGCGACCATGCGGACTTGGCTGTACCTCGCTGCAGCGATCGTGCTGGAGGTGTCTGCGACGCTGTCGCTCCACCTGCTCACCGAGCACATCGCTTGGCTCGTCCTCGTGGTGGTGGGGTACGCCGGCGCCTTCGTCAGTCTCTCGCTGCTCATGCGAGCCGGTGCGCCGATCGGCGTCGTCTACGGCGTGTGGGCGGCATGCGGCGTCGCTCTGACGGCTGTTCTGGCCGCCGTGCTGTTCGGCGACCCGCTGACGTGGGTCATGTCGCTCGGCATCGTCCTGGTGATCGGCGGGGTGCTGCTCGTCGAGATCGGCTCGTCCGCCCACCACCGGCAGGTGCGAGGGCGATCGTGATGGTCTGGGTGTTCCTCGCCGGGGCGATCGTGTTCGAGGTGACGGGGACCTTGTCGTTGCGGGCATCCGAAGGGTTCCGCAAACGGGTGTGGATCGCGCCCGTCGCAGTCTCGTACGTCGTCGCGTTCGTCATGCTCTTCCAGTGTTTGAACGGCGGAATGCCGGTGGGGATCGCGTACGGCATCTGGGCGGCCTGCGGCGTGGCGCTGACGGCCGTGCTTGCCCACCTGCTGTTCAAGGAGCCGTTGACCTGGGTGATGGGGCTGGGCATCGTCGCCATCGTCGGCGGCGTGCTCTTGATCGAACTCGGCGCCCCCTAGCCCCCGACGCGGGCGCGCGTGGGAAGATGTGCGGATGACGGTGCCCTTCGCGCCCTCCGCCCGCTCCAGCGTCGGGTTGGAGTGGGAGCTGATGCTCGCCGACGGCGACAGCGGCAACCTCGTCGGTCGTGCCCCCGAGGTGATCGACGGGCTCGGCGACGACATCCGTCTCGAGCGCTTCACCGTCACCGGCGAGTTGCTCACCAACACGATCGAGCTCACGAGCGGCGTCGGCGACACGGTGGCCGCGGCGGTGGATGACATCGCCGATGCGACCGCCGCCG
Source organism: Microbacterium sp. LRZ72 (assembly GCF_033792225.1). Taxonomy (NCBI): domain Bacteria; kingdom Bacillati; phylum Actinomycetota; class Actinomycetes; order Micrococcales; family Microbacteriaceae; genus Microbacterium; species Microbacterium sp. LRZ72. The sequence goes on from NZ_JANGEX010000001.1 coordinate 426,649, forward strand.
TGCGCCGCGTCACCGACCCGCGTGGGATCGAGCTGCTGAGCGCGGGCTCCCACCCGTTCGCCCAGTGGTACGACCAGCGGGTCAGCGACAAGACGCGGTACCACGCGTTGATCGATCGCACCCAGTGGTGGGGCCGCAACATGATGATCTGGGGCGTCCACGTGCATGTCGGCGTCGAGGATGTCACGCGCGTCCTGCCGATCATCAACGCCCTGTCGATCTACCTGCCGCACCTGCAGGCGCTCTCGGCATCGAGCCCCTACTGGGCGGGCGAGCGAACGGGCTACGCCTCCAACCGGGCACTGGTGTTCCAGCAGCTCCCCACCGCAGGCCTGCCCTGGCAGATGCGCACCTGGAGCGAGTTCGAGGACTATCTCGACGACATGTCGCGCACCGGCGTCATGGCCGACGCGACCGAGGTGCGGTGGGATATCCGCCCGGCCCCGAGGTGGGGCACGATCGAGGTGCGCGCGTGTGACGGGATGTCGACGCTGCCGGAGCTCGCGGCCATCGCCGCCCTCGTGCAGGCGCTCGTCGAGCACTTCTCACGTGCCTACGACCGGGGCGAGCCGCTTCCGTCGATCCAGCCCTGGTTCATCCGTGAGAACAAGTGGCGGGCGGCCCGGTACGGCCTCGATGCGCACGTCATCGTCGACCGCGAGGGCACGCAGGTTCCGGTCGCGAGAGACGTGCGCCGCCTCGTCGCCGAGCTCGCTCCGATCGCCGAGGAGCTGAAGTGCTCACGGGAGTTCTCGGGCATCTCGTCGATCCTCGACCAGGGCGCCAGTTCGCAGCGTCAGGTGGCGGCGGCGGACGCCGCGGGCGGAGACCTGCACGCCGTCGTCCAGCACCTCATCCGCGAGTTCCGGGACGGACCCACGCTGCGCGACCACCTCGCGCACCTCGCGGCCTCGCCGCGCACGGAGGACCCGCGGGCCTGACCTCGCTCCGGCCGCCGGAATCTCTCTCGAGAGCCGGCGCGGCGTCAGCCCTTGCCGAACATCTTCTGGATCTCGGCGAGATCGGCCTCGCTCGGCGCCGCGTCGCCGCCCGCCGCACCCGCGCCGAGGCCGAATCCCGACCCGTTCGCGGCGGGCTTGTCGACACGCCCCGCGTTCTCCGCCGCGCGCTTGGCAGGATTGCCCGAGCGCGAGCCGCTCTTGGCCTTCTGCTGCTTGCCGCGCTTTCCTCCCCCGTGGCTTCCGGGCACCGGTCCCATGCCGGGCATCTGCGGCATCCCACCCCGCGCCACGGTCTTCATCATCTTCGCGGCCTGATCGAAGCGCTGCACGAGCTGATTCACGTCGGTGACGGTCATGCCCGAGCCGCGGGCGATCCGCAGGCGCCGCGAGCCGTTGAGCGACTTGGGGTTGCGCCGCTCCCCCGGCGTCATGGACCGGATGATCGCCTCGGTGCGACCGATCTCGCTCTCGTCGAAGTTCTCGATCTGGTCCTTCATCGCGCCCATGCCCGGCAGCATGCCGAGCATCTTCTTCATGGAGCCCATCTTCTTGAGCTGCTGCATCTGCTCGAGGAAGTCCTCGAGCGTGAACTGGTCCTTCGAGAGCTTCTCGGCGACCTTGCGCGCTTCGTCCTCGTCGAAGGCCTGCTGGGCCTGTTCGATCAGGGTGAGGACGTCACCCAGATCGAGGATGCGGCTCGCCATGCGATCGGGGTGGAACGGCTCGACATCGTCGAGGCCCTCGCCGGTCGAGGCGTAGATGATCGGACGTCCGGTGATCGAGGCCACCGAAAGGGCCGCACCACCGCGCGCATCGCCGTCGAGCTTCGACAGTACGACGCCGGTGAAGTCCACGCCCTCCTGGAACGCCTTGGCGGTGTTCACCGCGTCCTGACCGATCATCGCGTCGATGACGAAGAGCACCTCGTCCGGCTGGGTTGCCCGGCGGATGTCGGCGGCCTGCTTCATCAGCTCGGCATCCACGCCCAGTCGTCCCGCGGTGTCGATGATCACGACGTCGTGCTGCTGACGGCGGGCATGCTCGACGCCGTCGCGGGCGACCCGGACAGGGTCGCCGACACCGTTGCCGGGCTCGGGGGCATAGATCGTGGCACCGGCGCGCTCGGCGACCACCTGCAGCTGGTTGACGGCGTTGGGCCGCTGCAGGTCCGCCGCGACGAGGAGCGGGGTGTGGCCGTCCTTCTCGAGAAGGCGGGCGAGCTTGCCGGCGAAGGTCGTCTTACCCGAGCCCTGCAGGCCGGCGAGCATGATGACGGTCGGGGGGTTCTTGGCGAACTGCAGCCGACGCTGCGCGCCGCCGAGGATGCCGACGAGCTCTTCGTTGACGATCTGCACGACCTGCTGCGCGGGATTCAGAGCACGGTTGACCTCATCGCCGAGCGCCCGCTCGCGCACGGTGGTGGCGAAGTCCTTGACGACCGGCAGGGCGACGTCGGCGTCGAGGAGCGCTCGCCGGATCTCGCGCACGGTCGCATCGACGTCCGCCGCCGAGAGCTTGCCCTTCGTGCGCAGGTTGCGGAAGGTGTCGGTGAGCCGGTCCGAGAGCGTGCCGAAAGTAGCCATGATGAGCCAAGTTTACGTGAGCCGGCGCAGCCGTCCGGCGCCTCACAGCCCCGCGAAGCCCAGCACCCTCTCGACCAGGCCGGTCAGGTCCGGGCGGTCGGGGCCGGCCTGGGCCCAGACCTCGATCGCGGCGAGCACTCCACCGCCCACCGCGGCACCCACCACGTCGGCGCGGAGGCGCTCGGCACCGTCGCGACGCATCCGCTGCGCCACGGCTCGACCGATGCGCGCACGTCGGACGGATGCCTCGCGCTCGAGCTCGCCGGCGAAGCCCATGGTGGTCGCGTGGAGCAGCGCGAGCGCCAGGGTGTCAGGCACGAATCCGGCGGCCAGCTCCGCTATCCCGGCCCGGATGTGCTCGGGGGCGTCGCCCGGGGGTGCCTCGCTCAGCCGCGCCTCGAGGGCGACGATCCGCTCATCGAGGCCACCCCAGACCACGTCCGCCTTCGACGAGAAGTAGTTGAAGAAGGTGGACCGGCTCACTCCCGCCCGCCGCGTGATGTCCGCGACGGACGTCGACTCGTATCCGTTCTCGAGAAAGAGCTCGCACGCCGCCTCGGCGAGCATGTCTCGCGATGAGGCCCGGGGGCGCCCGGGGCGATGGGGCAAGGTCACGGTCACACCCTAGAGCGGCGTGGGTGCGCGCGTGCCGCTCGCCCCATTCGGGCGTATTGTTGGACGCGATCCAGAAACCACCTCACGCCAGGAGCGGCATGCTCGAGATCCAGAAGACCGGTCTCGCCCCGGACTACGTCCCCTACCTCGACGGATGGGACCTGCAGCGCCGGATCCACGCGGACGTCGTGGCGGGCGAGCACCCCGACACGCTGCTGCTGCTCGAGCACGAGGCGGTCTACACGGCCGGCAAGCGCACGGAGGCCCACGAGCGGCCCACCGACGGCACCCCGGTGATCGACGTCGATCGCGGCGGGAAGATCACCTGGCATGGCCCCGGCCAGCTCGTCGGATACCCCATCCTCCGCCTCACCGAGCCGGTGGACGTCGTCGCCCATGTGCGGCGACTGGAGGGCCTGCTCATCGACGTGCTGCGCGAGCGAGGCATCGACGGGTATCGCGTCGACGGGCGCAGCGGCGTGTGGGTGCGGCGCCCCCTGTCGGAGGACAAGGTGGCGGCGATCGGCGTCCGCGTGCAGCGGGGCGTGACGATGCACGGCTTCGCCCTGAACTGCGACAACTCGCTGTCGGGCTTCCGCGGGATCATCCCCTGCGGGATCGCGGATGCCGGCGTCACCACGCTGAGTGAGATCCTGGGGGCGGACATCTCGCCCGCCGACATCGTCGACGAGGTGGCGGCCGCCTTCGCGGCGAACCACGCCGGCACCCCGGCAGGGCTCGCCGCATGAGCACATCGCGCGGCATCCGCCGGCCGAGCACGAGCACGAGCACGAGCAACACGAAAATGCAGGAAGTGGGACACGAATGAGCGCCGCGCCCGAAGGCCGCAAGCTGCTACGACTCGAGATCCGCAACGCCGAGACGCCCATCGAGCGAAAGCCCGAATGGATCAAGACCAAGGCCAAGATGGGCCCCGAGTACACGGCCCTGCACTCGCTCGTGAAGACCGAGGACCTGCACACCGTCTGCCAGGAGGCCGGCTGCCCCAACATCTTCGAGTGCTGGGAAGACCGCGAGGCGACGTTCCTGATCGGTGGATCGCAGTGCACCCGCCGCTGCGACTTCTGCCAGATCGACACCGGCAAGCCGGCGGACTACGACACCGACGAGCCCCGCCGCGTCGCCGAGAGCGTCGTGAAGATGAACCTGCGCTACGCCACGGTCACCGGCGTCGCGCGCGACGACCTGCCCGACGAAGGCGCGTGGCTGCACGCCGAGACGGTGCGCCGAATCCACGCGATGAACCCGAACACGGGTGTGGAGATCCTCGCCACCGATTTCAGCGGCAACCCCTCGCTGCTCGCCGAGGTCTTCGACTCGCGACCCGAGGTGTTCGCCCACAACGTCGAGACGGTCCCGCGCATCTTCAAGAGGATCCGTCCCGCGTTCCGCTACGAGCGCTCGCTCGACGTGCTCACGCAGGCGCGCGCCGCCGGCCTGATCACCAAGTCCAACCTGATCCTCGGCATGGGCGAGGAGCCCCAGGAGGTCGTCGACGCCCTGCAGCACCTGCACGACGCCGGCACCGACATCATCACGATCACGCAGTACCTGCGGCCTTCGCCACGGCATCTGCCCGTGGCCCGCTGGGTCAAGCCGCAGGAGTTCGTCGAGTTCAAGGAGGAAGCCGAGCGGATCGGGTTCCTCGGGGTGCTCGCCGGACCCCTCGTGCGCTCGTCCTACCGGGCGGGCCGGCTCTGGGCCCAGTCGATGATCTCGAAGGGCCGCGAGATTCCCCCGCACCTCGCGCACATCGCCGAGGGCGTCGAGCAGGGCTTCGCGCAGGCCGTCTGACCTGCCGCGTCTCGTCTCCGCCGGTCGTTCAGCGAGCGCAGCGAGACGAAACGCCCGGTCGGCTACTCCGCGCTCGTGACGGACTGGATCGCGCCGTCGCTCGCCAGGTTGACCAGCAGCACGTCGTCGGTCGCATCGGGATCGAGCGCGTACTCGAGCACGGCGAACGGGTCGCCGCTGCCCAGCTCATCCGCCAGGATCGTCATGCTCATCAGCTGCAGCGACCGCACGACATCCACCGCGACGTCGCCGGAGACGTCGGCGAGGATCTCCTCGAGCGCGTCCTCGCCCCGCGACTCCTGCTGCTGCAGGATGTACTCCGTCACCTCGCTGGCGCGATTGTCGACCTCGGTGAGCATGGCGTCGCGGGCGCGGCGGTCGATGCCCTCGATCGCCGAGACCATCGCCGCGGCGACATCGAGCGCGTCGGAGGTCACGTCCTCCTGATCCGGAGCGGTCAGATCGACGGTGACGGACTGGTCTCCGAAGTCGATGTGCTCAGACCAGAAGATCGACCCGTCGGGGCCGGACTCGAGAAGTCCGAAGAAGTCGTGCTCGATCGCCATACCCCCATGCAACCACCCCCGGGCGCTTCGAGGGTAGCCCGGCGCGCGGGCAACGCCGCTGAAAGCGCGGAATCGCCGTGCGAGCGCCCCGATAGCTCACTCGACGAGGGCGGCGGCGAACACGTGCGGCGTGAAACCGGTGAGGTCGCCGATCCCCTCGCCCTGACCGATCAGCTTCACGGGGATGCCGGTGCGCTCCTGCACGGCGAGCACGAAGCCTCCGCGGGCAGAGCCGTCGAGTTTGGTCAGCACCAACCCGGTCACCCCGGCGTGCTCGAGGAACGCCTGCGCCTGCATGAGCCCGTTCTGGCCGGTCGTCGCATCGAGCACGAGCAGCACCTCGCTGATCGGCGCCTGCTTCTCGATCACGCGCCGGATCTTGCCGAGCTCGTCCATCAGCCCGCCCTTGGTGTGCAGGCGCCCCGCGGTGTCGACGAGCACGATCTCGGTGCCTGTCGCCTTTGCGTGCTCGATCGTCTGGAAGGCGACGGATGCCGGATCCTGCCCCTCGTGCTGGGGCCGCACGATGGCGGCGCCGCCTCGCTCGGCCCACGTGGCGAGCTGCTCGACGGCCGCGGCGCGGAACGTGTCGGCCGCTCCGACCACCACGCTGCGCCCGTAGCGCTGCAGGAACTTGGCGAACTTTCCGATCGTCGTGGTCTTGCCCACCCCGTTGACGCCGACCACGAGCACCACCGCGGGCCGTTCGGTCAGCCGCAGGGTCGAGTCGAAGCGCGCGAAGTGCTCCTCGAGGGTCTCGCGCAGCATCCGCTGCAGATCCTTCGGATCGGTCGTGCGGTACCGGTCGACCTTCTCACGCAGTTCGTCGACGATCCGCTCGGTGATGGCGGGGCCGAAGTCGGCCTGGATCAGCGCGGTCTCGAGGTCGTCCCACGTGGTCTCGTCGATCGTCGGTGCGACGAACATGTTCCGCAGCGCTCGGCCGAGCGACCAGGGTTTGTCTGCCATGGCTCCCAGCCTACGAGGCTGCGCGGTCCACGATGCGCTGCCCTACGACCGCCGAGACGCCGTCCTGGCGCATCGAGACGCCGTAGAGCGCGTCGGCGATCTCCATCGTGCGCTTCTGGTGCGTGATCACGATGAGCTGGCTCGACTCCCGCAGCTGCTCGAAGACGCGCAGCAGCCGGCCGAGGTTGGCATCGTCGAGCGCCGCCTCGACCTCGTCGAGGATGTAGAACGGGCTGGGTCGCGCTTTGAAGATCGCGGTCAGCAGCGCCACAGCCGCGAGCGAACGCTCACCGCCCGACAGCAGCGAGAGCCGCTCGATCTTCTTGCCCGCGGGTTTGACCGAGACCTCGATGCCCGTCGTCAGCAGATCGTCGGGCTGGGTCAGCGAGATGCTGCCCGTGCCGCCGGGGAACAGCAGGGGGAACACGTCGGCGAACGCCGCGCGCGTGTCCTCGAACGCCGCCTCGAAGATGCCCCGCATGCGCTGGTCGAGATCTCCGATGATGGTGAGCAGGTCGGCCCGCGTCTCGGTGAGATCGGCCAGCTGTTCGGTCAGGAAGGCATGCCGCTGTTCGAGGGCGGCGAACTCCTCGAGCGCGAGCGGATTGACCCGCCCGAGCTGCGCGAGCTTGCGCTCCGCCTGCTGCAGAATGCGGCGCTGCCCCTCGCGGTCGAACGCGACCGGTTCGGCAGCGTCCTCCTCCCCCGACTCACTCCGCCCCTCGGCATCCGGGTGCGACGCGTCGCCATCGACCGCCGTCGGGTTCGGGACGGGCTGGTCCGGCCCGTACTCCGCCACCAGCACCTCTTCGCCGAGTCCGAGTTCGGATCGGGCCCGTTCGAGCACGGCGTTGACGTGCAGCTTCTGCTCATGGATCTGCAGCTCGAGCGCGTGCACCCCTTCCGTCAGCGCCGCGAGACGCTCCCGCAACCCGCCCTCCTGCGCGCGCAGCTCCTTGAGCTCGGCGTTGTGGGCGGTGCGAGAGGCCTCCGCCTCGCCGAGCGCGACGCGCGCGTGGGAGAGCGAGCGATCGATCGAATCCAGCAGCGGTGGCAGCTGCTCGATGACGCCGGATGCCGCCTCCCGCTGCCCGCGACGGATCACCGCGCGGCGCGCCGCCTCCTCCGCCGCCTGGCGCTCGGTCTCGCGCTGTCGCACCAGGCCCGCCACCCGCGCCTCCTGCGAACGGATGCGCTCACGCAGCGCCTCCACGTCCAGGCGGGCCCGCATCTCCGCCTCCCGGGCAGTTTCGACCTCGGCCAGGGCCGCCTCGCGCGCCGAGGCGTCGAGGATCGGCCGTGGCGCCTGCTGCGCGTGCTCGAGTTCGGCGTGCGCCCGCCGGTCGGCGACCTCGGCCTCGTCGAGCGCGGCTTTCGCCTGCGCCACGCCGGTCTCGAGCCGCTCGCACTCGGCGACGGCGGCTTCGTGCCGCACCGTGATGCGGTTCGCCGTCTCGGCGCGGGCGGCCTGCGCCGCGTCGTGCTCGCGCAGCGCCGCAAGAGACTCCTCGGCCCGTCGGCGGGCGGCGGTCAGCCGCGCTCCCGCCTCGCCCGCCGCCGAACGCGACTGCTCGGCCGTCGTCTGTACCTCATCGAGCCGGCGCGCCGCGGCATCACGCTCGGCGAGCAGTGCCAGCCGCGACGGGGAGCCCCCGTCGCCGCCGCGCAGCAGATGGGCGGTGGTCACCTCCCCCGCCAGGGTGACGAGCGTGACGGTGGGGCCGAACGCCTGCTCGACCTGAGGCCACGCCCGACGGGCCACGTCGATGTCGTCGGCGACCACGACGTGGGAGAGGTAGCCCTGCACCCCGTCCGGGGCGGTGACGACGTCGACCGCGCGACGCACACCGTCGATCGGGGCGAGAGCCGGGGCCGGGCGCCCGGCATCCGCCACCAGAACATCGACCGACCCCATGCTTCCCTCGGCGGCGGCCGCGAGCACGGCGTAGGCGTCGTCGCGGCGCGCCACCAGGAGCCCCTCGGCGAGGGGCCCGAGCACGGCGGCGATCGCCGCCTCGAACCCCGCGCGCACCTGGATCTGGTCGCCGACCAGCCCCTGCACGCCCGCGAGGTCGTCCTCGAGCAGCGCGGCCGCGGCGTTGCGCACGGTCAGCGCGCGCGTCAGGGCGGCCGTCTGCGCGGTGAGCGCCTCGACCTCACGTTCCGCACGGTGCTGTTCGTCCCGCAGACGCTGCAGCTCCGCCTCGGCCTGGGATGCTTCGCGCCCCGCCGCCTCGTACTCTGCGGCGTGGTCGGTGGGGTCATCCGCCTCGGCACCCGACTCGAGGCCGGCGCGCGCCTCATCCGCTTCGGCGCGTCGCGCCCGTGCCGCCTGCAGGGCGCTCTCCTGCCTGTCGAGCGCGCCCCTCATGGCCGCGACCGCGGATGCCGATGCGTCCGCCGCGCCCCGCAGCGCCGTCAGCCGCATGTCGTGCTCGGAGACGAGCGCGCTCTGTGCGGCGATGTCGCTGTCGAGCGCGTCCAGCTCCCCTCGGGCGTGCGCCACCGCGCGGGCAGCGCGGGCCGCCGCATCCTGCGCTTCGCCGAGTCCGTCCGAGAGCTGCTGGGCCCGTGCGCGCGCCTCGTCGATGTCCGTCTCCGCGACCGCCGCCGCAGCCGGTGCGTCGTCCTCATCGGCGCCCAGCAGCGCCAGCCGCTGGTTGGCGAGGGTGTACAGACTCCGGGCACGCTCCTGCACCCGCTCGAGCGAATGCACGACCGCGCGCGCAGCATCCACGTCATCCCCGCCGCGATCGGCTTCGAGGTGCACGATCCGCTCGCGCAGCTGCGACAGCCGGTCCTGCAATGCCATCCGCTCGGTGTGCCGTTCCTGTTCCGATCGCGCATGATCGGCCAGGGCGGTGCGCAGCGTGACGACTTCGTCGGCGAACAGCCGGGCCTTGGCATCGCGCACGGTCGCGGCGATCCCCTCGGCCTCGCGGGCGATCTCGGCCTGGCGCCCGAGCGGCTTCAGCTGCCGCCGGATCTCGCCCGCGAGGTCGCTCAGCCTCATCAGATTGGTCTCCATCGCTTCGAGCTTGCGGAGTGTCTTCTCCTTGCGTCGTCGGTGCTTCAGGATGCCGGCGGCCTCCTCGATGAAGCCGCGCCGCTCCTCCGGTGTGGCCTGCAGCACCGTGTCGAGCCGTCCCTGCCCCACGATGACGTGCATCTCGCGCCCCAGCCCGGAGTCGCTCAGCAGCTCCTGCACGTCGAGCAGTCGGCAGGTCTCGCCGTTGATCGCGTATTCGCTGGCGCCGTTGCGGAAGAGCGTGCGACTGATCGCCACCTCGGAGAACTCGATCGGCAGCGCACCGTCGGCGTTGTCGATCGTCAGCTGCACCTCGGCGCGCCCGAGTGGCCCGCGCGAGGACGTGCCGGCGAAGATGACGTCCTCCATCTTTCCGCCGCGCAGGGTCTTGGCTCCCTGCTCACCCATCACCCAGGCGAGCGCGTCGACGACGTTGGATTTGCCGGAGCCGTTCGGCCCGACGATGGCGGTCACACCGGGCTCGAGCGCGAAAGTCGTGGCCTGGGCGAACGACTTGAAGCCCCTCAGCGTCACGCTCTTCAGGTGCATGGTCGCACGCTCCCGGACCGGTTCTCCACGCGCACACGTTACCCGAGACGTCGTGCGCCGCCCCGCAGGCAACGCCCGCGTTCGACCGATGGCCCCCACGCCCTCTTGACGCCGGACCGGCAGGGGCGCACGATGATGCCGCTGCCCTCCCACCGAACGAGACACGATGACCACGTTCCCGGCCGGCATCCTCGCCCGGCCCCTCCGGCTGCCCCGCCGCGCAGACGATCCCGACGGTGCCAACCTGCGCACCTTCGCCGCGGTGCGCAACTTCATCGCCGAAGAGGTGGCCGGCCACGCCGACCACGCCATGTCGGCCGAAATGTTGCTGCCTCATCTGCGCGACGACCCGGACGAGCACCATCTGATGTGGCTGATCCTCGACGGCGACATGCCCATCGGCCGCGCGGGCATCGACCTGCCCATGGAACCCGCGTCGAGGACCGCCTCGGGGTACGTCGAACTGCGGCGATCGGAGTGGGGCCGGGGAATCGGGAACGCCATGGCGCAGATGCTCGAGACGGTCGTCCTCCGACACGATCGCCGCATCCTCCAGGCCTGGGCCGAACACCGCGAAGGGCCGGGTCCCCGTCTCGGTGCCCGCACGGGGTTCGGCTCGGTACCGGCCGAAGATCATGTCGTGCGCTTCCTCCTGCGACGCGGGTACACACTCGAGCAGATCGACCGGTGCAGCGCACTCGAGCTTGACGGCGCGTGGGCGCGCATCCGGCGGCTTCGCGATGAGGCGCGCGTTTCGGCCGCGGGCTACCGCGTCGTGTCGTGGTTCCCACCCACCCCGCCGGACCACGTCGACGGGTACGCGTGGATGAAGTCGCGCATGGTCACCGACGCCCCGTCGGGCGCGATGGACTACGACGACGAGACATGGGATGCCGCCCGCGTCGCCCGTCACGACTCCCGCTACCTCGAAGCCGCTCAGACCCTGCACGTCACTGCGGCGCAGCACACGCGAACGGGTGAGCTCTGCGCCTTCAACGAACTCGTGGTGGGGCCGGGCGGCACGGGGGCGACGTTCCAGGAGGACACCCTGGTGCTCGCGGAGCACCGCGGACACCGGCTCGGGATGCTGGTCAAGTGCGAGGGACTGCTCTCCTGGCGCCGGATCGCTCCGGCCTCACCGCGCGTCATCACCTACAACGCCGAGGAGAACCGCCCCATGCTCGACATCAACGAGGCGATCGGGTTCGTCGCCATCTCGTACGAGGGCGCGTGGCAGAAGAGGCTCGCCCCGCCCGACGGCGCCCTCCCGATCTCCTGAGATGATCATCACGTGCGCATCGAGACCCCACGGCTGGCGCTCCGTGAGATGACGGAGGGCGACCTGGCGCCGCTGCGCGCGATCCTTCAGGACCCGGTCGCGATGGCCGCGTACGAGGGCCCGTTCAGCGACGCAGAGGTTCGGGACTGGCTGCAGCGCATGAACGACAGCTACCGCGCGCACGGATTCGGGCTGTGGGCGGTCATCCTGCGGGAATCCGGCGAGATGATCGGTCAGTGCGGCCTCACCCGGCAGCGCATTCTCGGCGAGGACGTCCTTGAGGTCGGCTATCTGTTCAACCCCGCCCACTGGCATCGCGGCTACGCCACCGAAGCGGCGGCGGCCTGCCGCGACCACGCCTTCGGGGTTCTCGGCGCCCCCACCGTCTACGCCCAGGTCCGCGACACCAACATCCGATCGATGAACGTCGCGATCCGTCTAGGCATGACCGTCCGCGGCAGGTTCGACAAGCGCTTCCGCGGAGTCACGATGCCCCACCTCGCCTTCGCCGTCGACAGTCAGTGAGTGCGCGGAGCAGCCCTCATCCGAGGGGAAGGCCGAGTGCGTCGTCGGTCCTCCGGAGGGGTTCACTTCCGTGCCGCGGGGGTGTGCGATCATGCGCACCATGGATCGGATCGAGGGAAGAGACATGGCCCTCAGAGCGGCACTGCGTGAGTCGGACCTGACACGGGTCCGCGAGCTGCTCGATGAGCGTGACGCGACCGAGATCGCAGCGCTGCTCGAGCGTGAGGACGCTGCCGACCGCGCCGTGATGTACCGGCTCCTCCACCGCGACAAGGCGCTCGCGGTGTTCGAACTTCTCGACACCGGCATGCGCACCGAACTGTTCCAGGGCCTGCGCGACCAAGACGTGGCACAGGTGTTCGAGGACCTCGATCCGGATGATCGTGCTCAGCTCGTCGACGAGCTGCCGGCAGGCGTCGCGGGAAAGCTCATGCGTGGTCTGTCACCGCAGGAGCGCGATCTGACCGCACCGATCCTCGGGTACCCGAAGAACGCGATCGGGCGCTACATGAGCACGGAGTTCGTGCGGCTGCTGCCCCATTTCACACTCGACGACGCGCTCATCCATGTACGCCACGGCGGCGGCGGCGCCGAAACGGTCTACATGCTCCCCGTCACAAGCGCGCACCGACGGGTGCTGGGCGTCATCGGTCTGCGTGAGCTGATCACGGGCCCTGCCGATCAGACGGTCGAGGACATCATGGTCCCGGCACGCGTGGTGCGCGCCACCGATGACGCCGAGGTGGCTGCGCGCCAGGTTGTCGATGCAGGCTTGCTCGCCGCGCCCGTCACCGACAGCCAGGACCGCATCGTCGGCATCGTCACGGTCGACGACGCCGCACGAATTGTCGAGGAGGCCGAAGACGAGGACGCCGCACGTCAGGGCGCATCCGAACCCCTCGGTCGCCCGTACCTGACCACCCCCGTGTTCGGAATCGTGAAGTCCCGCGTCGTGTGGCTGCTCGTGCTGGCCGTGTCGGCGTTGCTGACCGTGCAGGTGCTCGACGTGTTCGAGGCGACCCTCGAGCAGGTGGTCACCCTTGCACTCTTCATCCCGCTCTTGACCGGAACGGCGGGCAACACCGGGTCCCAGGCCGCCACGACCGTCACACGCGCGCTCGCGTTGGGGGAGGCGACCAAGCGAGACGTTCTGGCCGTCGCCTGGCGCGAGGTGCGGGTTGGCGCGATCCTCGGCACCCTGCTCGGCACGCTGGGCTTCATCCTCGCCGGCGCGGTGTTCGGGCTGGCATTCGGCATCGTCATCGGATCGACCCTGCTGCTGATCTGCACGCTGGCGGCGACCGTCGGCGGGTGCATGCCGATGCTCGCGCGTCTGCTGCGGGCCGACCCCGCCGTTTTCAGCACGCCGTTCATCTCGACCTTCTGCGACGCCACAAGCCTCATCATCTACTTCGTCGTCGCGACCTACGTGCTCGGCATCTCCTAGTCGGCGGTCACACCCAGCCCGCACTCCACCGGCGGCGCTGACAGCGCGGGCAGTAGTGGGAGGAGCGATTCATGAACGCCTCTCGCCGGATCGCCCCGCCGCAGCGCGGGCAGGGCTCTCCCCCACGCCCGTAGACGTTCAGGGAGTGCGCGAAGTAGCCGGCCTGGCCGTTGACGTTCACATACTGCGCGTCGAAGCTGGTCCCGCCCTCGGCCAGCGCCTTGTGCAGCACCGCACGCGTCTCGGCGAGCAGTCGTCCCACGGCGCGGGTCGCCAGAGAGCGGCCGGGAGCGGCCGGATGGATGCGGGCGGCCCAGAGCGCCTCATCGGCATAGATGTTGCCGATGCCGCTGACCACCCCCTGATCCAGCAGCACCCGTTTCACCGCGGACGAGGTCCGCGCGAGGGCAGCAGCGAAGGCGCGGTCGTCGAACGCGGGATCCAGAGGGTCACGGGCGATGTGCCTCGCCTGAGCCGGCACGAGCGCGTCGGGAGCGCCCCACCCTCCAGCGGCGCCATCGGCGGTCGGCACGAGGGCATCCACCGCCAGCGATCCGAACGTGCGCTGGTCGACGAAGACGACGTCGACCTCGCCGTGCAGGGGATGGTCCACGCTGATACGCACCCGTTCGTGGCGCATCGCCTCGGCCCCCGCGGCACGGAGCAGCAGCTGCCCGCTCATCCCCAGGTGCGCCAGCAGCGCTTCTTCGGGCGCAGCGGGGCCGGGCGCGATCGGCAGCCAGAGGAACTTGCCGCGCCGAGCCGCGCCGAGGATGCGGCGCCCCTGCAGTCGCGTCACGAAGTCCGCGGCACCGGGCAGATGACGGGTCATGGCGCGTTCGTCGCGCACCTCGACGGCGGCGACGAGGGCACCGGTGACGGCCGGGGCGAGACCGTTTCGGACGACCTCGACCTCGGGCAGTTCAGGCACGCTCGTTGAGGTCCTGCCAGGCGCTCAGCGCCGCCGCCATCTCGGCGGATTTCTTGCTCGTGCCCACGCCCCGCGCCTCGATCTCGCCGACGCGCACGGTCGCCGTGAAGACGCGGTTGTGGTCGGGCCCGTCGGACTCGACGGAGTAGGCCGGAGGGGACTCCTGGTGAGCCGCAGCGAGCTCCTGGAGGCTCGTCTTGGGGTCCGTCGCCGCCCCATAGCGGTCGGGGTCGTCGAGGAGCGGTTCGACGAGCCGGACGACCAGCCCTGTCGCGGCATCCTGGCCCGCGGAGAGGTATGCGGCACCGATGATCGCCTCGGTCGTGTCCGCGAGGATCGAGTCCTTGTCCCGGCCACCCGTCTGCTCTTCGCCGCGGCCGAGCAGAACGTGCTCACCGAGCCCGATACGACGCGCGACCTCGGCGAGCGCAACCGTCGACACCAGGCTCGCGCGGCGCTTCGCGAGCGCCCCCTCATCGAGCTCGGGATAGCGCGCGAACAGCGTCACGGTCACGGCCTGCCCCAGCACCGAGTCGCCGAGGAACTCCAGGCGCTCATTGTGCGGCGAGCCGCCGTCCTCGTACGCGTACGAGCGATGGGTGAGGGCGAGAGACAGAAGATCGGGATCGATGTCGACCCCGAGCGTCTCGGCGAGTGACCGTCTCCCCCCGGGGACGTCTGTCACGGACGGTCAGTCCGGTTACGCGTCCGCGACCTTGCGGCCCTTGTATTCCAGGAACAGCTCCGTGCCCTGCGAATCGGTGACGACCTTCGCCTGGTGGGGACGGCTGTAGACGACCTTGCCGTTCTCGACCGTCTTGACCAGCGCGGGCGCCTCGGCCTTCCACTGCGCACGACGCGAGCGGGTGTTGGAGCGCGAGACCTTGCGCTTCGGAGGGTTACCTGCCATGGCTCTACTTCTTTCGTTCCGAGGTCTATTCTCTGGGCTCCGCGTCCGCGCCGAAGGACACGTCCCTCAGCGCCGCCCAACGCGGATCTGTGTCGGCATCTTCCTGGATGCCGGAACCCTCGTCCTTCCGTTCCCCCGTCTCCGGATCGAGTCCGGGGCAGTCTTCACTGCAGACCGGCTGGAACGGGAGGGAAAGGACGATGGTGTCCCTGACCGGAGTTTCAAGATCCACGTGGTTGTCTTGAACTTCGAAGTCAGACTCTTCTTCGCCAGGATACGCGAAAAGTTCTTGGAACTCGACTTCCACCGGCGCGGCGATGTCGGTGAGACACCGACCGCAGACGCCCGTGTAGCGCGTGTCCACCTCAGCGGTGACGAGGATCCCCTCGTGCACCGACTCGAGCCGGGCGGCGACGCGCACCGGTTCTCCCGCCTGCACGGCGACGAGTCCCTCTCCCCATCGTTCCGCGGGCGTGGCCTCGATCTGCGCCTCACGCATCTCGCCGGGGCGGCGCACGATGTCGCGCACGCCGATGCTCAGGGGTCCCAGTCGATTCCTCACGGGGGACCATGCTACCCGCGACGGCGGGTGCCGGCTCAGATGTCGCGGGCTCCGGTGTCGAGAAAGCGCGCGACCGCGGCCGGCACGTACGGCGACACGTCGCCTCCGAGTCCGGCGACCTGACGCACAAGCGAACTGGACACGAGCGCGTGCGCGGGGTCGGGCAGCAGGAAGACGGTCTCGACGGCCGCGAGGTGCCTGTTGACGATGGCCATCGGGGTCTCGTAGGCGACGTCGATCTGCGAGCGGATGCCCTTCACGAGCACGCTCGCGTTCACGTCCCGCGCGTAGTCGACGAGCAGCCCCACGCTCCATGCGGCGACGATCACCTCACCGGGGAGCTCCGCCTCGGCGATCGACTGCTCCAGCAGCGACTGCCGTTCGGCGATCGGCAGCATCGCCTCTTTTCCCGGGTTGTGCACCACGAGCACGTGCACGGTGTCGTAGAGTTCGGCCGAGCGTCGGATGACGTCCAGGTGGCCGAGAGTCGGCGGGTCGAAGGACCCAGGCACCACAGCGATCCGGTTGCTCACCCGTAGAGCCTATCGTTCAAGCGGGAGGGCCGGCGAAGCCCCGGCGCTCGGACTCAGTTCTTCGCCATCGCGGCCCGCTCGGCGACATCGAGACGCCGCTCGATCGCGGCTGCGAGTCCCGGGTGCGAGCGCAGCGCGGGATCCGCGGCGATGATCTCCTCTGCCTCGGCACGGGCCGTCACGATGAGATCGGCGTCGGTGACCACGCGCAGCAGCCGCAGGGACGAGCGCGCCCCCGACTGGGCATCGCCGAGGACGTCCCCCTCACCGCGCAGTTCCAGATCGACGTCGGCCAGTTCAAAGCCGTCCAGCGTGCGGGCCACCGCCTCGACGCGAGAACGGGCCGGGGTGCCGGGCGCGGCCTCTGTGACGAGCAGACACAGGCCGGGAACTTCGCCGCGACCCACTCGCCCGCGCAGCTGGTGCAGCTGCGAAACGCCGAAACGGTCGGCGTCGAGCACGACGATCGTCGAGGCGTTGGGCACGTCCACGCCCACCTCGATCACGGTCGTCGCGACGAGCACGTCGGAGCCGCCCTCGGCGAAGTCGCGCATCACGGCGTCCTTCTCGTCGCTCGGCATCTTGCCGTGCAGCGTCTGGATGCGGCGCTCGCCCAGCGCAGGGTGGCGGCGCAGCAGTTCGGCCGCCTGCACGACCCCCCATCGCGCGCGAGCGGCGTCGTCGGCGGGTGCCGACTCCGCGCCGTCATCCTTGCCGGGGGCCGCTTCCGCGTCGATCGCCGGGCAGACCACGAAAGCCTGATGGCCTTTCTCGATCTCCTCCTCCACGCGGTCCCAGACCCGGGCGAACCAACCGGGCTTCTCGGCGACCGGGGCCACGAACGACTCGATCGGCGATCGTCCCGCGGGCAACGAGCGGATCGTCGACACGTCCAGGTCGCCGAAGACCGTCATCGCCACGGTGCGCGGAATGGGCGTGGCCGTCAGGACGAGCACGTGGGGGCTCTCACCCTTGGCGCGCAGCCGTTCACGCTGCTCGACGCCGAAGCGGTGCTGTTCGTCCACCACGACGAGTCCGAGGTCGGCGAACGTCGTCGACTCACTGAGCAGAGCGTGCGTGCCGATCACGATGCGCGCCTGCCCGGAAGCGACCCGCAGGGCCGCTCTGCGGCGTTCCGGGGCGCTGAGCTGTCCCGTCAGCAGCGTCGGCATCAACTCGGGCGCAAGCTGAGGCCCCAGCATCCGCGCGATCGAGCGAAGATGCTGCCCGGCCAGCACCTCGGTGGGCGCGATGAGCACCGCCTGGCCCTGCCCCTCCGCGACCTGCAGCATCGCCCGCAGCGCCACGAGCGTCTTGCCCGAACCCACCTCGCCCTGCACGAGGCGGTTCATCGGCCAGCCGGCGACGAGATCCGCGGCGATCGCCTCCCCCACCTCCACCTGGTCGGCCGTGCGCTCGAACGGCAGCATCGCGTCGAAGCGGGCCAGCAGCCCGTCCGCGTGCGCAGGGCGCGGGCGGGCGGGCAGCGCCCGCACATCGGCGCGCTGCTGCAGCAGCGCCGTCTGCAGGATCACCGCCTCATGCAGACGCAGCGTGTGGCGCGCGCGCTCGACGTCCGCATCGGAATCGGGGCGATGGATGCCGCGCAGCGCCGCCGACGCGTCGAGCAGGCCGTGGCGCTGCCGGAACGCCTCCGGCAGCGGGTCCTGGAACGGGCCGATCAGATCCAGCACCATCGCGACGACCTTGGCGACCTGCCAGCTGGGCACGGCGGACGTGGCCGGATAGATGGGGATCAGGGCGCGGGCGAACGCCGCGGCGGCGTCTGCCGAGGCCGCGGAATCGTCGTCGTCGAAGAGCTCGTAGTGCGGGTGCGCGAACTGCTTCGCGCCCCGGTACTCCCCCACCTTGCCCGCGAAGATGCCGCGGCGGCCGGGCCTCAGCTCCTGCAGTCGCCAGGCCTGGTTGAAGAAGGTCAGCGCGACCTCTCCGCGCCCGTCGCCGATCACGACCTCGACCAACGAGCCCTTGCGCTGTCGCATCGAGCGCTGATTGACGCTGCGCACCTCGGCGACGATCGTCACCGCCTCACCGACCGGAAGCGAATCGATCGGCGTCAGCTCGCCCCGGCGCGCGTAGCGGCGTGGATAGTGCATGAGCAGGTCGCCGACGGTGCGCATGCCGAACGCGCGCGCGAACGCGGCGGCGGTCTTGCCCCCCACGGCCCCGTCGAGACGGGATTCGAGCTGCAGCGACGGCACGGTTCGAGTGTAGGCAACAGCACCGACATGCGGAGGGTCCCCGCCGTATCGCTCGCTATCGTGGACGGGTGACACGCATCATCGCGGGAGCGGCGGGGTCGCTGCGGATCGAGGTTCCCGACAGCGGCACGCGTCCGACGAGCGACCGCGCGCGCGAGTCGCTGTTCGCCGCGCTCGAGGCCGCCGACGCGGTCGACGGCGCCCGCGTTCTCGATCTGTATGCGGGATCGGGGGCGCTGGCACTCGAGGCGCTCAGCCGGGGTGCCTCGAGCGCAGAACTGGTCGAGAAGGCGCCGCGCGCCGCTGCCATCGCCGCGCGCAACGCGGCCCATGTCGCGCGGGCGATGCACGCCCCGGTGCCCCGCGTGCATCGCATGGGCGTCGGGTCCTTCCTGCGTGCGGCGAGCGGACCCTGGGACCTCGTCTTCGCCGACCCGCCGTACGACGTGACCGAGGACGCGCTGGCCGACGTCTTGGATCTGCTCGCGCCGACCCTCGCCGACGACGCACTCGTGGTCGTCGAGCGAGCACGTCGCTCGAGCGCACCGCGTCTTCCGTCGTCGCTGGTGCACGCCCGCGACCGGCGATACGGCGACACGATCCTGTGGTGGGTGCGGCGCCGGCCCGGTGGATGATCGTCAGCCGATGGCGCCGGTGCGCCCGTCCCAGTCGCGGTAGGGATCCCAGCCGCCCTTGACCGCCTCGCCGTCGACCCGCACCGCCGCGCCGCCATCGCGCGCGTGAACGGTCCCGATGATCCGGAAGCCGCCGGGCAGCTCCGCACCCGCCGGGAATGTCGCGAGCAGGCCATGGTCTTCGCCCCCCGTGATGGCCCATCGGCGATGCTCCCCCAAGGCGTCGCCGGCGATCTCAAGACGCACGCCGGATGCCGCAGCCAGCCGTCCCGCGTCGATCGCGAGACCGTCCGAGACATCCATCATCGCGGTCGCCCCTGCATCCGCCGCCGCCGATCCCCGCCCGATCGGCGGCACGGGACGCAGCTGCGCCCGCACAGCCCCGGCGTCGACCGCATCGAGCAGACCCATGTCGATGGGTGTCGCCCCCTCTGCGTCGGAGAAGCGGTCGAACAGCACCTCCAGCCCACGTGCCGCCTGCCCAGCCGCGCCCGCCAGTGCCAGCACATCGCCCGGCCGCGCCCCGCTGCGGCGCACGGGCCGCCGCCCCTCGAGCGAACCGAGGGCCGTGACGGCGATGGTCAGCGTGGCCGAGACGGTCAGGTCGCCCCCGACCACCCGGCATCCCGGTGACAGGTGCTCGCACGCCGCACGCAGCCCATCCGCGAGCTCCTCGACGAACGCCACGCGCGTGTCGTCGGGCATGGCGAGCGCGACGAGCAGAGCCGTGGGCCGAGCCCCCATCGCGGCGACATCCGCGAGGTTGACCGCCGCCGCCTTCCATCCGAGGTCGAAGCCGCTCGACCAGGCCAGCCGGAAATCGGGTCCGTGCACGAGCGTGTCGGTCGTGGCGACGACCGCTCCCGGCACGTCGATGACCGCGGCATCGTCACCGGGACCGACCTCATCCGCGGAGTACTCTGCCCGCGGTTCGGATGGATGCAGCCGGGTGAGGATGCGCTCGAGGATCTCACCCTCCGAGAGCTCACCGACGGTGGTGGGCGGCTGCGGGGCAGGGTGCATGAACCCACGGTAGCCTGACGTGATGCCCTCTCTGCCCCGGATGCTCGCCGCCGCGGTCACGCTGGGGACACTGCTGGTGACCGGATGCAGCACCACGGTGTCGATGGAGCCCGCTCCGGCGGCGAATGCACCGGAATGCGCCGACGTGACGGTGCGACTGCCCTCGGAGGTGGCGGGCCAGCCGCGGGTGTGGACAAACGCGCAGGCCACCGCCTCGTGGGGCGACCCCGTCGCCGTCGTCCTCGCATGCGGCGTCGAACCGCCGGCGCCGACGACGCTGCCGTGCCAGACCGTCGGTGGCGTGGACTGGATCATCGACGACAGCGAGGCACCGCGCTACCGGCTCACGACCTTCGGGCGGACCCCCGCCGTCGAGCTCTACCTCGACAACGAGATCGTCTCGAGTCTCGACGTGCTGGACGCCCTCTCGGCCGCCGTGGCGCGCCTGCCTCAGGATGGCGAGTGCACTGCTCCCGTCGACACCACCGAGACGCCCGCGCCGACGGAAGGCTGACTGCGCGTCATCCCCGCGCGACGGCGGTGTCGATGAGTTCGGAGATGAGTTCCGGGTACGTCATGCCCGAGGCGATCCAGCACTTGGGGAACATCGAGATCGGCGTGAATCCGGGCATCGTGTTGAGCTCGTTGACGATGAGGCCCTCGGGTGTGAGAAAGAAGTCCACGCGCGCGAGACCACGTCCGTCGACGGCTTCGAACGCCTGCACGCCGAGAGCACGCAGGTCGTTGAGCTCCCCCAGCGTCAGGTCGGCGGGGCAGACGATCTCGACACCGTCTCCGCCCAGGTACTTGCCTTCGAAGTCATAGAAATCGCGGGTGGTGAGAACGATCTCTCCCGGAAGCGAGGCGCGGACGACCCCGTCGCTGCCCTCGAGGATCGCCACCTCGATCTCGCGTCCGTCGATCGCCTGTTCCACGAGCACCTTGTCGTCCTCCGCGAACGCGAGGGCGAGGGCGTCGGGCAGCTGCGTCTGCTCGGTGACCTTCGACACGCCCACGCTCGATCCCGCGCGCGCGGGCTTGACGAACGCGGGCAGTCCGACGCTGCGCGCCTGTTCCAGGACGCTCTCGGGCGCGGTGCGCCACGTCCTCTCGCGCACGGTCACCCCGGGCGCCACCGGCACGCCCGCGGCCTGCAGGGCGATCTTCATGAAGTGCTTGTCCATGCACAGCGCGGAATCGATGATGCCTGCGCCCGCGTAGGGGATGCCGAGGGTGTCGAGGAAGCCCTGCACGGTGCCGTCCTCGCCGTGCAGGCCATGCAGGATCGGCAGGACGACGTCGATCGTGCCCAGAGACTCCACCTGGCCATCGACATGCCGAACCCGCAGCACGCGATCCACGCCGCCCTCCGGCCACAGCACGCGGGTGCCGTTGTCGACCACCTCGGGCAGATCATCGCCGAGAGCGAACCGGTCGGGGTCGTCTTCTTCGAGCACGAAGGCGCCATCACGGGTGATTCCGATGGGGATCACCCGAAAGCGGTCACGATCGATCGCCCGAAGCACCCCACCCGCCGTGACGGAGCTGATCGAGTGCTCGCTGGAGCGACCGCCAAAGAGCACCGCCACCGCCGTTGTCTCCATGCTGGATCCTCTCCCCCTGCGGGGTGTCGTCGTCGGTCGTCAGATGCGGCGCGATGTCGCGAGGGTCCATCGTGCCATCGAGCACGCGCTTGACCTGCGCGACGATCGGCATGTCGACACCGGCCTCCTTCGCCAACGACAGGATCGGCGCGACGGAGGCCAGGCCCTCGGCGGTCTGCTCCATCTGCTTGACCACGTCCTGAAAGCTGTACCCCTGGCCCAGCAGGCGGCCCGCGGTGTTGTTGCGCGACAGCGGCGACTGGCAGGTGGCGATCAGGTCGCCCAGCCCGGCCAGTCCCTGCAGCGTCTCGGGCTGCGCGCCGAAGGCCACGGCGAAGTCGGTCATCTCGACGAGCCCCCGCGTGATGATCGAGGCCTTGGTGTTCTCGCCGTAGCCGACCCCGTCGACGATGCCGATGGCGACGGCGATCAGGTTCTTCAGAACGCCCCCGAACTCGGTGCCGGTGACATCCGTGTTCACGAATGACCGGAAGTAGCGATTGCGCGCCCGGCGCGCGACGGCGTCGGCCGTGTCGAGGCTGACCGACGAGATGACCGCGGCGGTGGGCTGCTCGCGCGCGATCTCGAGCGCGAGGTTGGGCCCGGACGCGACAGCGATGCGGGTCGGATCGCAGTCGAGCTCCTGCTCGATCACCTGGCTCATCCGCAGCCCCGTTCTCCGTTCGACGCCCTTCATCAGGCTGACGAGGGGAACGGATGTGCGGGTCACCAGGGGGCGCAGCGCCTTGAGGTTCTGGCGAAGCGCCTGGCTCGGGATAGACAGGTAGACCTGATCGACCCCGTCCAGGGCCTCGGAGAGATGGTGGGTCGCGTCGATCGAACGCGGCAGGTTGACGCCTGGGAGGTACTGGCTGTTGCGCTTGGCCTCCGCGATCTCGTGCGCGAGTTCGGCCCGGCGCGCCCACATCGTCACGTGCGCGCCGCCGTCGGCGAGGATCTTCCCGAAAGTCGTGCCCCAGCTGCCGGCGCCGATCACGGCGACGCGGGGGGCGTCGACAGCCCTACGACTCAAAGCGACCCGTCTCCTCCTGCGCGTGCTGCGCCGGATTCCACCGCTGGGGCGGTGCGGACTCCCCGCGCAGACCCTCGAGCAGGTGCGTGACGGCATCCATGACGCGCGTCGTTGCCGCGGCGAGCACCGCCGGCTGCGCACCGCTCGCCGGCACCTCCGACACCGATATCGGGTCGCCCAGCACGATGCGCACGCGCTTGCGAGGCGGCCACAGGCTGATTCGCTTGGCGTAGCGCGCCATGATCTGCTGGGTGCCCCAATGCGCCATCGGGATGACCGGAATGCCCCCGGCGGCCGCAAGACGCACAGCCCCCGTCTTTCCCCGCATCGGCCACATGTCGGGGTCCCGCGTCAGCGTTCCCTCGGGGTAGACGACCACGCCGCGGCCGTTCTCGACCAGTTCTCGCGCAGCGGACAGCGTTCGCTGACCCGCGCCGGACGAGGAGGTGCGCGCCACGGGGACCATCCCGCATGCACGCAGCACGGGGCCGAGAACGGGCACGCGGAAGAGGCCCTCTTTGGCGAGGAAGCGGGGCGCGCGGCCCATTCGCCAGACGGCGACGGCGACGATCAGCGGGTCGATCTCGGTGTAGTGGTTCGGGGCCAGCACGTAGGCGCCGCGCCTCGGGAGCTTCTCGGCCCCCTCGATCTCGATCTTGGCGAACAGGCCGACGACGGGCACGACGAAGATCGCGAGCAGCCAGAAGACACTCGGTCGTGCTCGCTCACTGGCCGGCGGGCTGTCTCGGACCACGCGCGTCACCCGACGATGTCGAAGTCGGCGCCGAGGGAATCGAGCTTGTCGAAGAACTTCTCGTAGCCGCGGCTGATGATCCCGACGTTGCGCACCGTCGACTCGCCGCGGGCCGTGAGAGCCGCGATGACGTGGCTGTAGCCGCCGCGCAGGTCGGGAACGGTGATGTCGGCCGCCGTCAGTTTGGTCGGCCCCGTGATGATCGCGGCCTGCTCCAGCGAGCGTCGCGGCACGCGCCGCAGACCGTCCTGCAGACCCTGCGGGTGCACGGTGATGTCCGCGCCCATCTTGACCAGCGCGTCGGTGAAGCCGAAGCGGTTCTCGTACACCGTCTCGTGCACGATCGACTCGCCCGTCGCCTGCGTGAGCGCGACGATGAGCGGCTGCTGCCAGTCGGTCATGAATCCGGGATGTACGTCGGTCTCGACCGTCACCGCGCGCAGGTCACCGCCCCGGCGGAACAGGATGCCGTCCTCGCGGATGTCGAAGTCGCCGCCGACCTTGCGGACGACGTTCAAGAAGGTGAGCATCTCCTGCTGCTTGGCGCCCCCGACGAAGATCTCGCCGCCGGTGGCCAGCGCAGCGCTGGCCCAGCTCGCCGCCTCGTTGCGGTCGAAGATGGCGCGGTGCTCGTAGCCGCTGAGCTTGTCGACCCCCTCGATGAGCAGCACGCGGTTGGGCTCGTATGAGATGATCGCGCCCATCTTCTGGAGCACGGCGATCAGGTCCATGATCTCGGGCTCGATGGCGGCGCCTTTCAGCTCCGTCACTCCGCGCGCGCGCACGGCCGTGAGCAGCACCTGCTCGGTCGCACCGACACTCGGGTAGGGCAGCGTGATGTTCGCGCCGTGCAGTCCCCGCGGCGCGGACAGCCGGATGCCGCTCGGCAGCTTCTCGACGACGGCGCCGAACTTGCGCAGCGCGTCGAGGTGGAAGTCGATGGGGCGGTCGCCGATGCGGCATCCGCCGAGGTCGGGGATGAACGCCTCGCCGAGCCGGTGCAGCAGCGGACCGCAGAAGAGGATCGGGATGCGCGAGGCACCCGCGTGCGCGTCGATCTCCTCCATGTGGGCTGACTCGACGTCGCGCGGGTCGAGCACCAGCGTGCCCTGGTCATGGCCGTCGTCGACGCGCACTCCGTGCACCTCGAGCAGCGAACGCACGACGGCGACGTCGCTGATCACCGGCACGTCGTGCAGGATGCTGGCGGTGTCACCCAGCAGCGACGCCACCATCGCCTTGGTGACGAGGTTCTTCGCACCCTTCACCTCGACGCGTCCGCTCAGCGGGCGACCACCGCGGATCGCGAGCGTCTCCCCCGTCCCTCCCTTTCGACCGCCTGCCGGCATGGTGTCGTTCAGGAGAGTCGTCATGGGGTGGGCCTCACGGTTGGGGAAAGGGCAGCACCGGAAGGGTGCGGGGCCGCCAGGATTCGCGGCGCGCCTCGTAGGCGGCGATTCTGTCTTCACTCCGCAGGGTGAGCCCGATGTCATCGAGCCCTTCCAGGAGCCGCCACCTAGTGTAATCGTCGATGTCGAAAGGAACCCGGATATCGGCGACGGTCGCCTCGCGCGCGTCGAGGTCGATCGTGATCGACGTTCCCGGCTCAGCCTCGATCGCCGCCCAGATCCGCTCCAGGTCCGCCTCCGAGATCACTCCCGTCACGAGACCCTGCTTTCCGGCGTTGCCACGGAAGATGTCGGCGAACCGCGTGCTCAGCACGGCTTTGAAACCGTAGTCCCGCAGTGCCCATACGGCGTGCTCCCGGCTGGATCCGGTGCCGAAATCGGGACCGGCGACCAGCACGCTGGCGGCGGCGTAGGCCGGCTGGTTCAGCACGAAGTCGGGGTCCTGCCGCCAGCTGGCGAACAGCGCGTCCTCGAATCCCGTCTTCGTGACGCGCTTGAGGTAGACCGCGGGGATGATCTGGTCGGTGTCGACCGCGGAGCGCTTGAGCGGCGCCGCGACGCCCGTGTGGGTGATGAACTTCTCCATGCTCAGGCCTCCAGATCGCTCGGGCTCGACAGCGTGCCCCGCACGGCCGTCGCAGCCGCGACGAGCGGCGAAACGAGGTGGGTGCGCCCGCCCTTGCCCTGCCGTCCCTCGAAGTTGCGGTTCGACGTCGACGCGCAGCGCTCGCCCGGGGCGAGCTGGTCGGGATTCATCCCCAGGCACATCGAGCATCCGGCGAAGCGCCATTCGGCGCCGAACTCCTCGATGATCTTGTCCAGGCCCTCGGCCTCGGCCTCAAGGCGCACTCGTGCCGAACCCGGCACGACCATGACCCGCACACCCTCGGCTTTCGTCCGGCCCCGGATGATCGAGGCGAACTGGCGCAGGTCCTCGATGCGGCTGTTGGTGCAGGAGCCCATGAACACCGCATCGACGGGGACGTCCTTCAACGGCGTTCCCGGGGTCAGGTCCATGTACTGCAGCGCCCGCTCGGCGGCGACGCGGTCGTTCTCATCGGCGAAGGAGGCCGGATCAGGCACGCGCTCCGACAGCGACACGCCCTGGCCGGGGTTGGTGCCCCACGTGACGAAGGGTTCGAGGTCGTTCGCGTCGATGTAGACCTCGGCGTCGAACGCCGCCCCCTCGTCGGTGGGCAGGCTGCGCCAGTACGCGACCGCCTCGTCCCAATCGGCGCCCTGGGGCGCGTGCGGCCGCCCCTGCAGGTAGGCGAAGGTGGTCTCGTCGGGCGCGACCATGCCGGCGCGAGCACCCGCCTCGATCGACATGTTGCAGATCGTCATGCGCCCCTCCATCGAGAGGGCGCGGATGGCGCTGCCGCGGTACTCGAGGACGTACCCCTGCCCGCCGTTCGTGCCGATCTTCGCGATCACCGCGAGGATGATGTCCTTGGCGGTGACGCCGGGCTTGAGGTCGCCCTCGACGGTGATCGCCATCGTCTTGAAGGGTGTCAGCGGCAGGGTCTGGGTCGCCAGCACGTGCTCGACCTCGCTCGTGCCGATGCCGAACGCCATGGCCCCGAAGGCACCGTGCGTGGACGTGTGACTGTCGCCGCAGACGACCGTGACTCCGGGCATCGTCAGCCCGAGCTGCGGGCCGACCACGTGCACGATCCCCTGCTCGGCGTCGCCGAGCGAGTGGATGCGCACGCCGAACTCCTCCGCGTTGCGGCGCAGCGTGTCGATCTGGGTACGGCTGGTCAGATCGGCGATCGGCTTGTGGATGTCGAGGGTCGGGGTGTTGTGGTCCTCGGTCGCGATCGTCAGGTCGGTGCGGCGCACCGGCCTGCCCTCGGCCCGGAGACCGTCGAAGGCCTGCGGGCTGGTCACCTCGTGCACGAGGTGCAGGTCGATGTAGATCAGGTCGGGGCGTCCGTCCTCGCCCTTGACGACGAGGTGGTCCTCCCACACCTTCTCGGCGAGGGTGCGAGGCCGCTCGGGGATGTCGAATGCCGCGCCGGCGGCGGCGGTGTCGGGGGTGGTCATGCTCAGTCGGTCTCCTTCACAGGGGGATCAAGCCCGCAACGAACTCCGCGACGAGGAAGGCCTGGGACTAGGCCTCGTCGCGGCCGCTAAGGAGAAGGCGAGCGATCCGCACGGTCCCAGATTACCACCGACGCGGCCGCCGGCCCGCTGCGGGGCGGCCGCCCGTCGACATGGTTCACCGAGCGTCGGGCTTGACCTCGGACTCGTCGGGCTGCGCGACCGGGGGCGGCGTGCCCTTCTCGTCTGCGACCGTCGCGGCGGCCTCGACGTCGGTGCGCGCGCGGTTCTCACGGGCCGAGGCGACGAGGCTCGCGACCGTGGCGACCGCCATCGAGACGATGATGACGCCGAGCGACATCCACGTCGAGATCTCCGGCGCCCACTCGATGTGCTCACCCCCGTTGATGAACGGCAGCTCGTTGACGTGCATCGCGTGCAGCACGAGCTTGACCCCGATGAAGCCGAGGATGAACGCGATGCCGTAGTGCAGGTAGCGCAGGCGATCGAGCAGATCGCCGAGCAGGAAGTACAGCTGCCGCAGCCCCATGAGCGCGAAGATGTTGGCGGTGAAGACGATGAACGCGCTCTGCGTGATCCCGAAGATCGCCGGGATCGAGTCCACGGCGAACAGCAGGTCGGTCACGCCGATCGCCACGAAGACGATGACCATCGGCGTCCAGACCTTCTTGCCGTCGATCACCGTGCGGATCTTCTTGCCGTCGTAGTGGTCACTGATGTCGATCACGCGGCGCAGCAGGCGCACGACGAAGTTCTCCTGCTTGACGTCGGAGTCGTGGTCGCCGCCGGGAAATGCCTGGCGATAGGCCGTCCAGACGAGGAACGCGCCGAAGACGTAGAAGATGGGGCTGAAGTTCTCGATGACGGCCGCACCGACGAGGATGAAGAGGCCTCGGAGCACGAGCGCGATGATGATGCCGACCATCAGCACCTCCTGCTGGTACCGGCGCGGCACCGAGAACTGGCTCATGATCAGCACGAAGACGAACAGGTTGTCGATCGAGAGGCTGTATTCGGTCAACCACCCGGCGATGAACTGCCCGGCGAACTCGCCGCCCGCGAAGACCCACATGAGCCCGGCGAAGATCAGGGCGAGCGTGACGTAGAACACGACCCACAGCGTGGATTCCCTCGTCGAGGGGATGTGGGGGCGCTTGAGGATGAGCAGCAGGTCGCCGATGAGGATGAGGGTCAGCACGACGAGCGAGCCGATCTCGAACCAGAGCGGAAGGACGAGGTCCATGCAGGCCTTTCGAAAGGGGTACGGCGACGGCCGAAAGTCTCTCCCCGCGTGCTCCTGCGGAACCACGCGGCGCGCTCCCGGGGCGGGAATCGCCGCCCGTGATGACGAGAACGCGCTGTCGGGATACTCCCTCTCGCGTGGGCAATGCTACAGCCGCACAGACAGTGCGCCGCGCGGATGCCGTCCGGCGCCGCCGAGACCGCCAGGGCGATCCTGAGACGATCCGAGCCAGCCCGACACTCACGGGGTGAGAGACAATGATGCGGCGGATGCCGGGGGCCTCCCGCGCAGCATCCGCGTGGCATGGCGAGCCGGACAGGAACACGGTGGGCGGGACGAGGGACGTGGACGATCGGACGCTCGTGGCACGGGCTGCGGCGGGCAGCGAGCATGCCTTCCGCGAGCTGTACCGCGCCTACGTCCGTCCCGTCTACTGGATCGCATACGGGCTGCTCGGGGATTCCGGCGACGCGGAGGATGTCGCGCAGGAGACCTTCGTGACGGCCTGGCGCAAGCTGCGGGGGTTCGAACTCGCCTCGGACTCGCTGCTGCCGTGGCTGACGACCATCTGCCGGTTCCAGGCCGCGAACAAGGTGCGGTCCCGGCGCCGCGACCGCGACCACACGACCGACGCGACGATCCCCGAGATCGCCGCGAGCTCTGATGTCGAGCAGCAGGTGATCGACGCGGACCTCGCGGAGCGCATCGCGTTCGCGGTCGACGGCCTCTCGCCCACCGACCGCGACATCTTCGTCCTGTGCGCCGTCGAGGGGCTGTCGTACTCGGCGGCCGCAGAGACGCTCGGAATCGCCCATGGCGCCGTGCGCAATCGTCTCTCCCGCATCCGCACACGCTTGCGGACCGCCCTGACGGAGACCACACCATGAGCACTGAGACGCCTTCCGCCCTCCCCGAGCTGTCCGACGGGGCCGTCGACCGCATGGAGCGCGGTCTGTTCGAGGGAATCCGGCGAGAGCGCGACCGCCGCCGTGCCCGCCGGGGACGCGCCTGGCTGGCGGCTGCCGCGGCGGCCGGTGTGGTCGTCGTCGCCGCCGTCGTCGGGCCCGCCGTGACGGGCGGACTCGCCGGTGGCACCAGCGACGAGGCCGCCGTCGCGCCCGTCACCGACAGCGGTGGCTTCGACGGGACGGACGGCGAAACCGGGACCGTCGACGGGGGCGCGGAATCCCTGCCCGACGAGGCGGGCGAGCCGGCCCCGGGTACCGACGCCGACGCCGACGGCGGGCGTGAGCTGATCACCTCGGCCACCGTGGGCCTGCGCGTCGACGACGTCTCGGAGGCGGCCGAGCAGGTCGCCGCCCTGGCCGAGAGCGCCGGCGGCTACGTCGAAAGCATGCGGGTCGGCGCGAACGGCACGCAGGTCCTCTCGGAGGGCGTCGATCCCTCTGCCGGCGACGTGATGACCGGCGACACGACCGTGCTGCCGCCCGACGGCGCCTGGGTGCAGGTGCGGGTGCCCTCCGACGCACTGACCGGCTCGATCACCGGGATGGAGAGGATCGGCGAGGTGACCTCATCGACGCTCGCGCGGCGGGACGTCACCGATCAGGCCGTCGACCTGCGCGCGCGGGTCGCCTCGGCCGAGGCATCCGTCGAGCGGCTGACGGAGCTGATGGCGCAGAGCGGGTCGGTCTCGGATCTGATCGCCGCCGAGAGCGCCCTCGCCGAGCGCCAGGCTGAGCTCGAGGCGTACCGCGGGCAGCTGGAGTCGCTGGAGGGGCGCGTGGCGATGTCGAGCCTCACCGTGCACCTGGAACCCGCCCGCGAACCCGTCGACGCCGATCCGACCGGCTTCGGCGACGGCCTGGTCGCGGGCTGGGACGCCCTGGTCGCAAGCGTCAACGGCGTCGTGATCGGGCTCGGGTTCCTCCTGCCCTGGCTGCTCGTCCCCACGATCGCGGTCGGCGCGATCTGGTGGCTGCGGCGGATGCGGCGAAGCCACCGGCAGCCGGATGATCCGGCCGATCGGGCTGATCCGGCGTGAGAGCCGGGCCTCAGGCCAACAGCCGTGCCTTCGCAGCCTGGAATTCGGCGTCGGTCAGCGCGCCCGAGTCCTTGAGAGCCGCGAGCTTCTGCAGCTCCGCCACGATGTCGACCCCGGAGGCCGCGGCCGGAGCTGCGGGCGGCGGGGTCGCCTGCGCGGCCGCCTGCGCTGCCGCGGCATCGATCTGCGCCTGCTGCTGCGCCGCCTGATACTGCTGCTGCTCATACTCGGCCTGTGCCTTGCGGTCCCGTCGACCGGACATCGCGCCGCCGACCGCGGACGCGGTTCCGGCGACCACGGCCGTTCGAGCCGCCAGTCCGAGCAGGCCGGGGCGTCCGACGCGTCGCATCATAGGCATGAGCGGATCCTTTCGTTGCGGTCAGCCGGCCGAGGCCGTGTCGACCAGGGCGTTGACGATCGGGGCGGGGATCCGCTCGGAGCTGAGCACCACTCCCCCGGCGGCGGACATCCGCTCGGCGAGACGCTTGGCCCAGACGAGCTCGACGACGACGATGGCGGCGGCGCGACCCGGTTCGATGAGGGCGGCCATCTCGGCGACGTCCTCATCTCCCGTGATGCCGACCGCCGCGAGTTCGACGTCGCCGAATCCATATTCGTCCGTGACGTCCTCGACCTCTGTCACCACGACCTCGCCCTCGAGCGTGCGCGAGACGAGGATGAAGTCCAGCAGGCGGATCAGCCCGCCCTCCAGCAGGTCGGAGAAGGCGTCGATAACACCCGGGTCGGGGCGTTCGCCCTCGAGTCCCACGAGATACATCTCGACCGGGCCGTAGGTGAAGCTCGACATGCGGCATCCTCTCGATCGGCGCGGGTCGCCTCGGCCATTCTGTCGGCTGCGGGCGCTCGCCGCCACTCGCCACCCGTCCCTGCTCCGGGACGATGAGCGGCCGCGGAACGACGAAAGCCCCCGGGCGGACCGGAGGCTTTCGTGTGTTGTGACCCCAGCGGGATTCGAACCCGCGTTACCGCCGTGAGAGGGCGGCGTACTAGGCCTCTATACGATGGGGCCGAGTCGACAACCGTTAAAGTATGCCACGCCCGCGGCGACGCTCACAAATCCGCGCCGCAGATTGCGTCCGCCTTGCCCCCGGGCGGCGTCGGCGGTTGACTCGTGGCATGCGCCTGACCAAGCACGAGCACGCCGCCCTGCTCCTCGAACACGAGGGCAAGGGCCTGATCATCGACCCCGGCAGCTTCAGCACGCCGTTCCCCGAGATGGGGCACGTCGTCGCGGTGGTGCTCACACACGAGCATCCCGACCACTGGACGCCCGAGCAGCTCGACCGCGTCCGCCGGGCTGCGCCGGACGTGCCGATCTACGGTCCCGCGGGCGTGCAGGCGGCGGCATCCGACCACGACATCACCGTCGTCGAGCCCGGCGACACCGTCACCGTGGGACCGTTCACCCTGCGATTCTTCGGCGGTGATCACGAGATCATCCACGAGTCTCTGCCCCGCGTCCAGAACGTCGGCGTTCTCGTCAACGACGCCCTCTACTACCCGGGTGATTCCTACGCGGTGCCCGAGGACATCGACGTGGCCGTGCTCGCCGCCCCGCTCGGGGCCCCGTGGCTCAAGATCGGCGAGGCCATGGACTTCGTGCTCGCCGTCAAGCCACGACGGGCGTTCGGCACGCACGACATGACGCTCTCCGTGATCGGGCGCGACATGCACCGCGCGCGCCTGAAGTGGGCGACCGAACAGGGCGGCGGCGAGTTCGTGCCGCTCGATCCGATGGACGCGCTCGACATCTGACCCCGCACGCACAAGAGCGGATGCCGGTCCCGCGGGATCCGGCATCCGCTCTTCTGCGAGATGCGAGCGTCAGGCGGCGACGGGGACGCCCGCCGGCGTGATCGATGCCTCTTCGACCGCGCCCTTCTTGTGCACCCATTTCTTCAGCGCGACCACGACGAGCGCGGCGGCCACGACCCCCGCGATGATCGCGACGACGAATCCCCAGATGGGGTTGATCGCGAAGAAGACGAAGATGCCCCCGTGCGGAGCGAGCGACGACACGCCGAACGCCATGCTGAGGGCGCCCGTCACGGCTCCCCCCACCATCGAGGCGGGGATGACACGGAGCGGATCGACGGCGGCGAACGGAATCGCCCCCTCGGAGATGAAGGCGGCGCCCAGCAGCCACGCGGCCTTGCCGTTCTCCCGCTCGACCGGGTTGAACAGCCCGCGCGCCATCACCGTCGATGCCAGCGCCATGGCCAGGGGCGGCACCATGCCGGCCGCCATCACCGCCGCCATGATCAGGAAGGGCGTGGAGAAGATGTCGCTGGTCGACGCCGCCGCGAGACCGGTGGTGGCGAAGGTGTAGGCCACCTTGTTGACCGGGCCGCCGAGGTCGAAGCACATCATCAGGCCGAGGATGACGCCGAGACCGATGATCGATGCTCCGGTGAGGCTGTTCAGCCAATCGGTGAGTGCGAGCATCAGCTGCGCGATCGGACGGCCGAGGAACAGCACCATCAGTCCCGAGGCGACGATCGAGCCGACGAGCGGGATGATCACCACCGGCATCAGCCCACGCAGCCAGCGGGGCGCCGGAAGCCGACCGAGCCACCAGGCGATGAAGCCGGCCAGCGCGCCGCCGATCAGGCCGCCGATGAAGCCCGCACTCATGAGCACGGCGACCGCGCCGGCGACGAAGCCGGGGGCGATGCCCGGTCGGTCGGCCATGGCGAAGGCGATGAAGCCCGCCAAGACGGGCACCAGGAAGCCCATCGATGTCGAGCCGATCATGAACGCGACCGACCCGAGATACTGGCCCAGGCCGCCGGCGGGCAGATCCCAGAGCGAGTTCTCGATGATGACCGTGCCGGCATTGTCGGTGACGTTGTAGCCGCCGAGCAGGAACCCGAGGGCGATCAGCAGGCCGCCACCGGCGACGAACGGGATCATGTACGACACGCCCGTCAGCAGCCATCGCTTGATGCGCGCGCCCACGGACTCCTCGGCTGCAGCGGTCCCGGTGGACTCGGCGCCCGAACCCGAGACGCGTTCGGCCTTGGGGTCGGATGCCGCGGTCACGGCTTCGGCGAGAAGCCGATCGGGCTGATCGATGCCACGCTTGACGCTGGTGCGCACGACCGGCTTTCCGGAGAAGCGGCCGGGCTCGCGCACGTCGACGTCGACGGCGAAGATCACGGCATCGGCGCCGGCGATCACGTCGGCGGGAAGCGCCTGATAGCCGCTCGATCCCTGCGGCTCGACGGCGAAGTCGATGTCGTTCTTCTTCGCCGCCGCCGTCAGGGCGTCGGCCGCCATGAAGGTGTGGGCGATACCCGTCGCGCACGCGGTCACGGCCACGATCCGCGGGCGGTGCCCG
Source organism: Microbacterium sp. LRZ72 (assembly GCF_033792225.1). Classification (NCBI taxonomy): domain Bacteria; kingdom Bacillati; phylum Actinomycetota; class Actinomycetes; order Micrococcales; family Microbacteriaceae; genus Microbacterium; species Microbacterium sp. LRZ72. The sequence goes on from NZ_JANGEX010000001.1 coordinate 460,276, forward strand.
GATTCCTCGGCCACCGGAGCCGAGCCGGGCTCCGCGACCGGAGCGGCCGCCTCGGCGGCCGGGGGCGTGGCGTCGGCCTCCCCGATCGCCGCGCGGACGATCGCGACGGCATCGTCCGGGGTCGGCGCGGCGCGGAGGGCACCGGTGAAGTCCTCGTCCATCAGGTTGCGCGCCAGCTTGGACAGCACCGCCAGGTGCTCCTCCGCGGCCGTGTCGGGCGCAGCGATCAGGAACACCAGGTCGGCCGGTCCGTCCTCGGCGCCGAACGGCACGCCGGGAGCCAGCCGGGCGAAGGCGAGGGTGGGCTGCGAGACGGCCGCGCTCTTGGCATGCGGGATGGCGATGCCGCCCGGCAGGCCGGTCTCGTCCTTCTCCTCCCGCGCCCATGCATCCGCGAAGAGCTGCTCGGCATCGCCGGCGCGACCCTGCGCGACGACGCGCTCAGCAAGCGCGCGGATCACCGCACGCTTGTCGGCGCCGAGTGACTCGTCGAGGCTGACGAGCTCCGGGGTGATTGTCTGTGACACGGTAGACCTCCTCTGGTCTTCGGTGCGCTACCGCCGCCTAGGGGGCGAGCGGGGTGAGAGCGACCTCGCCGGAGGGCAGGTCGCGGGGGGTGGGGATCTGGGTGCCGGGCAGGGAGGCGGCCGCCGCCCCGTACCGCACGGCGTTGCGCAGTCGCTCGTCGGGTTCGGCCCCGGCGGCATCCGCGAGCAGATAGCCGGCGAGCGAGCTGTCGCCGGCGCCGACGGTACTGCGCACCGTGATGGGCGGCGGCGCGGCATGCAGCAGCGTGTCGCCCGTGACGAGGATCGCGCCGTCTTCCCCGAGCGTGACGAGGGCGGCGGCCACCTTGGCCGGCACCAGCGCCCGGGCCACCCGGACGACCTCGGTGCGCAGCTCTCGACCGGGGTCGAACCGCGCTCCGGCCAGCTGCGCGAGTTCCTCGTCGTTGGGCTTGATGAGATCTGGATGCGCTGACTCGACGACGGCGCTGAGAGCGGGACCGGACGTGTCCACGGCGATGCGGGGTGGGGCGATTCCGGCGCGCGCGGCATCACCTCGCAACGACGCGATCACGTCGACATAGAAGTCCTCCCCCACTCCGGGAGGCGTCGACCCTGCCAGGACCACCCAGGTCGCCCCGCGCGCGGCCTCGACGAGCGCCGCGATGAGCGCGCCGCGATCGGTCACATCCAGCGCCTCCCCGGGAAGGTTGATCTTCGTCGTCACGCCCTCCGCGTCGGTGAGGGCGAGATTCGTGCGAACCTGCCCGTGGACGGGCACCACGCGCGTCGGCAAGCCGGTCGCGCGCAGGGCGGCCGCGTAGGGGTCCTCGGCCGACAGCGGCACGACGGCGATGGTCGGCACTCCGGCGCCCGCGCACGCGCGGGAGACGTTGACGCCCTTGCCCCCGGCGTCCTCGCGCTGCGACACGGCCGTCTGCACCGCGCCCGGCAGCAGCCCGCCGTCGAGCACGATGGTGCGATCCAGCGCGGGGTTGGCGGTCAGGGTGACGATCATGCGGTCCACACCTCGACCTCGGCCGCGTGCAGCGCCGCGGCCAGCTCAGCCGGCAGCGCGGCATCCGTGACGACGACGTCGACGTCTTCGATGCGCGCGAACCGCACGAGGAATTCGTCGTCCACCTTGCTCGAGTCCGCGAGGACGACGACACGGCGGGCCGCGCCCACGATGGCCCGCTTTACCGCGGCCTCGTCGGGGTCGGGGGTGCTCAGGCCGAACTCGGCGGAAAGGCCGTTGGTGCCGAGAAAGGCGACGTCCGGACGCAGATGCTCGATCGCGCGCACGGTCTCGGATCCGACGGCGGCGGCGGTGAGGCCGCGCACGCGCCCGCCGATGATGGTGATCGGAATGTCGGCGCGGGAACCCAGCTCGAACGCGATCGGCACGGAGTGCGTGACGACGTCGACCCGGCCGGCCGCGCCGACATGCAACGCGAGGCTGCGTGCCAGTGCGGCGGTCGTCGTGCCCGCGTCGATGTACACGGATCCGCGGAACCCCTCCCCGATCGCCGCGAGCGCTCGGGCTGCGATGCGCGTCTTCTGGTCGCCGCGCACCTCGCCCCGCTCCGCGACGGCCGTTTCGGTCGTGCTGCCTCGGTCGGCACTGACCGCGCCGCCGTGCACACGTCGAAGAGCTCCTGCCCGCTCGAGGGCGTCGAGGTCGCGCCGCACAGTCTCGGTCGTCACGCCGAACGCCCGGGCGAGCGCGACCACAGACACGCGGCCGTTCTGCGACAGCTCTCGCCCGATCGACTCTTGTCGCTCCGTTGCGTACACGCCCACCTCTTCCTCAAGGAGTAACCACAGAGTACAAGGTAAACACAGACAAAACAACACCCGATCTCACACGAATTCTGCGCCACCGGGCGAGCGTGCGGCGCTGGGCGCGGTGCAGACCCGACCCGTTGGATCAGGCCTCGACGTCGAGAATCGCCTCCCAGACCTCGATCGTCGCGCCGACGCGTGTGAACCTCAACACACTGCCCTGCGGCAGCTCGCGCATGCCCGCGGGCATCGCCATGCCGTCATAGATCTGCAGGTCGAGCACCGGCTGCAGCGGGGGCGGCGCGCACGAGACCGTCCACTGCTCGCGGGACCACGCGGCGAAGATGCAGTGCGAACCGTCCTGAGCCTCCGCGCCCCACACCCCGATGCCCCGGTGCGATCCATACGGTTCCAGATCCTCGAGCGATCGCCCGGGGATCGGGCTGGTCGAGCCCTCCCAGCGCGGCACCGACACACCGGAGGTGTCGCCCGCCCGCAGGACTGCGTCCGGACGCGGGGCAACGAGTGCGCTGACGGCGACGCCCGCCAGCGCCAGGAGCGCGATGCCCGCGACGACGAGCGGCCACCCTCGGCGGACGGCGCGCCCCGCACGGGAGACCGGCGGCTGCGGCGCCGACCCGTCGGGAGCGGATTCGACCTCGAGCTCCTGCTCGTCCGCGGGCTCCTGCTCGCGCTCCTGTTCGGGGGCGGGTTCACGCACAGCCGGCGGAGGGGTGGCGGGGTGGTCAGGGACAGAAGTGCGCGGCGCACCGCGCGCCACAGCGGCATCCGGGCGACGGGAGTCTCGGGAACGTGCCTCCAGCACGGCGAGACGCTCCTGGGCGTCCGGGTCGCCATCGATGTCGGCCTGCGGGCCGTAGGCGCGCGCCCTCAGCTCCGCCAGTTCACGGTCGGGGGCACGCCCGTCGGCGGGAGAATCTTCCATCCTTACCATTATCGACCCGCATACCGCACGCATGGCGGGCAGACTTGACCTGATCCCCCACTGCTCGCAGAGTTTCAGAACGGCTCGGCACGACGGTCGGGAAGGGCTCTGCAATCCGAGGATCACGAGATGACCACTGGCGGGCGCACGACGGCGCCGCCGCGATGACCGGGCGGGAGGCGTTGCGCCTCGTCACCTGGTCGGCCGCTGCGCTGCTGGTCGTCTTCGGCGTCGGCCTCTCGCTCGGCGCGCTCGCCGTCGCGGTCGGCGGACGCGACGTCTTCACGGTCGGCTCCGCGTCACTCGGAGCCGACCTCCCCGTTCCCTCGGTGCTGGATTTCTTCTTCGACATCCTCACCCGTGTCGGTTGGCTCCTGCTTCCCCTCGCGGCGCTGTGGCTGGTGCTGCGCCGCCTGCGCCGACTGGCCCTGTTCGCGACCATCGTGGGATCAGGCGCGCTCGCCCTCACCCTGGGTCTGGGCGCCGTGGCGCGCTGGGGTGCATCGCTCGTCGCCCTGAGCGACGCAGCACCCTCGGCGGAGTCGCCCATCGGAGAGCCGGGCGCGTCGGTGCTCGTTGCGACCGTGACGCTCGGGATGCTGCTGCTGGTGTTCCTGCCGGCCATGCCTGTCGCCGGCCGCGTGTGGGCCATCGTCGCGGCGGTCATGCTGAACCTCGCTTTCCTGGGGGTCGCCTTCGGGCGCGAGCCGCTGTCCTCCCTTGCGTTGGCGTGGGCAGTCGCCATCCTCTGGCTGGCGCTGGCGACGCTCGTGTACGTGCCGCTTCCCGGGCGTCGCGCGCAGCGGCGCGGGCTCATGGCGGGCCTCTCCCCTGACGAACGTGCCCAGCTGCACCCCGCGCCGGAACACGATGCGCCGCTGTCCTCGAGCTGGCGCAGCGCGATCCTGCTCGCCGGCGCGTTCGTCGTCATCGGTGCGGCGATCGTCGCCTCCGGCCTGCTGATCACCGGACCGCTCGACGGCGTCCGGCGATTCGACACGGCCGTCGTCGAGTGGTTCGCCGGCATCCGCACGCCGCAGCTCACCGACATCGCTCACGCCGTCGATCCGCTGGGCAACACCCCGGGCATCATCATGGTGCTGCTCACGGCCGTCACGCTCGTCTCGGCCCTGACGCGGCGATGGGCACCCGCGGCGTTCCTCCTCGCGGCGACGATAGGCGAAACGGCCATGTTCCTGAGCTCCCAGGCACTCGTCGGGCGCGCACGACCGAGCGTCGAACATCTGACGGACCTCCCCGCCACGGAGTCGTTCCCCTCGGGTCACGTCGCCGCATCCGTCGCCACCTACGGCGCGATCGCGCTGCTCCTGCGCGTCTGGGCGGGCAAGCCCGCGGGCTGGACGGGGATGGGCGTCGCCGTCAGCATCGTGCTCGCGGTCGCCCTGACCCGTCTCTACGTCGGCATGCACTACCCCACCGACACGGTGTTCGGGGTGGTGCTCGGCGCCGCTTGGCTCGCCGCATGCTGGGGTGCGTTCCGGCCGGATCGCGGAGCACCCTTCGGCATACCCGACAAGGCCGCCGACAGGTAGAGCGACCCTCCCCGTGGGGAGCGATGGAACGGGAGGCCCCGCCCGGAAGCAACGGATTCGGTGTGCTTCAACGGGTGGAAAATGGCTGACCTCGCCGCCCTCTGTTCAAACCACTGGGAGTGTCCTTTCACCGCCGGTGAGCTCCGCAAACTCGCGGTTCCAGGCGACGAAGGTGAGGGCTTGAGCGTCCCCACCGTGTATAAACCGCATGAGCTTTCGCGGCGATTCGGTGCAGCCAAAGTAGAGGAGCTCGTCCAGCGAGCACGGACGGGAGAGAGTGTTCGATCACTTGCTCGCGAGCTGGATGTTGCGAGCTCGGCTCTCACGCGGATGCTGCGCGAACAGGGCGTCGAGATATCGAAGCGGCAGGTGACTGACGACGAGGCTACTTCGTTGGCGGCGGAGTACGAAGATGGTGCAACCATGGCCGAGCTGGAGAAGATGTACAGCTTGTCGCACGGCGCAGTGCTTCGATCGTTACACCGATCTGGCGTCACGATGCGCGCGAGCGCGCCACGGCGAACATCAACGTCGTCGACTACCCGGTGAAAGGCGCGGCACCCATCGGTCTGACGATCACGACTTTGTGTCGTGCTCGTGTGATGGCCACTCGCAACAGTCTGCGTGTAGCCAGGTGGGGCGCTTCTTCGCGATCCGTGAAGAACATGCTTCGGTGGTGTCCCTCTACGATGACCACGCCGTCAAACTCCTTGCCCTTCGACTTGTGCATGTTCATCAGCACGAACCCTTGCGGCTCACGTTGTTCCGTCGCGAGTCGGCCTTGGTCTAGGGTGCGGCGAACAATGTCCGTCGCGCGACCGTAGCTGCCCGTGCGATCCCACTCCTCCGAGAGCCGCCCACCTATTTCGTCTGTTGCCCCGAATAGTCGGACGAACCGGACGGCCTGCGCGATCTCATCCAGTCCGTCGGCGCCCTCGATGATCTTCCGCGCGGCAATCCAGTCCGCCCTCGGATCGCCGACCAACACGAGACCCGCCTCTGCGCTGGCGACGATGTGCTTGGCGCCCTTGGGACGAACATTGCGCCCATCACGGAGCGCCTGCGCATTCATTCGATAGCGGTCTCGGAGTGTGATCGCACTTACGATTGGCCCGTTGTTTGCTGCAGCGCTCTTAACTTCAAAGAAGGCGGCAATGGCGTCGAGCGTGGACGCGGCGTTGGTCGTCGAGTCCGGTTCTGGCCACTCAAGCACCGAAGCGATCACTTGCGCCGCAGCAGCGGAGATCTCGGCATCCCAAAGTACGTCGTGCGTCAGCGGCCCGTATTCCTTGCGCTTGAACTGGTGTGCCTGCGAGAACCATCCAGACACCTCGGAGACCATGGCATTGGTCCGAGCAAGGACGACAACGCTCGGCTTGACGATGCCAGCTTTTCGAAGCTGGGAGTACAACCAGATTGCGGCCACGTGCGTCGTAGTGTCCAGTTGACGGGGCCAAACGTTGAAGACCTTGACGTCGTCCGTCTCGGGGAGTTCACGGTGACGAAGCACAGCATCCGCGAACTGCAAGATGCCGGCGTCGGGACTGCGGTGATTCTCGGCGCCGAGATCGAACTCGACCGGTGCGAGTAGCTCACGCACTTGATTCAGTCGCTCAGGATCGACGCGGTCGTCATACTCGAAGATCCTCTGGTCCGGATCAGCAAGTATGACCAACTCACTTCGCTCCGAGAGCGCCTGAACGAGCTGCCACTGGGCATCGCTCGTGTCCTGAAACTCGTCGAGGATGATGATGGGGAAGCGATCCGCGACCAGCTCCGCTACCTTCGGCACCTTCGTCAGCAGCGTTCCAGCGCCTCCCGCGAAGTTATCGAAGGCGTACAGGCCCTCTGCGGTTGCCAGCCTGTCGCGTTCTTTATTCCAGTCACCTTCGTAGTTTGCCTTCGTAACCTTCTCGCGATCAGGGAAGAGGATGCGTGCCGGGCTTCCAGTCAGAAGCCGACCATGCGCGCGGAGGATGTCCATGCAGAAAGCGTGGTAGGTCTGCACCGTGATGCGTGAGCGCTCCTCGCGGGTGAGCACGTCTTTGGTGCGATTCAGCACCTGGCGAACGGCCGCTCGGGAGAAACTCAAGAAGAGAACGTTTTGCCCCGGTTCCAGGGTTGGGATGAGCCGCTGCGTCTTGAGCAACGACAGGGTGGTCTTACCGGAGCCCGGGCCGCCTAGCACCATGATACGACCATCGTGATCGAACGCTTGCTGCGCTGGCTTGGAGAGATCGAAGCTCATGCCTCGGTAGGTTCCTCTGGCGTAGTTTCCTCGTCGGCATCGGCCGCGCTATTTTCAGCATCGTCAGACGGCACCGCCGTCTCCGAGTCGAAGCCGACCTCTGGTTCACCATGGAGCGCAGCGTCTATCGTGAGCAAGATGTCGACAAGTTCTGAGGGCAATTCCCCCTCAGTCTCGCAGTGCTCGATAAGCACGGCGGCGTACGCGTAGGCCTCTCCCTTGCGCGCCTTGAGCACCTTGCGAACGACCGGACCTACTGCGTCATCGTCGATTGTTGAGTCGTAGGGGTGGTTAGTCGTCGGGTAGTCGCCGCGCGTGGAGACGTCCTCGAGGAAGCGGCGCTGCGTCGCGATCGGGATGCCATGGACCAGAACATCCTCAATGCCCAGCGCTTCGGACTCCCAAAACTGGTCGAACTCGGCGCGATCAACGAGCACCTCCTGCGGTAGTGCACCGTTTGGCTTGTCGCAAACACCCCAAGTCTTCTTACCGAGCGCTTTGAAAATCGGCCCGAACTTCGCGATGGATCCGTCGCCAGGAGCGGTGAACATCGAGATACCAGAGAAGTCGAGATGGGTGTAGTCGGTTCGGGTTCGCTCAAGCACCGCGGAGACCGCCGGAAACACGACGGCCTCTGTCGATCCTTCTACGACGAGAACGCCGCGCGCTAGAACCGCCTCGGCGAACTGCCGCTTGTTGGTGAGGTACGTTTTCCGCTTGACCTTGTTGGGATCGATAGGCGTACCGATGAGCTTTGCACCGTCGCGGTGCAGCATCACGATACTTTCGGGCTCGAACTGTTCGATCACCGGACCCGAGTGTGAGGTGACGATGGACTGACCCATCTCCTTGAGCACGTAGCGCGTGACCCGGCGCTGGGTGTGAGGAGGTAGGGCGATCTCTGGCTCTTCCATCGCGAAGATGACGGACTGCGTACTCTTGAGGTCCGCGATGATCGTGAGCAAGGCGAAGACCAGCAGGTTGATCGAACCAGTGCCTTGTTTCGCGTACGGGACAAGGTGATCGCTCGGTTGCGTCGCGACGAAGAGACGCACTACTTCACGCAGATGCTGACGCGTGAGGTCCGACGCAAAGAACGCGGCTGAGTCGTCGCCGGGTGCCATGTTGACGAAGCGGCCGAGACGATCGCGCAGGTTCTCACGAACTTCCTTGAGCTGCGGAATGTCGCCTACCGCTGGATTCAGATCGGTGAGCTTGTCGAGGGTGTCCCGCCACATTTCTGAGGCCCCATCGCCGCTGAGCTGCAGGATCGTATCGAGCAGTGACCCTCGCTGAAGACTCAGCGCGCGTGAGCCGGTTCGAAGCGCACGGAGGTAGACGTAGCCGGCGAGGCGTTTGTGCGTTCTGGAGAACTTGGCGAGGCCAGCCCCGAGCACGGCCAGCGCGTCGAGGTCGGTCTCATCGATGATCGGCTCGGGGTTACAGAAGAACGTCTCGCCGATGAAGTCATCTTCTTCGCGGTCGTAACGGCCGATGAAACAAACAGGGAGCGCCCAATCGACAGCGTCCTCGCTGGATCGATCGACGCCGCTGCCGTCTTCGTCAATGAAGTCGCTCGCGACGTCATCCCAGAGCCGAAGATGCTGATCACCAAACCGGCGACGTTCCTCCGGGGTGAGATGGGTCAAGATGACGTCAATACGGAGCTCGACCGGCTCGCCCGAATCATCTGCATAGCGTCCTAGATAGAAGTCATGCTCGTCAACTACCGGCCGCCGGTACAGCCGTTCGGGGCCGAGGACGAGGTCGAGGGCTTCACAGATAGTGGACTTGCCGGCGTTGTTGCCGCCCACCAACAGCGTGTGCGTCTTGAAATGAATCTCGCTGTCTTCGATGCCTCGGAAGTTCCGGATGCGCAGGTGCCGAACTCTCATGATGACTTTCCGCGGCGCCCTGCGCTGCGAAGCACACGCTCCAGCTCATTGTGCGCACGCTTCAGAATCGGTCGGCCATACTCGCTCGGGACTGCGTGGCCTTCTTCAACCAGCCGACTCGCGACGATGCGTTTCCCAGGCATTTTCAGATCTTTCTGTTTCGCCCAGCGGTCCAGGAAGGCCGGCCAAACGTCTGCGTTCACGGCCGGAAGAGCAGGAAGCGCGGGAATGTCAACACCAGGGTTGCACTCTGCGAGTAGGAAGCCCACGACGCCCAAGTAGGAGTCAGGCTCAAGGAGGTTCTCGAGGGTAAGAGCCGTCAAACTCACGATGCGCTCTTCCGGCACCCCACCCGCGATGAGCGCGGCGCGACGGTCGACTCCTCCCTGGTCACCGTCGACAAGGTATGCCACTCGCGCGCCTGCCAGGTCCAATTCTGGGTACATCTCTGGAGCTACCTCGGAGAGCCCGGGCGCCACCTGATACTCGAGGTCAGGCACATCGACCGCACGCTTGACGAGGCTGGGAAGCATGAGCATCTCAGAGGCACCCTCGCCGAGAACGACGTAGCGGGCCGTCGAGAAGGCCGCGGCACCCGCGCCCATCGCAAGCAGAAGCGGGGAGAACCCTGCAGCGGCGGCCCAGAATGAACCTTGGATCAGGCTGCGGTATTCGTTCGCCGGGTCCGGTACGACAGCACGAATGTTCGACCCGAGATCAGGAGGCAGACAAGCAGGCGAGTGAGTGGTGTAGATAATCTTGGCAGCCTGCTGCTGCGTCATGAACGCATTGACCAAGTCCGCCTGCGCATCGATGTGCAGATGCGTCTCTGCCTCGTCGATGAGAAGGACTGGAGGCAGATGTTCATCCCTCACCGCCAGGAAAGCGACGAGGGCGACGAACATCTTGAGTCCGGCGCTACGCTCGTCGAACTGCGTGATGCGCTTACCGTCCTGCTTGATTCGGATGGAAAGAGCGGTACGTTCGGTCTTCAGAACGACGGTGATGTCGGATTGTTTCCACGCCTTGGCAAACTTGGTCGCGAGCGTCCGGTTCGCGGCGTCGATGAGCGTCTCGCGTTCACCTTCATCACCGCTTGAGTAGGTCGCCCACAGGGCGGGTAAGTCAAGCTCCGCCATTCCGGCCAGGTTCGCCAGAGCGGCGGGCGGGTCGGCACAAAGTTCGTCCGACAGCATGTGCACCGATCCAAGGTTCCGGTCAGCTTCGCTGAAGAGCAGGATGTTTGGCGCCCGGTTGTAGAGCGCCTCAGCCACGAGCTGCCTTGGATCCTCACGATCGATCCACGTCAACACTCCGCCAATCGCAGGGCCGAGCGGCTCGGCCAGTCCGAATCGGTTGAGTTCTTCGAGCACAGCGCGGAGTTCGTCCGCCCACCTGTCTGTAGCCGCAACCGTGCCATCGCTTTCTGAGTCCGCGACGTAGCCGCGCAACACGGAATCGACGCGTTGCTGCAGCGCCTCGCGCACCGGATCTACGGGAGGCACGTTGCCTTCCTCGTCCGCCTCCGGCGGCACGAACGCCAACTGTGAGATCGCACGCTTCGTGTGTGCAGATCGAAGGGTCTTGATTGCCGCCTCGAGTGGTACGACTGCCTTACGAGGCGCTGGGACCACCTGACGGCGCACTCCCCCCTCGCCTGAGGCTTTGCGCGACAACCAGATCGATGTCGGAGGTTCCTCAAGACCATAATGCGCGACGGCTGCGCGGTCATCATCGTCGAGAATGTATTGAACGCGCACGACAGTCGAGTTGTCGGGAACGTCAATACCTCGCGACCGCTCGCTCGGCGAAAGGGCGGCCTCGTTATCTAGGAAAGCGAGCGCGTTGAGCAGCGTCGTTTTGCCAGCTTCATTGGGGCCCACGATTGCAATGACCTTGTTGTCGAGGTTGATCGTGCCGTCTGCAATGCGGCCAAACCCGCTAATTATCGCCTTGACGAGTCTCATACGCTTGCTCCATCGTCACTGGTACCTGAACGTTCTTGACGGGCGTCCTCAACCAGCAAACCAGCCTTGTCCGTCGTGAACTCATAGTCGACCGGCCCAACCGGCGCGGCATCGAAGTGCTGCTTGGCGAATCGGATGCGCATCGCCTCGTCCCATTCGAGGTCGTCTAGATTGCGTGTGTCCTTCGTTTCGCGAACGAGATAAAGACGCTGGACGCCGTCTTCGTCGTAGACGATGGCCCAGTCGGGTGAGTACTCCCCCACAGGTGTCCGAACATGGAAGCGACGCGGCAGCTTGGTGAAGAGTTTGACGTGGTCGCGATTGTTCTCCAGCTGCGACCCGAAGGCGCGCTCGACGTGGCTGTCGTAATCGAGACGGTCGTAGAGATTGGTGCCGCCTTCTGGCGCAGGAACGACACCCCTCGTCGGGTCGGGATCGCCGGGCTGTGGCTGTGGCGGGTTCTTCGGTTCGGCCTCGAGGAACACGACTTCGGCGTCCCACCAGGCAGCTTCGTTCATCGGCTCGTAGGTGATGCCGCTGACCATCTGCTCGATCGTCACGATGCGGATGGCGTTCGCGACGATCCGCGCCCACCGATCCGGATCGTCCAGCACGTGCTGCGCGTAGTCGCGGTCAGGGAAATCGAGGATCTCACGGACAATGCCGGCCAGTGTCCGACGCGTCAGCTGCAGCGGCAACTTGCGGTATTGCAGCTGGTCTTCGATGAGCTGCACGATGTCGGGGAGGCGCTGCCCTTCGATCACGATGCGCTCGCCGCGTGCTTCCGCCACCGCGGAGTCCGCAGTGACGATCTGGCCGGTGTCGTCGTAGATGAGGTCAGCCGACTGCACCACGTTCGCACGTCGCTCGATGAATTCGAGGTCGGCCAGATGCTCGGACGCGGCGACCACCACGCGGAGGGCGGTCGGATCCACCGAGACCCGGTAGCGCGCTTTGTAACGGATGCGGCTCCATAGCTCGGCGAACTCAGGGCTATCGAAGAGTGCAGGGCGGCGCCGGATAATGACTTCGTTGTCTGCGTTCTCGACGTCGGGACCAGGTTCCCCGGAACCGCCGCCCGACGCGACGTACTCCGCGTTGAGGCCAGTGCGGAACTCGGCGAAAGCCTCGTCGACGATGAGAGTGAGCCGGTTGATCGCCGGGTCCATCACGCGGCGACCTTCCTGATCGACCGGAAGACGGAGTCCGCGCCCAATCTGCTGGCGGCGCTCCAGCTCGGAGCGAGTGTGCCGGAGGAAGCCGACCTGGAAGACGTTCGGGTTGTCCCACCCTTCCTTCAGCGCCGAGTGAGAGAAAATGAACGCCCGCGGATTGGCGCGATCGAGGATGAGTTCCTTATTGGCAATGATCTCCTGGTAGGCGCGGGCTTCGTACTCGGCGTCGCCGGCCCGTCCCGCGGTATCACGCAGGAGCCCCGTCTTGGTCGACGGGAAATAGGCGACACGCAGCTCGGAAGGGTCGGGCATGTCCTCCGCTGGCTTACCGGTGCGGCGCCATTCTTCGCGGAAGAGTTCGTCGAACATGGCGGGCAGAATCGCCTCATCACCGGCATAATCTGCGACCCGCTCGACAAAGAACAGCGAGAGCACCTTGACTTCGCGGCCAACCGAGTCGATCTGCGCCTGACGAGCAAGGTGGGTACGAATGGTGTGGCGAACCTGGTCTCGCCAGACTGCCTCGGCGTCGACGCCCGTCTCTTGTCCAGCCTTAACGATGACACCGTTCTCGAACACGACGCGGTCTGGTTTGCGCTCGATGCTGTCGACGACGAGCCCCTGGTACTGCGCGAGCTGCCCGGACTCCTCGAAGAGGTCGGTGCCGTTTTGTAGCACCACCGGCCCGCGCGTTCCGTTTGCCTTGTCGATGACCGCTTCCGCCATGAGGCGCCTGCGCACGCTGCGCAGACGATCGATACGCACGTACGGTTTGCCGTCGTCGCCGGCGACGATGCCTTTCACCGATACCCGCTTCACGAGCCCCGCCTCAGCGGCCTGCTTCGGACCGAGCCGATGCACGACGTTGAACGGTTCCTTGTGGGTTGCGCTATAGCGGAGCGCCACCAGCGGGTTAAGCGTCGCGATTGCCTGACGACGCAGGGTCGTCGCCATGTTCTGCGGTTCATCGATCAGCACGACGGGGCGTGCCTTTGCGATCTGCTGCACGCCGCTGAGCGTCTCTCCCCAGAGCTGCGGCTGCTCGGCGCTGGAGTACAAAGTGTTCTTCTCAGGCTTGTCGAGCGCTTGGATGCTCGCGATCAGGAACTGCACGGTGCCTGACGGTTCAGCGAAATCGTTCAGGGCGGAGTTCTCCCCGAGCACTCCCCAGGAGTATGTGACGCCGGGGTACTTGAGGCGGAAGTGCTCGGCAGTCTGTTCAAACGTCTTGACAACCCCGGCGCGTATGGCGATGGAGTGGACCAGAATGACGAACTTGCGGAGCCCGTATAGCTCTGCCAGGCGCAGTGCCGTGGAGATATAGACGTAGGTCTTGCCGGTGCCGGTCTCCATCTCGACCGAGAAGTTCGGGAAGTCACGGGCGGTGCCGCGAAGGTCAGTCTCTGCAAGCAGTTCGAGCGTCTGCTGGTCGGCGACGGCTTCGCGCGCGGTCACCGCACGCAAGTTGTCGATCAGGATCTCGCGCTCGAGGCCGTACCCCCTGTGGCCATCCGCACCCGACGCTTGCCCTGCGAGTGCATCCCTCGGCGGAATGAGCGCACCCTCGAAGAGATCGACTACCGCGGAAACGGCGGCCGACTGGTGCGGCTGATCATCAAAGCGAAACTTCACGAGGCACCCGCTCCAGAAGAATCAGTTTTGACTGCAAACGGGGCGCGAGCGTCAGAGTGACGGAGTCCTCGACCTTATCGCCGCGCAGGATCAGCGTGTCCTCGTCAGCGAGGCCAAGGGTGTCAGCGGTGGCAAGGGTGAACGCATCAAGCGAGACGAGCAGACGCCCATCCGCCGCGTCTTTCTCGAGCGCCGAGAACTCGTAGACCGTGACGCCGTCGAAGTCGTGAATGGTCACGCGGGCGTCGAGCCGCGTGCCTGTGGCCTTGAGCGCGACCTCCCACGCAACATCAATCGGCTGTGCACCCTCGATCACCGGCTCCCCCGCGGTGTGGTCGAGCACCTGAGCGAGGTAGCTCTGCCCGGTCAGATCTGCGGTCGCGATGATCGGCTTTTCAACTATGAGATTGGTCGGTCGGGTGCGGAAAATGCGGAAGCCGAGCTGCGCCGCGTCGAGAGCGTCCTCCTGCAGTGTCGCCGCCGCGCGGCGCAACCGTTCGGCCGTGACCTCAAAGATGGTCTCGTAGTCAGCGGCCAGTGCATTCTTGCCGGACTCCTCGGAAGCGTCGGGCCTCTCGGGCACCTGCACGAGGATCCAGTGACGGGTCTTGCCGTCCCTCGGGTTCTGCTCCCAGACCGCCTGGCCGGTCGAACCGGATCCGGCGAAAAAGTCCAAGATCAGATCGCCTTCGTCGGTGATGGCGTGGAAGAGGCGAGCGAGGACGTCGGTGCTCTTCGGGTCGTCGAATACTTTCGCACCCATCAGCTTTTCGAGCGCACCGGACGCTGCACTTCGATCTCGGTAGATGACCGAAGGAGGCGACCACTCCTCGTTTTCGTGCAGATATCGCTTGACTTGAATACGCCCGTCCTTGGAGCGCGGAAAGGCCAAGTAGCCACCCCCGTCAAGCCGCTCCATCGTGGAACGTTCGAATCGCCAACCGGTCTTCGGCGGTTGATATCCCTTGTACTCGTAGAGCAGATTCTCTCGGAAATTGGGGCTGGCGATGTTATCGATACGGAAGACGCCGCGCTCATCAATGTTTTTATAGAGCGCGTGGCCCTTCGCGGCCTGGCCGTCCGGCAATTCTCGATACCACTCTCGCAGTGCCTTGGAAGCCGCTACGTAGTCCTGTCCATATTCCAACCGGAGTGCCTCGACCTGTGAATAGACCGCTTCCAGGCCAGTCTTGCGCTCCATCCATCGAACGTCCTGGGTTCGGAGGTGGGCGATGTCGCGGGCGTAAACGAGAACGTAGTCCTGGCCGAGCGACGTGAAACGTGCGTCGTTCTTGCGCCCGCCCTGCCAAGTGATCAGGTCGATGAAGTTCTCCGCACCGAACACCGCATCCAATAACAGACGTAGGTGGTGTACCTCGTCATTGCCGATCGACACAAGAATCACGCCGTCGCGACGGAGCAGGTGCCGCGCCAGCGTAAGCCGAGGAAACATCATCGTCAGCCACGGAGAGTGCTTCCGACCGCCCGACTCGATTCGGCTCGTCATGGCACTGCCTTGCTCATCGACCTGGCCAGTCTCAGCGAGGTACTGCCGCTCGGAAACAGCGAAGTCGTCGTTATACGTGAACGTGTCCCCCGTGTTGTACGGCGGATCAATGTAGATCAGCTTGACTGCACGCGAGTACCCGTTCTTTAAGAGCTTGAGCACCTGCAAGTTGTCGCCCTCGATAAGAACATCGCGTGCTTCGGGCCACTCAAGCGATGCTTCCTCATCGGGAGCGAGTGTTGCGGAGGTAGCCATCCGTGCGTCCTGTCGGGCGGTCTCGATACCCGGCCATGTGAAAGTGAACGGTGCACGACTGCCGCCCCCGAGGTCGAGAGCATCGAGCAGAGCGTCCCGGTTGAGCTCGCCGTCAAGGAAGGCGCTGGGGACAAGATCACGCAACTGCGAAAGCAGCTCATCCTTATCGTTGGGCGTCTCTCCGGGTACTGATGCGGTCATGCTGTGGGTTACTCCTTCGTGCCCGACGGACGCGGGTAATGTTCTCTTCGAAGCCGTGTTTGACGCTACTTGAGGGCGCGGACACTGCCACCGTGCCGCGCCGCGCGTGTGCCACGACCAATCGTGCGACCGGGAGCTTAAGCGCTCGAACCAGACGCTACGTTGTGTGTGAATTATCTCATAACCTGGTCTTTTCGTGAAGTCGTGCGTGGGAAAGCCGAGACAGCGGCCCTATAACTGCGTCCTCTACCTCTGCAATCGCACTGGTCTCGTCGGACCAGTAAGGGACTCCGCCAGCACCACTTCAGCTCTCGTGGTCGTGAGCGGCCGAGAACCCGGTCGGTGGTCCAATCAAAAGACCGCAGGACGACAACGAGATGCGCTCGTGGGCAGTCGCCCGGGGAGAGTGCGCTGGGCACTCTCCCCGGGACGACCGCCCTGCTCCGTCCCGGAAAGCAACGGGGAGGGAGCGAATTGCGACGGACGGACGCTCTACTCCTGCGCGGCCTTGCTGCGCATCGTCTGAGCTTTCGTCCCGCCGCTGGTGCCGAAGATGGCCTTGATCGCGTCCTGCTTGGTCTTTGCCTCGCGGTCGATCTCGGCGCGCACCGTCTCGGCTCGTTCGAGCACCTTCGGGTCGGATTTGCTGGTCTCGACCCAGGCCTCAAGGCCAAGACGGATCTCTTCGGTCAGGCTGCGGTCGTTCAGCTGGGCAAGAACGTCCAGCTGCGCCCGCAGTCCGTCTGTGATGCGAACCGCTAGCGGTCGCACCGGGCCGAGTGCCACTGCGGGCACCTCGGCCGAATTGTTCTCACTCATAGGTGAGCCCTCCTCATCGGAAGCGGCCGGCGAACCCGGAGTGGGTTCGCCTCGTGGAGCCGCTCACCGACGACGAGGGAATCCGAATTATGAACGATCGCGGCTGAGCGTCAATCGTCCGATCGCTCGCGTTGTGAATTCCACACCGCGCTCACCCTTCTCAGCGCGCACTTGGCCCATACGGACTCCACCCCTTCATCAGCGGCGCCAGCTCCGCTTCCGTGGGCGTAGGTACCTCCGGAACGATCAGCTTCGGCTCCGCGAGAGGATCGATCTTGTCGACGGCGCGGTGCATCTCGTCGAGGTAGGTGAGCACAGCCGTGTGCTCCTCCCCCGCGAGCGTTTCGGCAGCAGCCACTGCGGCGTCGAGGAACACTCGTCGACGCTTCAGATCGTCTTGCTGCGCGACCATGCGTGAGAAGTGATCCCAGCGCGCCTGCCAGGCAAACTCGCGCTTTGCGTTTTCGAGCGCTGCCTCCCAACGTCTCCGACGTTCCGCTCCCTCGCGGACACGCCGCTCCTCAGCCCAGCCGGCCTCGATCTCGTATCGTTCGAGAGCGGCGAAGACGTCGCCCAGCTTGTCTTCAACGCGCGTCGCCTTCGCGTCGCGAAAGTGCTGCCCCTGGTAGGGCGTGCGCCGTCCATCGAGGATCAGTTCCAGCCGACCGGTGCTGACGAACTCCGTGTTGCGACGCCATATCCAGGTCGGGGTGCCCTTGGGCGGTGAGTACGAGTAGTCCCGCTTGGCGCCGCCCGTTCCTGGGATCTCGCGGATCTCAACCGAGTAGTCGCCGTCGCTCGTGACGAACCACAGGTGCCCCTTCATTGGATGACGCTTGTGTCGGTCCTTGTTGGCAGCGACCTGTGCTGGCAGCTGAATCTTCACCCCGCGTCGTTCCGCTTCTGACGCCAAGGCATGCAGAACTCGAGCAGCTCGACTCACGTGCTCTTTCGAGACGTACTGCCAGCTCACGTCGTCCAGGTACGCGCGAGCGACCGGGTGGTACTTGCCGACGCGCTCAGGCACCGCGACCGGACGCGACTCGACGTAGTCCGGAGCGTAGTTCTCGAAGCAGATGATCCACCGCCGACTGGTCCAGCCGCCCTCGCGGCGCAGGGCCAGCTGCTTGCCATGCGGCCGTCGGGACGACTTCAGGCTCAGCCGAATCAGCCGTTCGTAAGGCTTGAGGTCACTCTCGTGCGGGTCCTCGATAACGAGCTTCCCGTCGGCGGCGAGCACGCGATCGATAAACGCGGCGCCCTCGGTGTCGTCGGGAATGACATCGGCAACAGGAGGAGCTTCGAGCCATTGCCTACCCGCGGCCGTCATGCTCGCTCGCCATGATGGTCCCTGCCCGCTGATGGATGAAAGGCCGCGCCGCTCCAGTGCACGAGCCACGATCCGATGCTCCCAGCCCTCCGTATAGACGCCATCCGGGCAGCCGTCCCGGATCCACCGGAGCACGTCCAACTGCTTCTGATTGAGCTGCTGCGGATTCTTTGCCACGCGCGGAGCGTACCGCCCGCGGGCGACAGACGACGGGCTGCTTGGGAGCTGGCCACGGCCTTACTGCCAGCGGTCGGATCTAAGCACGCGCATCCCACGATGCGAATTCGGCGTCAGACGTGAGATGTAGCCTCAGCCCGTGGCAGATACGAAGCAGACCAAGACAATCGGCGAGCACCACGTCGCCGCGGAACTCGCAAGGAGAGGGTGGGCTCCCGCCCTCACTCGCGACGGACTTGAACGTACAGACATCCTTGCGGTGCTCCCGGGCGACGAGAGCCGCCGCTTGGTCGAAGTCCAGGTGAAGACCGCGCGCGGGTCTGACATGAAGACAATCAGCTGGCCGCTCGGGCCAAAGTCTCAAGGCCCCAGCCTCCACGAGCGGGAGTACTTCGTCATGGTGGCGGTATCGCACGACCTCTCCGTACCACCGCGCAACTTCATCTTGCCTCGCTCACACGTAGCCGCCGCGGCATGGATAGAGCACATGGATTGGCTCACTGCACCCGGCGTCCCGGCAGGGAAGAGAAATGCTCCGGTGGAGCGTGCTCGGGTCACCTTGCCGACGTTCGCACAATATGAAGATCGATGGGATCTGCTCCTCATCGATGAAGGAGACGTCCCTGTCCTTCTCCCGTCGCGGTACCGCGATCTTGCCCAAGAACCACGAGTCGGATTGCCCGAGGAACATGTCTGGAGAACGAGCCTGCCTGCCTGGTGAGCTTCGGGAAGGCTGACGCCGCCGGAACATCAACGCGGTATGGCGCAGCTGGTCCCGATACGACCAGGTCACCGATTGGTCGGCACCGGCAAGAACGCAACGGCGCACGAGCCGCATCCATAGCCTGGGCCTCGGTCACGAAGGACGACGCCGCAGTTCGGGCAGTGTGGCTGAACGACCTCGCACAACTCGTCCATGGCGGAATCCTAGGGCGGCCAGCACTTGCACGAAGGACATTCTCCACAGGCACGCATGCCCCACCTCGGCCCCATGACAACGCGGAGTGACCGAAGGGTTACAGCAGCGGTCCGGTCGATGTCGAGTTATTCGGAGAGCCGTTCCAGATCCAGCCTGGAGAGCCCCCATCGGCATACGAGTGATGAGTTGCGCCCTCGGCCACCATGATCTGGTCCCAATACACGCTACCACTCGTCGCGCCGTTGTAGAGCCGTACACTAAGCCGTTCCGTGCCGACAGGGGCGGTCCCGGTTGCACGTAGCTCGTATACACCCGCACTGTTGGGCGCCATGGCCGTGGCAGGATCCGTGCCGCCTGTCCCGAGGTGGGTATTGGATGCGTTGAGGAAGGATAGAAAGATGCTCCGCTGTTGCGTGGTTCCTGCCATCGACCCGGTCTGCGGAGCCTCAATTCGGATCACGCCAGTCACCGTGCAGGACTCGCCCGCGTTTGCAGGAAAGCTAGTACTCGCGAACGAGTCTTGTCCGACCGCCGTGATACGCAGCGAACCATTGCCGTCAGCTGACCATGGCGACGTGACTCGACCGATTGATGAGGAGTAGGCCGACCACCCCGTGCTTCCCGTGGAGAAGCTTGGATTGGTTGCGAGATTCGTGATCAGCGCGCCTCCATCTACCGCGTGTCCGTCGCATGCGCCAGCCATCGGCCGGCCCGTCGTCGTCGAGACGAAGTAGCTTCTGTCCTCAGTCGTAGCCGTGAGACAGAAGGTCTTCGGACTCGCTGAGTTGTCGACGCGGTACTGGTAGCTCGTGTCGCCCGAGTTGGAGAGTCCCGCTGCGGTGAGGTCGGAGGGGTACTGGTCAGCGTTCTGGACGGCGTACGTCTGGATCTTCGTCAGCGCCTGCTTGGCGGCGGCCTGAGCGGCTGCGGCTTTCGCCTGGTTCTGGATGCCGTTGTACGCGACGATCGTGATGGCCGCCAGGATGGCGATGACGACGATGACAATGAGTAGCTCGACGATGGTGAAACCGCGGCGCTGGAGGCCCTCTGAACAGGTGTCTCGAGGTGAGGCAGAACGTGACCAGAGACCAGTGCGTGATGCCCTTCGCGCCACAACTGCCCATGACTATGAACCATGAGCATGATGCTGGCAAGCGCTCATGCGTCGTAGTTTTCACAACGTCGCAGCGAACGAGTCGACGTCCCGGACCCGATCACCCTGAAGAGTTCGAACGTCTGTCAAGAAGCTCCTGGTAGAGGCTTGCGCCGGAGACGCGTGGGCGTGGCGAGGTTTGAGGCCGGTACCAGTCGGCGATTCGGAGCCAGTCGTTGTCGATGAGCTCGCAGTAGTCGTGGCAGGCGCGGATGGTGAGCCAGACCTGGGAGCGTTCCTTGTCTTCGTCCGACGTGCAGTCAACGCCGTCGAGGATCATCTGTTGCCACCGAGCGTTGATCTCGCGCGCCTGGGGGAAGGCTTGGATGACGTCCCAGAAGTGCCCGGCTTCTTGGTGGCGGGAGTCGGCGAGGTGGCGCCGCAGGAAGGATTCATCTTTGTCCGAGAGGTCGTTGTGCCAGCCGACCCGGTAGACCGCGTCCGCGACTTGCTCTTCCACCTCGGTGTCGGAGAGCAGCCAGAGTCCGCCGTGGCGGCTCTGGAATCTCTTGATCTCGAGCCATTGTTCGGCGAGCCGGAACAGAGCGGAGCGCCCGTAGCCCTGCGCTTGTTGGTCTCGGTCGTAGGGCTGCTCGCTGTCCGGCGCCCAGGGCACGGTCTCTGAGGGTTCCTCGCGCCAGGTTTCGATCGCCGCTTCAAGGTCTGCTGCCAGCGCGTAGATCGGTGTCCAGATCCGGTAGTAGGCCTCGAATCTCTCGACCCATTGCACGGCGAGGCGGGAGTCGGCGGGATGGCGCCTTTCTTGTAGCTCGAGGCGGGCGCGACGGAGGGATGCATCCTGGCAGATCACGAGGATCGCCTCGGCCACCTCGCCGAGCAGACGGCGCTCGTGGCCCTTGCGGAACGTATCCGGCACAACGCCGTAGAGCTCCGCGGCTTCCCGTCGCCGGTCGACTTGCGGCCAGAGCGCAGTGCCGGGGTAGAGGCCGAGGAGGTACTCGGCAGACTCCTGGATGGATCCGCCACCGAGCGTGGCGACGGCTTCCTTCAAGAGCATGCGAACACCGGCCGCATCGGTCTCGGGCGACGCGGAGTACTCCCCCAGACGGCTGGCGTTGGTCAACGCGGGCACCGGCAACCGGCGCAGCGACCCTAGCCCGTCCGCCCGGAGGCGGTTCAGATCCTTTATGAGCTCGTCGTAGCTCGGTGTCCGGGATGCGTCCGCCATGTCCCCATATTGCCCAACCCGCGGCCGGACTGCGTCCGGACTCCGCGACAGGCGGGCCGATTGGCTGGAAGCAGAGGGACCGGGCAGGCCGATCCCGTTCATGAAAGGAGGTTCGACATGCAGAACCCATCCAGTCAGCTCGTCTCTTCCGGTTCGCGTCTCGACTCACGCGCCGGCATGGGGGCGATGTCGCTGAGCACCCAGCGCCAGGTGCGCCGGGAGGTCGAGCGAGTGCAGACTCGGGCGATCATAGCGGGGCAGACCGAGGAGGCGCGCGCCGCCATCGCCAACCTCGCCCTCGAGCACGTTGGGGCGCTGACCGCGCTGGAACAGCACCTCATCACGGTCGCTCCGCTGGGCGAGGCCCGCTACCGCGAGATCGTCGATAGCTACACGCTCGGCGCGGCGGCTGCCGTGAGGAGGTGGTCGTGATGTTGCTCGGACTCTTGGCGCTGGTCGGCCTGCCGTTCCTGCTGCTGACGGCCGTGTTGGAGAAGGGTGCCGAGGTAGTGGAGTACCTGGTGCAGCAACGACGGCGGGGCAAGCGCCGGAACGTCGCCCAGATCGAAGCGGAGCTCGATGCGACGGAGGAGGAGCTTCGCGGCGCCGTGCTGCGTCTCGCCACTGCCATGAGTACGGAGGCACACGAGGCGCGCCGCGCCATGATCCGCGCCTCACACCAAGCCTCCGGAACCCTCCCCTCACGCCACTAGCAAGGCACCGAGTGGGGGCGGCGCGGGTGCGCGCTGCCCCCGCTCTCTCGTCCGGTCGCGGTCGCCGTTGTCGATTCCACATCGGCGTTCAGGACCAACCTCTCGCATCCCAATGTGCTCGATGCCGATCCTGTCCGTCCGGCCGTCCAGCCGCATCTGGGGAAAGAGCGACCAGACGGTTGACGAATCGTCGCCAGCCGCTCATACCCATCCCTCAGCCCGAGCAAGTCGGGTCAGAAAGGAGCAATTGATGTTCAACCCACCGCAGCTGCCAAACGAGCTGCCAGCACGAACCGACGCCCCCGAGGCGTTCGATGTCATTTACGCGGATCCGCCCTGGGATCTCCAGCAGAAGGGCGCTCGCGGCGCTGGCAAACACTACGACCTCTTGTCGCTTGAGGAAGTCAAGGGCCTCGGCGACGCGGTTCGCGCACTTGGCGCGCCGAACAGCCACCTCTACCTGTGGGTCACCAACGCAACCCTCCGCGACGGGTACGACGTCATGGAGGCATGGGGCTACACCGTCCGATCGCCCCTGACCTGGATCAAGCCGCGCTTCACTCTCGGCAACTACCTGCGCAACGCGACCGAGCACCTGCTGTTCGGAACGAGGGGCACGGCACCGGTCAAGTACCGGTCGCAACCCACCTGGATGTTCGCGCCGCTTCTCGACCACTCGGTCAAGCCAGACGAGGCCTATGCGGTGATCGATCGAGTGTCGGGGCGGGACGCAACCAAGCTCGAGCTGTTTGCCCGACGTCGCCCGCCCGCCCCGAACTGGTGGGTGTGGGGGAACGAGATCGAAAGCGACGCGTCGCTCTTGAAATGGGGCTACCCCGTGCCCTCCGATTTCGCTCGACAAGACGAGACGCATACCGGCGAGGTCATTCAAGAGGTGGAGGGATGAGCCATGGCCGACGACAAGCCAGCGTCCTTCGCAATGCGCGTCTTCTCCGCCTGCCTGTTGCTCCTGCTGAGCGTGCTCGCGCTCTGGCTGGCGGTCGAGGTGCTCGCGCAGTTCTGGGGCTGGCTGCTGCTGATCGCAGTCGTGGTCGCGCTGGTGGGCAGCGTCGTCTGGTACGCGAGGTGGCGACGGGATCGGGGGTGGTGAGCATGAGCGCGATGACCTCTGTCGCGACGTTGCGGAATAGACAACACCCCTTTACAAAACCCCAGGGCTCGTGCATAAACGAGCTTCCCACTTGCGGGATGGACCCAGCGACTGCCGACGGCCGAGAAGCGAAAGGAGAAATGCGAAAGGAGGCCACCGTGCCGAAGAAGCCAAGCCGTCGTGAGCAGCCCCGAGAATTGCGAGTGCGTGTCCGTGGCGATCGACGCGACGATCTGCCGCCCCGCGTCGGCCGTGTCCTCACGGCGTACGGTCTGGCGAACGCTCGGCGAGAAGCCGAAGCGCAGGCTCAGCTCCCGCTCGATGCCATGCGCCCGCCCCGCGGGGAGGACGGATATGCCTGAACCGTTCGTCTTCTCCCGTCTCGACCTGCCGCGGCCCATCGAGCCGACCGCTGTCAGCCAACTGCTCACCAGAATCAGCGCGTCGGACGTGCCCCGTCCAGTCGCCTTCGAGCTACGGGCAGGCGACGACGGCGTGCAGTACACCCTCGGCTGCGCAGCCACAGCCGTCCACACTTTCAAGCGACTACTCCGCGCAGTGCTCCCCGACGCGACGTTCGGCGCGCTAGACCGAAAGCCCGTCGACGCGGCAGGCCGGGTCAGCGCTCAGCAGAGTGCGCTTCCGCTCAGGGACCGAGCCCCGGAGGACGTGGTCGCCGCGGTGCTCTCGGCCGTCACCGGACGCGGCAAAGGCGAAGAGGTTGTGCTTCAAGTGGTGCTTGGCGCGGCCCGAAACCCGCAGCCCGTCGAGACGGCCGTGGCGGACCCGCTGCAGCCGGTCGCGGACCGGATCTGGCGCGGTAGCCGTCGCGCAACCGCCGAAACTCGCAGGCGACTCGTCGAGCATGCCGCGGACACTCGGATCGGCGTCACGATCCGCATCGGCGTCTCGGGGCCAGACGCGGATCGGCGCGGGCGACTGGCTCGCAGCGTGTTCGGAAGCCTTCAGGCGCTTCAAAGTGTCGGCATCCGCCTCCAGCTCCGTCGCATCCCACCCGTTCACGTGCACCGAGCGCATCCATCGCGAAGCGGGCTGCACCTGACTCCCGACGAGGTGGTGCCGCTGCTGGGCTGGCCGTTGGGTGACCGCAACTACGCAGGGGTCAATCCGATCCATCCGCGTCGGCTCGCCGCCCCCAAGGCCGTATCGAGCGATGTCTCGGTCTTCGCCGTCGGAACGGCGCCCGGGCCCGACCGCCCGATCGGGTTCCCTCCCAGGGACCGTTTGCAGCACCTCGTCGTACTCGGCCCCACCGGGTCGGGGAAGTCTCAGGCCCTGGAGCATCTCGTGCTGTCCGATATCGAGGCCGGACGAGCGTGCGTCGTCATCGAGCCCAAGCGACAGCTCGTTGACGCCATCCTGGACCACTTGCCAGCCAGCGCGGCAGGCAACGTCGTCGTGCTGGACGCCGCGGACGAGCAGCCGGTCGGTTTCAATCCGCTCGACATCGGCGACCGCGACCCGGACATCGCCATGGACGGAGTGCTGGCCGCGCTCCAGGCGGTGTTCGAGGACGGGTGGGGACCGAGGACCGAGTACCTGATCCAAGGGTCTCTGCTCTCGCTCGCGCGAGCCGGAGTTGCTCGGGGTGCGCCGTATACGCTCGTCGATCTACCCACGCTGCTCACCGAGGCCCGCTTCCGCCAAAGCGTCACCAAGCACGTCACCGCCGACCCGACGCTGGCGACCTTCTGGGCCGAGTTCGAGGAACTCCGGCCCGGCCAGCGCGCCGCCATGATCGCCGCGCCCCTCAATAAGCTCCGCAAGCTGGTTCTGCGCAAGAACCTGGTCGCGATTCTCGGACAATCTCAACCCCGCTTCCGGCTGCGCGACGTCTTCCGCGAGGGCAAAACCGTCCTCGTCCCGCTCAACGAATCGCTGATCGGCAGCGGTGCGTCCCGGTTCCTCGGCAGCCTCGTCGTGGCCGAGATCTGGCTCGCGACCCTCGAGCGCGCCGCCGAGAAAGACCCGAAGTCGCGCCCCGGGATAGTCATCGTCGATGAAGTGCAGAACTACCTCCATCTACCAACCTCCATCGGTGACGCTCTGGCGACCTCTCGTTCTTACGGCGTGGCCTGGCACCTCGCACATCAGTTTCGCGAGCAGCTCCCCCGGGCAATGCGCAGCGCCTTCGACGTGAACGCGCGCTCGAAGATCTGCTTCGCCCTCACCCGAGACGACGCCCGCGACCTCGCCAACCAGACGCGCACGCTCGCAGCGGAAGACTTCGAGTCACTCGGCAAGTACGAGATCTACGCCCAGCTCATGGTCGACGGTGCTCCCGGCGGCTGGTTCTCCGCCCGCACACTCCCACCCCCGCCATCGCTTGGCGCTTCAGAGCTGATCCGTCAGGCCAGCCGCGACGCCTTCGGCGCTCGCGACACCACCGACCGAGAGCCGAAGGAACCGGCCAGCGACCGAGTCGACCAGGCGCCGAAACGCAGCCGAGGACAGAGAGCGAGGCGCTCATGACCAGCGCAGCGCTCCAAAGTTCACAGAAGCGGCGACATTCCCGTCGCTCATCCGTCCACCCGTCCAGCCGCCCCTGCCACGCACCCCCTCAAACGGCCACCTTCCGGCCTCTGCCGCCCGAATTGGCCGGGGAATCCCCCTGCTTTGCAGGGGTACAGCCGGGCGCCGGTTCGGCCTGGAGGCACCTATGAGCGCCCCATGGAACCCCTACCGGATCCGCGACCTGGAGCAGCACCTCAGCGAACGAGACGTCGCCATCCTCGAAAACCTGGAGCGCTTCCGTCTCCTGACGACTCGGCAGCTTCAGCGGCTCCACTTCGCTGCCAGCCCGCTCGGCAACCACGCCACCGTCTCGGCTGCGACACGAGCCACCACCAGAGTGCTGACCCGACTCCAGGAACGAAGCGTCATCACTTCGCTCGCTCGACGCATCGGTGGACTCCAGCCAGGCTCGACGTCCACCGTCTGGCAGCTCGCGGCGGCCGGCGAACGCTACCTGCGCGCCCGCCGCGGCGACCCCGACCGACGCAAGTTCACTGAACCCGGCAACGCCTTCATCTCACACACCCTGGCCGTCGCCGACGTCGCCGTGACCGTGCTCGAACAGGCAAGAGCTGGTGCCTACGAAGTGCTCGAACTCGAGACCGAGCCGACCTGCTGGCGCACTTTCTCCGGAAGCGGCGCCACCACCCTGAGACTCAAGCCCGATCTACTGATCGTCACCGCCGACAACACGACCGAAACCCACTGCTTCGTCGAAGTCGACCGCGGCACCGAGCACCTACCGGCCGTGGTGCGAAAGTGCCAGCTCTACCAGCGGTATTTCTCCGACGGCACCGAGGAGCGCATCCGCGGCCTCTTTCCCGCCGTCGTCTGGCTGGCCCCCGACCAGCGCCGCGCCGAGCACATCGACGCCGCGATACGCGCCGAGCGCGCCCTTGAGGCCGAGCTCTTCAGCACCGCGCCTGTCGCTCACACCCTGGAGCACTTGGCGCCGTACACCACATCACTCACCTCGAAAGGAGGAACCCCATGACCACGCCACACTCACTCACAGCCGATCCCAGCCAGATCGACCAGTCTGAGCTCACACAGACCCTGCTGGACAACTGGATCGACGCCGACCCCGAAGCACAGGACGAGTCACTAGCCCGACTCATCGCCGCTTCGATCCATGACGGCGCAGGCAGCGCACTGGAACGATTCGCCGCCACCGGCCTCCTCGACGCTGAAGCCGCCCTCAGCGAACTCAACGACGTGCGCGTCCCATGGGAACGAGAAGCCTGGGTCGACGCGCTCGGCCGCTACATCATCGCCGGAGAAAGCCGACAATGACCGAACACGAACCACAGCCACGTCCAGCCGCAGAAGCCGGCGACATGGACTGGCGACGACTCGAAGTCACCCTCGGCCGCTTCACTGACCACATCGCCGAAGGCCTCAGCGCCGCCATCGACGAACACCGGGAGATCGACGACCTCACCGCCCGCACCATCGCGCACGCTCTCGGTCGCGGTTACGGTCGTACCTCACACCTGGCCGACTTCGGACGCACCGGCGAAGGACGCTACGAAGACCTCCGCGACGAGTACCTGCAGCTCTACACCAGCGACCACATCGACGCGCCCACCAAAGAGCTCATCGACTGGCTCGGCACCTACCTCGTGAACCGAGAGAACGCCAGCACCGACCGCCGCTTCATGAACGAGCACTTGCCGCCCACGCTCGACCGTCTCCTCGTCCCGACCACCCTCACCGTGCGCGGGCAACGCTTCCTCGTCCACGTATCAGCCGACCACGCCAGCCAGGAGATCGCCGAGCTGGAGGAAACCCTCGCAGAACTCGACGTCGACCGTGACGACGCGCTCCAGGCCTTCCTCTCGCTCCCCGACGTCAACGCGGCGGCCGAGAACATCATGGAACGCTTCCACGAGATGCACGCCGGGACATTCATCGACATCGAAGATGCCCTCCGCGCCCTCAGCCCGCTCGTCGAGTGGGAAGACGACCTCGCGGAGTGGGCGATCGACCACGGCATCGAACCCGAAGCGCTCAAGTTCAACCTCGAGCCCCTCGCCGACCGGCTCAGGGGCATCTACGACCTCGTCGAGTGGAAGGAGCGCCTGCATGCCTTCATCAGGTAGGAGGAAAGGTAATCGACGCGGGAAAGGTGTCCAGCGCAAGCGCCGGATCACGGTCGTGCCCGAACGGCGGGACGAAATCGACACCCACTACCTTGCTCGGGCGCTCCTTCGGCTGGCGCAGGAGCAGTACGACCACGAGCCCAGGGCGACGTCGAACCAGGGCGGCTCCGAGCATTTCGATCCGGACGAGCCCTAACGCTTCGACCCGACCTTTCGACGCGACCGCAGACGGAGATCGCCATGCAAGACGATGACATCCGAGGAGATTTCTACAACTCCAGCCGACCCCAGGGCAATGCCCAGGAAAACCCGCCAATCGCGCGAGAAGGGCTGGACTTCGAGGCCAAAGAGAGCGTTAATCCGGAGGACCTAAACGGAGGTATCTCACCAATGAGCTCATCTTTCATCGAAAACGCGACCGACGTCGCGCGTGCGAACTCGCTTGACGGCTTGGAACGCCTCATGGGGCCGAGCCTCACGCCAGCAGAGGACGCAACCGCCGCCGCCCAGGCGGTCGTCTACTTGCGGGTCTCAACACCCCGGCAACTCCACACGGCGGCCGACATCGACGAGGACGGCAACAGCATCGCGACGCAACGCGTCGAGACGCTCCGCAAGGTACGAGACCTCCACGCCACAGTTGCCCGCGAGTTCGTTGAACCCGGGCAATCCGCGCAGACGATCTCCAAGCGCGCCGAGTTCAGGAAGATGCTGCGCTACCTCGACGATCACCCCGAAGTGAAGTACGTCGTCATCTACATGCGCTCGCGCGTGTTTCGAAACTTCACAGATGCGGCGATCACCAAACGCGAACTCCTGCAGAAGGGTGTTCGGCTGATCTCGGCGAAGGAAGAGTTCGGCGACGGCTACATGGCCGACGCGATGGAAGCCATCACCGACGTCATGAACGAAGTCCAGGTCCGCATGAACGGTGAGGACGTCAAGGTGAAGATGGCTCACAAGGTTGAGCAGGGCGGCTCGGTCGGCCGAGCGAAGCTGGGGTACCTCAACGTCCGAAAGGACTTCAGCGGTCGCCTCGTCAACACGATCGATGTCGACCCCGAACGAGGGCCGCTCGTAGCGTGGGCTTTCGAGCAGTACGCGACCGGTCGATACTCGATCAGTCAGCTCACGGAGCTGATGCAGGAACAGGGCCTCACGACCCGGCCGTCGCCGTCGCGCCCCGCTCGACCCGTGAGCAACAGCCGACTCGCAACGCTGCTCCGCGATCCGTACTACACGGGCGTCAATCGGTACAAAGGCAAGCTCTACGTCGGACGCCACGATGCGCTCGTTTCCAAGGAGACCTTCCTGAAGGTGCAGGAAGTGCTGGATCAGCGCAACCGGCAAGGCGACCGCGACATCGTCCACTCCCATTACCTGAAGGGAATGCTGTATTGCGGTGAGTGCCACGATGCCGGGCGCACAAGCCGCCTGCTCTACAGCCAGAACACCGGCAACGGCGGGACGTACGAGTACCTCATCTGCGCCGCCAAACAGCGTCGGCTCTGCTCGACACCGGCGATCCGAGTCGAGCAGATCGAGGCTCACATCGTGCCCGTCGTGGCCAGCGAACGCCTCCCAGCCGACACCATTGAGACGATGAAAGAGCGCGTCACGGCGTCGCTCGACGAACTGCTCGCCGCCGACCGAGACGTGAAGGCCCAACTTCGAACGCAGCACGACAAGCTCGAAGCCCAGGAAGAACGGCTGATCGAGCTTGCAGCGACAGGCTCGGTGGCAATGACGAAGATCCGTGAACGTATCGAGGCGACAGCACTGCAGAAGGCTGCGATTGGAGAGAAGCTCGAGGTCACAACAGACCGCCTGCGCTATGGCGCTGAGATGGCGGTCGCCTTCTTGAACCTTCTCAAGAATCCCGGCGAGCTATACCGGCGGGCATCCGAAGCGGTCAGGCGTGATCTGCTCACTGCGTTCTTCTCGCGCCTCTTCGTCACCGTCGAAGACAAGGAGATTCACGTCAGAGGTGACCGTAGCGTCGTCAGCACCAGCGTGCGCAAGGCGTGCGGCAGCAGTGAGGCGTCTCTCGAGCAGAGCAAAGCAAAAGCTCCTCGCGATAATGCGAGGAGCTCTTCTTCTAAACCGTCAGCAACTAGTTCTTTTGTCCGTGGTTTGAGTAACTATGAAATGGCTGGGGTACCTGGACTCGAACCAAGAACAACGGTACCAGAAACCGCCGTGTTGCCAATTACACCATACCCCACAGGGCGCAGGACCACCCGCGCCAATAGTCCATCTTAGGCGACGCGGAGCCGCCCGCCAAACCGAGACGTCAGGCCGTCGGCCGGCGCGCGAGCGCCCCCAGCCGCGCGATGGTCTCGGTCTTGCCGAGCAGCTCCATCGATTCGAACAGCGGCGGCGAGACACGACGCCCCGTCACCGCGACGCGCGGCGGTCCGTAGGCGACACGCGGCTTGAGGCCGAGCCCCTCGACCAGGGCAGCCGCGAGGGCGTCCTGGATCGCGGCGGCACGGAACTCCGACTCCGGCACCAGCTCGAGCGCCCCGACGCAGGCGGCGAGCACTTCGCCCGCGGTGTCGGGCAGGGACGCCACTGCGGCTTCGTCGTACTCGACCTGCTCGGCGAACAGAAAGCCCAGCATCCCGGGCACCTCCCCCAGCAGCTGCACCCGCTCCTGGATGAGCGGCGCCGCCTCGGCGATGAGTCGCTCCTGCTCCCTCGTGGGCGGTGTCTGTACCAGTCCCGCCTGCTGAAGGTACGGGGTGATGCGCCCGACGAACACCTCGGGCGACAGCATCCGGATGTGGTCGCCGTTGAGCGCCTCCGCCTTCTTCTGGTCGAAGCGCGCCGGGTTCGGATTGACGTCTGCCACATCGAAGGCGGCGGTGAACTCATCGAGCGAGAACACATCGCGGTCGGGGGCGATCGACCAGCCGAGCAGCGCGAGGTAGTTGAGCAGGCCCTCGTGGATGAAGCCCTTTTCGCGCTGCAGAAAGAGGTCGGCGCGCGGATCGCGCTTGGACAGCTTCTTGTTGCCGTCGCCGAGCACGAGCGGCAGATGCCCGAACCGCGGGATGAACGACGTGACGCCGGCGTCGATGAGAGCCCGGTACAGCGCGAGCTGACGGGCGGTCGAGGGCATCAGATCCTCGCCCCGCAGCACGTGGGTGATGCCCATGAGCGCGTCGTCGACCGGGTTCACGAACGTGTACAGCGGCACGCCCCCGGCGCGGACGATGACGAAGTCCGAGAAGGACCCGGCCGGAAAAGTCACCTCGCCGCGCACGAGGTCGGTGTAGGTCATGTCCTCGTCGGGGACCCGCAGTCGCCAGGCGGGCTCGCGCCCCTCGGCGCGGAACGCCGCCCGCTGATCGTCCGTGAGGTCGCGGTCGAAGTTGTCGTAGCCCAGCTGCTTCGCCCGGCCGTTCGCCTCGTTGCGCGCGTCGACCTCCTCGCCCGTGGAGTAGCTCTCGTACACTGCTCCGGCAGCGATCAGCTTGTCGAGCACGCCGCGGTAGAGCTCGTGGCGCTGCGACTGCCGGTACGGCCCGTGCGGGCCACCGACCTCGACACCCTCGTCCCAGTCGATCCGCAGCCACCGCAGAGCGTCGAGCAGCTGGGCGTAGCTCTCCTCCGAGTCGCGGGCCGCGTCGGTGTCTTCGATGCGGAACACGAGTGCGCCCCCGTGGTGCCGCGCGTAAGCCCAGTTGAACAGCGCCGTGCGCACGAGCCCGACGTGGGGCAGGCCGGTGGGCGAGGGGCAGAACCGCACGCGCACGTCCGTGCCGGTGGCGGTGGTGGTCGGGTATGAAGCGGATGCGGGGGCGTCAGACATGTCGGGCCCATCTTATCCGGGACGCGCCGTCGAGCCCGGCGCTCCCGGCGCTCCCGCATCCCCCCACGGCGGCTGCACTTCTCGGCATCGGCGCCAGCTATCCCTGTAGCCCCCGCCGAAAAGTGCAGCCGCGGCGCACAGGAACCGCGCGCACGGACGCCGCGCTCAGGCTGCGTGCCGCGCCCGGCGCCGCACCAGCACGAGCCCGGCGACCACCGCCGCGACCGCGAGCATCGCGACCAGCGCGAGTCCGCTGTAGCCGATCCACCCGAGCACCACGCCCGCGCCCACCGCACCCGCCGCGCCCACGAGATTCATCGTCAGGTCGCTCCGTCCCTGGCGGCGGGTGCGCAGCGGCTCGGTGGTCGCCTCGGTCAGCAGCGCCGAGCCGGCCACTGTCGCGGCGCTCCAGCCGAGTCCGAGCAGGATGAGTGAGACCGTGACCGCGGCGGACACCTCCGACCACAGCCAGGCCGTCAGCAGCGACGCGAACAGCAGCGCCTGACCGATCCCGATGGTGGCCTGCCGGCCCAGGCGGTCGGCCAGAACGCCGAACACCGGGCTCAGCGCGTACATCCCCGCGATGTGCAGGCTGATCGTCAGACCGATCACCGTCAGCGTCGCCCCGTGATGCAGCAGATGCACCGGCGTCATGGCCATCACGGCCACCATGACGCCGTGACTGGCCGCGACCGCGAAGATCGCGAAGCGCGCCAGCGCCGGGCGGTCGGGATGCGTCATGGTCCGCGTGCCGGCGTCGTCGGCGACCGCGGCCCGGAGCTTTGCCGCCAGCACCAGCGGGTCGGGGCGCAGGGCGAGCAGGTACAGCGCGATGGCGAGCAGCTGCGCGACGATCGTGAACACGTACGGTCCGGTCAGCGGGGGCATGCCCAGCGCGGCGCCGATCGCCTCGCCGGGACCGACCAGGTTGGGGCCGAGCACGGCGCCGATCGTGGTGGCCCACACCACGAGAGAGAGGTCCCGCCCCCGCGTGGCGTCCGTGGCGAGATCGGCGGCGGCGAAACGCGACTGCAGGTTGGCGGCCGTGCCCGATCCGACCAGCACGAACCCCACGAGCAGCAGCGGGAACACCCGCACGGATGCCGCCGCGATGACCACCGCGACGCCCAGAAGCGCGATGAGCATGCCCGAAGACAGCGAGATTCGCCGGCCGCGGCGCCGGGCCAGGGCCGCCAACGGCACGGCCAGGGCGGCGGAACCGAGCGTCAGCGATGCGGTCGCGAGGCCCGACAGCGCGTCATCGCCCGAGATGTCCGCGGCAAGCAGCGCGCCGAGCGAGATCGTGGCCCCGAGGGCGAGTCCGCCGAGCACCTGGCCCGACGCGAGCACCAGCACGGTGCGGCGCTGCACGGCGGACACGTCGGCCGGCAGCGCGCCGGCGGGAACCGCGGCGGGCATGTGCGCAGCCCTACGCGTCTCGCACGGTATTGCGCAGTACGCCGAGCCCCGGGATCTCGACCTCGACCACGTCTCCCGCGACGACGGGCCCGACCCCGGCGGGCGTGCCGGTCAGGATCACATCGCCCGGCAGCAGGGTGAACACGGCCGACGCGTACGCGATGATGTCGGCGACCGAGTGGATCATGTCGGTCAGCGGGGCGCTCTGCTTGACTTCGTCGTTCACGCGGGTCTGGATCGTCGCCGTGGCTGCATCGAAGTCGGTCTCGATGGCCGGGCCGAGCGGACAGAACGTGTCGAACCCCTTCGCACGGGTCCACTGCCCATCCGAGCGCTGCAGGTCCCGCGCCGTGACGTCGTTGCCGAGCGTGTACCCGAGCACGTAATCCAGGGCGGATGCCGCGGGCACATTCCTCGCGATCCGCCCGATCACCACGGCGAGCTCACCCTCGAAGTCGGTCTGCTCCGACTGTGGCGGCCGCACGATGGCGTCGCCGGGGCCGATCACGGCCGTGTTCGGCTTGAGGAAAAGGAGCGGCTCCGCGGGAGCCTCGCCCCCCATCTCGGCGGCGTGGTCGTGATAGTTCTTGCCGACGCACACGACCTTGGAACGCGGGATGACGGGCGCGAGCAGCGACACGTCGCCGACGCGCACCCGCTCGCCGGTCGTGCCGAAGCCCGCGAACAGCGGGTCGCCCTCGAGCACGACCAGTTCCGGCCCGTCGACGATGCCGTAGCGGATGGTCTCTTCGTGGCTGAACCGAACGATCTTCACCGGATCAGCCTAAGCGTCCAGGCGCACCAGCCAGCCGTGCTTGTCTTCGCGACGGCCGTACTGGATGTCGGTGAGCTCCTCGCGCAGCGAGAGCGCGAGGTCGCCGGCGGGCTGCTCCTCATAGAAGTCCCGGCCCTTCAGGCCCCCGATGGGTGTGATCACCGCGGCGGTGCCGCACGCGAAGACCTCGACGATGTCGCCCGAGGCCACACCCTCGCGCCACTCCTCGAGCGAGACCGGCCGGCCTTCGATCTTGTGACCGCGGTCCTCCGCCAGCTGCAGGATCGAGTTGCGGGTGATGCCCTCGAGGATCGACGGCGACATCGGCGTGACGACGGTGCCGTCCTTGTGCACGAAGACGATGTTCATTCCGCCGAGCTCCTCGACGTTGCGGTGCTCGTCGAGGAAGACGACCTGGTCGCACTCGTTCTCGTACGCCTCGGACTGCGGCAGCAGCGACGCAGCGTAGTTGCCGCCCGTCTTCGCGGCACCGGTGCCGCCCTTGCCGGCGCGCGCGTAGTCCTCCGACAGCCAGATGGTGACGGGGTCGACGCCGCCGGTGAAGTACGAGCCGGCGGGCGAGGCGATCACGTAGTAGCCCACCTTGTGCGCGGGCCGCACACCGAGGAACGCCTCCTTGGCGAACATGAAGGGGCGCAGGTACAGGCTCTGGTCGGGTCCCGAGGGCACCCAGTCCTTGTCGACGGTGACCAGTTCGCGCAGCGACTGCACGAAGTACTCGACGGGAAGCTCCGGGAGCGCCAGGCGGCGCGCCGACCGCTGCAGGCGCCGGCCGTTCTGGTCGGGACGGAACGTGTGGATGGAGCCGTCGGCGTGACGGTACGCCTTGATGCCCTCGAAGACCTCCTGCCCGTAGTGCAGCACCGCGGATGCCGGGTCCAGGCTCAGCGGACCGTACGGCGTGACACGCGGACGGTGCCAGCCGCCGCGCACCGACCAGCAGATATCGACCATGTGGTCGGTGAACCGGGTCCCGAACCCCGGATTCGCGAGGATCTCCTCGCGTTGCGCCGCGGGCACGGCGGCCAGGTTCTTCGTCACCTCGAAGTCGAGGGGGTCGAGGCCGGTGTCGGGGTCGATGAGGGTCATGTCTGTCCTGCCGGTCGGTGGTGGGGCGCCGCGGCGCCCTGTGTTTCAGGCTACAGGCGGGCCGCGATCGCGTCGCCGATGGCGCTCGTGGAGCGCACCCCGCCGTCGCGATGCGCGATGTCGGCCTCGACGGCGCGGGTCACGCGCGCGGCCTCCTCGGTCATTCCGAGGTGATCGAGCAGCAGGGCCACGGAGAGGATCGCCGCCGTCGGATCGGCCTTCTGCTGGCCCGCGATGTCGGGCGCCGATCCGTGGACGGGCTCGAACATCGACGGGAACGCGCCCTCGGGGTTGATGTTCCCGGAGGCCGCGAGTCCGATTCCACCGGTGATCGCACCGGCCAGGTCGGTCAGGATGTCGCCGAAGAGGTTGTCGGTGACGATGACGTCGAAACGGGACGGGTTCGTGACCAGGAAGATCGTCGCCGCGTCGACGTGCAGATAGTCTACGGCGACGTCGGGGTGTTCGGCGGCGACAGCGGCGACGACCCGCTGCCAGATGGAACCCGCGTGCACGAGCACGTTCGTCTTGTGCACCCACGTCACCCGGCGGGAGCGCTTCTCGGCCAGGTCGAACGCGTGCCGCACGACCCGTTCGATGCCGTATGCCGTGTTGACCGAGACCTCGGTGGCGACCTCGTGCGCCGTGCCCGTGCGGAGCGAACCACCATTGCCCACGTACGGGCCCTCGGTTCCTTCGCGCACGACGACGAAGTCGACCGATCCGGCGTCCGCGAGCGGACCCGGGACCGACGGGTAGAGCTTCGACGGGCGCAGGTTGACGTAGTGGTCGAGCTCGAACCGGAGCTTCAGGAGCAGACCACGCTCGATATTGGCGTTCTTCAGGCGCGGGTCGCCCGGCATGCCGCCGACGGCACCGAGCAGGATCGCGTCGTGGGCCTTGACCGCGTCGAGGTCGTCGTCGGTGAGCGTGTCGCCCGTGTCGAGGTAGCGCCCCGCACCGAGTTCGAACCGCGTGGTGTCGAAGGCGACAGCGCCGCCGGCGGTCGCCGCATCCAGCACCTTCTGCGCCTCGTCGATGACCTCGGGACCGATTCCGTCACCCGGGATGACGGCTAGTTTGACGACGCGCGACATGATGGGGCGACTCCTGGGGTGGGGCGGGGAATGTTGCTCCCCCCAGGCTAGCGGCCGCGACCACGGCGGCGATCACCAGCAGGAGGGCGCCGATGATCGACGTCACGACGACCCCGGTGTCGAAGGCGTGGGCCGAGGCGGTGCGCAGCGCCTCGCCGAGCGGTCCCCCGAGCCCGTCCGCCGCGGCCATCGCGCCCGCCAGCGTCTCTCTCGCCGCCCCGCGCACCTCCGCCGGCAGCCCGGCCGGCATGTCGAGACCGAAGCGGTACATGGCGGTGAGGATGCCGCCCATCACCGACGTGCCGAGGACGGCGCCCAGCTCGTAGGCGGTCTCGGAGACGGCCGAGGCCGCCCCCGTCTTGTCGGAGGGCGCGCTGGTGAGCACCAGCTCGTTCGAGACCGTCTGCGCGATCCCGAAGCCCGTTCCCAGCACCATGAAGGCCAGCGTCAGGGGCAGGAGGCTGTCGGCGCTCGTCGTGGTCGCCACGAGCAGGTAGCCGCCGACCGAGAGTGCGAGGGCCGCGGGCACGAGCAGACGCGGCGAGACGCGGCGGGCCACGGGCACCACTGCGAGGCCCGCGACGATCATCATCATCAGACCCGGCACCAGCGCGAGCCCGGCGTCGAAGGGGCTGAGCCCCACGATCAGCTGCAGGTGCTGCGCCGCGAAGTAGAGGAACCCGACCAGGCCGATGACGCTCAACAGATTGACGATGACGGCACCGCTGAAGTTGCCCTGCCGGAACAGCGCGAGATCGAGCAGGGGGTCGGGAGTGCGCCGTTGGCGGCGGACGAAGAGCGCACCGACGGCGAGACCGACGGCGAACAGCGGCAGCGCGGGACCGGTGAAGCCGACGACGGCGAGCGATTTGATCCCGAACACGATCGGGACCATGGTGCCGAGAGACAGCGCGATGCTCGGCAGGTCGACGCGACCGGGGTTCGGATCGCAGCTCTCGGTGACCAGCATCGGCGCGAACACGAGCAGCGGAATGAGCACCGGAACGGCGAGCAGGAAGACCGAACCCCAGGGAAAGTGCTCGAGCAGCAGGCCCCCCACGATCGGGCCGAGCGCCATGCCGGCGCTGAAGCCCGACGCCCAGATCGCGATCGCGAGACGGCGCTGCTCGCGATCGCGGAACACCGTGCGCAGGAGCGAGAGCGTCGATGGCATCAGCATCGCGCCGAACAGGCCCAGCCCCACACGGGCGGCGATCAGCACGCCGGCGGTCGGGGCGAACGCTGCGGCGATCGAGACGACACCGAAACCGGACGCGCCGATCAGCAGCATCCTGCGCCGGCCGAACCGGTCGCCCAGCGAGCCCATCGTCACGAGCAGGCTGGCGAGCACGAGCGGGTAGGCGTCGATGATCCACAGCTGCTGCGCGCTGGTGGGCTCCAGCTGCAGGGCGATCTGCGGCAGCGCAAAGCTGAGCACGGTGTTGTCGACCGACACGAGCAGCACCGGCAGCATCAGCACCGCGAGCGCGGCCCACCCCCGCCAGCCCACGCGTTCGCCGACGTGCGCACGCGCACCCTGCTCGACCCGGGTCATCCTGCTCCGCCTTCCGATTGTTCGAGAAAACCGTCCAGACGGTATAGTAACAGGATGCCGCATTCCGTCACGGACCGGTCCCCCGCATGAGCCGGCCCCCACGCGCCCGCGAGAGCGTCCTCGACGCCTACGCCGCCCTCCTCATCGCCGACGGCGAACGCGCCGCCACCGTGGAGGCGACCGCACGCACGGCGGGGGTGTCCAAAGGCGGACTGCTCTACCATTTCGCGTCGAAGGACGCACTCAACGAAGCCCTCATCGAGCACATGCGAGCCCTGGCACTGTCCGACACCGAGGCCATCCGCACGGCTCCCGAGGGCCCCATCGCGGCGTTCATGCGCATATCAACGATGACCGGTTCACCCGCCGATCGCGCCATCGTCGCCGTCTCGCGCCTGGCGCAGAGCGGTAACCCGGCCGCCGTCGAGGCGCTTCGCGGGCTGCGTACGGCATGGGAGGACGCGATCCGCCCGCATGCCCGCGACGAGACCGCGCTGCAGATGGTGCTGCTCGTCAGCGACGGCCTCTACTTCAACGCCGCGCTCACGATCGGCTCGGTGCTCGGCCCGGTGCCCGAGGGAGAGGAACTGGCGGCGCTGATCGCCTTCGTCGAGAACGCCGCGCAGCGCTGAGAGTCAGGATTCGGTGATCGCCACCTGACAGAACAGGTCGGCGTGGATGGCCGCGCTGATCTCTTCGAGCAGCTCCTCCGAGACCGGCGAGTCGACCGTGAGCACCGAGAGCGCCTGTCCTCCGGCTGCCACACGGGCGATCTGCATGCCCGCGATGTTGATGCCCGCCTCGCCGAACTTCTGCCCGTACACCGCGACGATGCCGGGCCGGTCCGTGTACTGCATCACGACGTGGTGCTTCTCGATCGGCAGCTCGAGCGCGTAGCCGTTGATGCCCACGAGCTTCTCGATCTGCTTCGTGCCCGTCAGCGTGCCCGAGACCGAGAGCTGGGAGCCGTCGGAGAGGGCGCCGTTGAGCGTGATGACGTTGCGGTACTCCTCGGACTGGTCGTCCGTGAGCAGTCGCACCTCGACTCCGCGCTGCTCCGCCTGCAGCGGCGCG
Organism: Microbacterium sp. LRZ72; assembly: GCF_033792225.1. Classification (NCBI taxonomy): domain Bacteria; kingdom Bacillati; phylum Actinomycetota; class Actinomycetes; order Micrococcales; family Microbacteriaceae; genus Microbacterium; species Microbacterium sp. LRZ72. Next base: position 498,841 of record NZ_JANGEX010000001.1, read on the forward strand.
TTCACATACGACACGCTCTCGCTGACGATGTTCGTGAACAGGCCCTTGAGCGCGGCCAGCTTGAGCACGCTCACGTCGTAGGCGTGCAGCTCGCCGTGCACCTCGACATCCAGGCTCGTCAGCGGCGAGCGGGCGAGTGCGGCGAAGATCTGACCGAGCTTCTCGACGAGCGGGATGCCGGGACGCACGTACGGGTCGATGGCGCCACCGGCGACATTCACGGCATCCGGGACGAGTTCGCCGCCCAGCGCCAGGCGCACCGACCGCGCGACCGACACGCCCGCTTTCTCCTGCGCCTCTTCGGTGCTCGCACCCAGGTGCGGCGTGACCACGACGTTGGCCAGTCCCACCAGCTGCGCCGCAGCCGAGCCCTCAGCCGGCGGTTCGGCGGTGAACACGTCCAGGCCGGCGCCGGCGATCGTGCCCGAGGTCAGCGCCTCGACGAGCGCCTGCTCATCGATGAGCCCGCCCCGGGCGACGTTGACGACACACGCGGAGGGCTTCATCAACCGCAGCTGCTCGGTGCCGATCATGCCGGTGGTCTCCGGCGTCTTGGGCATGTGGATCGTGAGGAAGTCGGCCTGCTGCAGCAGTTCGTCCAGCGTGACCAGCTGCACCCCGAGCTGCTGGGCGCGGGCGCTGGTGATGTAGGGGTCGTACGCGACGATCTTCATGTCGAACGCCTGCGCGCGGGCCGCCACGAGGGCGCCGATACGGCCCAGGCCCACGACACCCAGCGTCTTCTCGTACAGCTCCGTGCCGGTGAACGAGCTGCGCTTCCACTCACCGCCCGCAAGCGATTCGTGCGCGGCGGGGATGCGGCGCGCGAGGCTGAGGATGTGCCCGACGGTCAGCTCGGCGGCCGAGATGATGTTCGAGGTGGGGGCGTTCACGACCATCACGCCCGCCGTGGTCGCCGCCTTGATGTCGACGTTGTCGAGCCCCACGCCCGCACGGGCGACGACCTTCAGGTTCGGTGCGGCCGCGAGGGCCTCGGCGTCGATCTTGGTCGCCGATCGCACGAGCACGGCGTTCGCCTCGGCCAGCGCGCTCAGCAGGGCCGCACGGTCGGTGCCGTCGACGTCGCGCACGTCGAAGTCAGGTCCGAGCGCATCGATCGTCGCGGGCGAGAGCTGTTCGGCGATGAGGACGACGGGTTTCGACACGAAGGGATCCTCCACGGGGTTGCGCGCCGCAGGGAGCGACGGGAATGCGGGATGCTTCGCCGCACACGGACGGGGGCGAGACTTCATCGAGCCTACCGGCTCCGACCTCGCGGCATCGCGTCGTCGCGACGGACGTCACGTGGTCAGGACGGCGGTGGTGTTCAGGCTCGTATAGGCCACGACGTTCAGCCAGAACACCGCCACGAGCCCGAGTCCCATCAGCAGCGCGAGCGTGTAGGCGAGTGTGCCTCGCTTCCACGAGAGCGCGAAGGCGGCGGCGAAGACGATCACCGGGAACAGGATCGCGAAGATCCAGAGGAACCAGCCCAGGCCGTTCAGCGCCAGTCCCACCTCGGACGCCTGCTGCGCCGCGCCGACGAGGTTGCCGATCGCCTGCCAGAGGGCGTATGCGTACAGCAGCCCGAGCAGGCCGCCGATCGCCACCAGTGCCGGCACCGGTGTGGCGGGCCTCGTCTGCGCCGCCTCGTCCGTCTCGCTCATGCTCCCACCGCTCCGATCATGATGAAGGGCCACGGGATCAGCAGCAGCGCACCGGCGATGAGCCCGAGCCACCGCACCCATCCGGCCGAGCGACGTGCCAGGACGAGGACCGCGCCGAACCAGATCAGCGGCGCGGCCGTCGCGAACCACAGCGCCCCCTGGTACATCGCGTCGGTCACGAGCACCTGGTAGCGGCCCTGCAGGCGCAGCCCGCCGATGAGCCAGCCGATGGCGTAGAGCAGATAGATGCCGCCGAGCACCCCGACGCCGATGAGCGTCGCGTTGCCGGCCGAGGAGGCGGCCTCCCCGTCCGCGGGCTCGGGCTCGGGCTCGTCGCCGTCGGCCGCCGTCGCGGGCGGGGCTTCGGCGGTGTCCGCCTGCGGCTCCGCGTGGCGAGGGGTGCCGACCGCGGTCCACCCCTCGGCCAGCGCCGGGTCCTCACGGGGCGACGGTGCGTCGCGCGTGCGCTCCCCCGACGACGCCAGCGTCGGGTCGTCGTCCCCGCCCCAGCTCAGGGCATCGTCATCGCGTCCGGCCATTCCCTCAGCGTACCCAGGTGGCCGCCCTCGCGCTGCCGAAACAGAAGACCCGGCCGCCGCGCCCCTGGGTACGGGGGTGCGGCGGCCGGGCCGAAGCCGTGCCGGGTGCGGACGGCTGGTCTCGTGCGGACGTCAGCGCGCGGCTGAGCCCTCGGTGTAGTCGGCGTCCTGCTGCTTCCACGAGAACAGCGAACGCAGCTCCTTGCCGGTGGCCTCGATGGGGTGACCCGCCGCCTTCTCGCGCAGGGCGAGGAACTCGGGCCCGCCGGCATCCTGGTCGCCGATGAAGCGCTTGGCGAAGGCACCCGACTGGATGTCGGCGAGCACGCCCTTCATGTTCTCCTTGACGCTCTCGTCGATGACGCGCGGTCCCGACACGTAGTCGCCGTACTCTGCGGTGTCCGACACCGACCAGCGCTGCTTGGCGATGCCGCCCTCCCACATGAGATCGACGATGAGCTTGAGCTCGTGCAGCACCTCGAAGTACGCGATCTGCGGCTGGTAGCCGGCCTCGGTCAGCGTCTCGAAGCCGTACTGGACGAGCTGGGAGACACCACCGCACAGCACCGACTGCTCGCCGAAGAGGTCGGTCTCGGTCTCCTCGGTGAAGGTCGTCTTGATGACGCCCGCCCGCGTGCCGCCGATGGCCTTGGCGTACGACTTGGCGAGATCCCAGGCGTGGCCCGAGGCGTCCTGCTCGACGGCGATGATGTCGGGGATGCCGCGACCGGCGACGAACTCACGGCGCACCGTGTGACCGGGGGCCTTCGGCGCGATCAGGATCACGTCGACCCCCTCGGGCGCCTCGATGTACCCGAAGCGGATGTTGAACCCGTGCGCGAACGCGAGGGTCTTGCCGGGCGCCAGCTGAGGCTTGATGTGGTCGGTGTAGATCGAGCGCTGGTGCTGGTCGGGCGCGAGGATCATGATCACGTCGGCCCACTCGGCGGCATCCGCCACGTTCTTGACGGCGAAGCCGTCCTCCTCCGCCTTGGCGATGGACTTCGAGCCCTCCTTGAGGGCGATGACGACCTCGACGCCCGAGTCGCGCAGGTTCTGCGCGTGCGCGTGGCCCTGCGAGCCGTAGCCCACGATCGCGACCTTCTTGCCCTGGATCAGCGAGAGGTCGGCGTCGGCGTCGTAGAAGATCTCTGCCATGTTGTGTGGTTCTCCTTGTTTGTCGATTCGATGGCTGTCTACCGGTCGGGGAGCGAGCGAAGCGAGTCGAGACGCAGCGACCGAGGTCGGGGGTCAGCCGCGCAGCACGCGTTCCGTGATGCTCTTGCCGCCGCGCCCGATCGCCAGAAGCCCGGACTGCGCGAGCTCACGAACGCCGAACGGCTCGATCGCGCGCAGGAACGCGTCGACCTTGCCCCGGTCGCCCGTCACCTCGATGACGAGGGCGTCGGCGGCGTAGTCCACGATCGAGGCGCGGAAGAGGTTCACGACCTCGATCACGTTGGATCGCGTGGAGTTGTCGGCGCGCACCTTGACCAGCACGTGTTCGCGCTGCACGGATGCCGATGACTCGAGCTCGACGATCTTGATCACGTTGATCAGCTTGTTCAGCTGCTTGGTGACCTGTTCGAGCGGCAGCTCGTCGACGTCGACGACGACCGTGATGCGAGAGAGACCCGGCACCTCGGTCACGCCGACGGCGAGCGACTCGATGTTGAAGCCGCGACGGGCGAACAGCCCCGCGACGCGCGTCAGCAGCCCGGGCTTGTCCTCCACCAGGAGGCTCAGAACGTGCCTGCTCATGCTCAGTCCTCCTGCTCGTCGAATGCCGGGGCGTGGTCGCGGGCGTACTGCACGTAGCTGTTGCTGACGCCCTGCGGGACCATCGGCCACACCATCGCGTCGGCGCTCACGACGAAGTCGATGACGACGGGACGGTCGTTGGTCTCGAGGGCCAGCGTGATGGCGGCATCCACCTCTTCCGGCTTCTCGACCCGGATCGCCAGGCACCCGTAGGCCTCCGCGAGCTTGACGAAGTCGGGCACCCGAGCGGTGGCATGCCCCGTGTTCAGGTCGGTGTGCGAGTAGCGGCCGTTGTAGAACAGCGTCTGCCACTGGCGCACCATGCCGAGCGAGGAGTTGTTGATGATCGCGACCTTGATGGGGATCTCGTTGATCACGCAGGTGGCGAGCTCCTGATTGGTCATCTGGAAGCAGCCGTCGCCGTCGATCGCCCAGACATGGCGATCGGGCTCCGCGACCTTGGCCCCCATCGCGGCAGGGACCGCGTATCCCATCGTGCCGGCGCCGCCGGAGTTGAGCCACGCGTTCGGGCGCTCGTACTTGATGAACTGCGCCGCCCACATCTGGTGCTGACCCACGCCCGCGGCGTACACGCCCTCGGGGCCGGTCAGCTCTCCGATGCGCTGGATCACGTGCTGCGGGGCGAGCAGGCCGTCGGTGGGCTCGGTGTAGCCCAGCGGGAACTCGTCGCGCAGTCCGTCGAGGAACGACCACCATTCGGCGGTGTCGGCCTCGGTGCCCTGGCTCTGGAACGCGGTGTCGAGATCGACGAGCACGTCCTTGAGGTCTCCCACGATCGGCACGTCGGCGGTGCGGATCTTGGAGATCTCGGCCGGATCGATGTCGACGTGCACCACCTTCGCGTGCGGCGCGAAAAGGCTGGCCTTGCCGGTGACGCGGTCGTCGAATCGGGCGCCCAGCGACACCAGCAGGTCCGCCTCCTGCAAGGCCAGGACGGCCGGGACGGTACCGTGCATCCCCGGCATGCCGAGGTGCTGCGGGTGCGAGTCGGGAAAGGCGCCGCGGGCCATCAGCGTCGTCACCACGGGCGCGCCCGTGGACTCCGCCAGTCGGCGCAGCTCTGCGGCCGCGCGCGCACGCACGACACCGCCGCCCACATAGAGCACCGGCTTCTTGGCCTCGGCGAGCAGCTGGGCTGCGGCCTGGATCTGCTTGCCGTGCGCCTTGGTCACCGGGCGATATCCCGGCAGGTCGATCTTGGGCGGCCAGACGAAGGGGGCCTCGCCCTGCTGTGCGTCCTTCGTGATGTCGACCAGTACCGGTCCAGGGCGGCCCGTGCCGGCGATCTCGAATGCCGCGGCGATGGCCCCGGGGATCTCATCGGCCGTCTTCACCAGGATCGAGTGCTTGGTGATCGGCATCGTGATGCCGACGATGTCGGCCTCCTGGAACGCGTCGGTGCCCATCAGCGTGCTGAAGACCTGACCGGTGATCGCGACCAGCGGCACCGAGTCCATGTGGGCGTCGGCGATCGCGGTGACGAGGTTCGTGGCTCCGGGGCCGGACGTCGCGATCGCGACCCCCGTGCGACCGGATGCCGCGGCGTAGCCTTCCGCGGCGTGCCCGGCGCCCTGTTCGTGGCGCACGAGGATGTGGCGCACGTCGGCGGTGTCCATCAGGGGGTCGTAGACGGGCAGGATTGCGCCGCCGGGCAGACCGAACACATCGGTGACGCCGAGCAGCTCCAAGGAGCGGACGACCGCTTGCGCACCCGTGAGCACGGGCGCGGACGCGGTGCGGGCGGGGGGCCGTGGCACGGCCGTTGCGGGTTCGGCGGGCATGGTGGGATTCCTCGATGTTTCGTGTGTGGTGTGGATGCCGCGCGTGCGTCGACGTGCGACCGGATCGACCGGGAGCGCGATGCGCGGGATTCTCACCCCGTGACAGCGCCCTCGGCTGCGGAATGCACGAGCGCGGAGTACTTGGCCAGGACGCCTCGGGTATAGCGCGGGGGCAGCGGTTCCCAGCCGGAGCGGCGGGAGCTGAGCTCAGCCTCATCGACGAGTAGGTCGAGAGTGCGAGCCGCGATATCGACCCGTATCAGATCACCATCGCGCACGAAGGCGATGGGACCAGCGTCCACCGCTTCGGGTGCTATATGGCCGATGCAGAGGCCGGTTGTGCCGCCGGAGAATCGACCGTCCGTCAAGAGTAGTACATCTTTGCCGAGGCCGGCTCCCTTGATGGCGGCGGTGATGGCGAGCATCTCGCGCATCCCGGGGCCGCCCTTCGGGCCCTCGTAGCGGATCACCACCACGTCGCCGGCGCCGATGTGCCCGGCCTCGAGGGCGTCCATCGCGGCGCGCTCTCGCTCGAACACGCGCGCGGGTCCCTCGAACAGCGCCGCGTCGAAGCCGGCCGTCTTCACGACGGCACCCTCGGGGGCGAGCGATCCCTGCAGGATCGTCAGGCCGCCCGTGGCGTGGATCGGGTCGTCGAAGCGGTGGATGACGGTGCCGTCGACCGGCTCCGGATCGAGATCCCGCAGGTTCTCGGCCAGGGTCTTGCCCGTCACGGTCAGGGCGTCGCCGTGCAGCAGGCCCTCGTCGAGCATCGCCTTCATGACGACGGGGATGCCGCCGTGGCGGTCGACGTCGTTCATCACGTAGTTGCCGAACGGCTTCATGTCGGCCACGTGCGGCACGCGGTCGCCGATGCGGTTGAAGTCCTGCAGGCTCAGCTCGACCTCGGCCTCGTGCGCGATCGCGAGCAGGTGCAGCACGACGTTGGTCGAGCCGCCGAGCGCCATCGCGAGGGCGATCGCGTTCTCGAACGCCTCCTTGGTGAGGATGTCGCGGGTCGTGATGCCCTGGCGCAGCAGATTCACGACCGCCTCGCCCGAGCGGTGCGCGTAGACGTCGCGGCGGCGGTCGGCCGACGGCGGGGCGGCGGAGCCGGGCAGGCTGAGGCCGAGGGCCTCGGCCACCGAGGCCATCGTGTTCGCGGTGTACATGCCGCCGCACGCGCCCTCGCCGGGGGCGAAGGAGCACTCGATGCGCTTGAGGTCGGCTTCGCTCATGCGGCCGGACAGGCACGCGCCCACGCCCTCGAAGGAGTCGATGATCGTGATGTCCTTCTCGGTGCCGTCCGAGAGCTTGACCCAGCCCGGCGCGATCGAGCCGGCGTACAAGAACACGCTCGAGAGGTCGAGGCGGGCGCTGGCCATCAGCATCCCGGGGATCGACTTGTCGCAGCCGGCCAGCAGCACGGAGCCGTCGAGCCGTTCGGCCATCATGACCGTCTCGACCGAGTCGGCGATCACCTCGCGCGACACGAGCGAGAAGTGCATGCCCTCGTGGCCCATCGAGATGCCGTCCGAGACCGAGATCGTGCCGAACTGCAGCGGGTAGCCGCCGCCGCCGTGCACGCCCTCCTTCGCGCCCTGAGCCAGCCTGTCGAGGCTCAGGTTGCAGGGCGTGATCTCGTTCCAGCTCGAGGCGATGCCGATCTGCGGCTTCTCCCAGTCCGCGTCGCCCATGCCGACGGCGCGAAGCATCCCACGCGACGTCGTCGCCTCGATCCCATCGGTGACGGCTCGGCTGCGCGGCTTGATGTCGACGGTCGAGTCGGACGAGGGGTCGGAGTCGGGGGATGAAGCGGAGGAAGCCATGCCCCAAAGTCTATTCCTGTGCGGCGGCCCGCATCCGCGCCAGCCGTGCGAGCATCTCGGCGAGCTCGGCGGGATCGTCCACCCGCACCGACGCGACGGTCTCGCCCGCACCCACCCGCACGCCGACATCGTCGGGACCGAGCGACGCCAGGGCATCCTCGTCGGTGACGTCGTCGCCCGCGAAGAGCACGGCGGTGGCGCCGAGGCTCTCTCGCAGCGCGGCGACGGCGGCGTCCTTGCCCTCGTGTCGCCAGGAGAACTCGAGGATGTCGCGGCCGCTGCGCCGGCGCCACTGCGGCGCCGTCTCGCTCATCATCTCGTCGACGAGCTCGTGGGCGCGGCGGGCGTCCTGCGGGGCGGCCAGGCGGGTGTGCAGCCCGAATCCGTACGCCTTGTCTTCGATCCAGGCGCCGTCGATCTCCGCCACGGCCGCTTCGGCCGCGGTCAGCACGGCCGCGGCATCCGCCCCGCCCTCCGGCTCGGCACGAGGATCATTGCGCGGCGCGAGGACCGCACCGGGCGCGGAGTCCTCCTCCGGAGCCGAAGTCCTCGCCTCGTGCTGCCCGGCGGCATCCGCGGGGTGCCAGTACTCGGCGCCGTGCGAGCCGGCGAGATGCACGACCGAGGCATCGTCGTGCTCGGCGATGACCCGCAGATCGGCGAGCGTGCGACCCGACACGAACGCGACGAACGTCTCGGGCAACCGTGCGAGGCCGGCCACCGCCGTCTGGGCGGCAGGGAGCGCCCGCACCGCCATGGGCTCGTCACCGAGCGGCGCCATCGTGCCATCGAAATCGAGCGCGATCAGCAGACGCGGCGTGTGCGCGAGCCGCATCAGCGCCTCTTCAGCGTTCACGCGCGGTCCCCCGCGCGCTCACGGGCCTTGGCGAGGGCTGACAGGAACGACTTCGACCAGGCGTTCACGTCGTGCTCGAACACCCGGCGGCGAAGCGCCCGCATCCGCCGCCCCTGCTCGGCTCCCGGCATGTCGATCGCCCGCATGATCGTCTCCTTCATGCCGACGATGTCGTGCGGGTTGATCAGCAGGGCGCTGCCGAGCTCGTCCGCCGCTCCCGCGAACTCGCTCAGCACCAGCACACCGCGATTGTCCGTCCGCGAGGCCACGTACTCCTTCGCCACGAGGTTCATACCGTCACGAAGGGCCGTGACGAGCATGACGTCGGCCGCGAGGAACAGCGCGACCATCTCTTCGCGCGGGTACCCGTGGTGCAGATAGCGGATGGCGGTGTGCCCGACGGTGTCGTAGGTGCCGTTGATACGGCCGACCGTCAGTTCGATCTCGTCGCGCAGGTGCGAGTACGCCTCGACGCGTTCGCGGCTGGGACTGGCGACCTGCACGAGCGTGACATCGGACGAGTCGATGTGCTCGTCTTCGAGCAGCTCGCCGAACGCCTTCATGCGGTGGCGGATGCCCTTGGTGTAGTCGAGGCGATCGACGCCGAGCAGGATCTTGCGCGGGTTGCCGAGACCCTCGCGGATCTCCTTCGCCCGCGCCTGCACATCGGGGTCGCGGGCGAGGTCGGCGTACGACTGCGCATCGATCGAGATCGGGAACGCCCGGGCCAAGGCCACCCGGCTCGTGCCGTCCCCGGTGGGCACCGTGATGCCGGATGCCTTCGTGTCGTACCGCAGCCGCCGCCGGACCGCACGGGCGAAGTTGCCGGCATCCGCCACCCGCTGAAAGCCGATCACGTCGGCACCGAGCAGTCCCTCGAGCACCTGGCGGCGCCACGGCAGCTGGGAGTACAGGCCGTATGCGGGAAAGGGAATGTGATGGAAATAGCCGATGGTCAGGTCGGGGCGCTGGTCGCGCAGCATCTTGGGCACCAGCTGCAGCTGATAGTCCTGCACCCAGACGGTCGCGCCCTCGGCCGCGACGTGCGCCGACGCCTCGGCAAAGCGGCGGTTGACGCGCACGTACGCGTCCCACCACTGCCTGCGGTAGCGGGGAGCGGCGATGACGTCGTGATACAGGGGCCAGATCGTGTCGTTCGAGAAACCCTCGTAGTAGAGCTCCACGTCTTCGGCCGTCAGCGTGATCGGAACCAGCCGCGTTCCGTCGAAGTCGAACGGCTCCACCTGCATGTCCGGCTTGCCGGGCCAGCCTACCCAGGCGCCGTCGGTGCCCCGCATGACCGGCTCGAGAGCCGTCACCAGCCCCCCGGGCGAACGACGCCACTCCTCATCGCCGTCGCCGCGGTCGACGGGCAGGCGATTGGCGACGACGACGAAGTCTGCGAGGTACGGCGGTGGTGGCGTCACGGGGGCCTCTCGGGGCGTGGGAGGAGCACTGGTCACCCCAGGGTATCGGGCGCACCCGTCGGCGCCCGGGGCTTGCGCGCGTCGCCGCCGCATGTCACGTCGCCCCGCGCGCAGCATCCGCACGGTTGTCAAGGGGTGGATGCCGCGGCGGTGACACGCGGTACGTTGGCTGGTATGCGCAAGTACGTCTTAGGAACCGGAATCATCTCTGCGTTCACCGGCGGGGTCACCCTGCTGAGGTCGGCGCGTGAGGGAGAGTTCACCTGGCGCACGGCGCTGGCCTGGCTCAGCTGGGGGATCAGCCTCGCGCTGGCGATCGGGTCGATCGTCGACACCCGCCGCGCCTCCCGGGGCAAGCCGATCCCCGACGACTCCCCCGTGCGCGGCAAGGAGAAGAAGCTGATGCGCCAGCGCGTGCGCCGCGAAGCCTGACCCTCCTTCCCCGCCGAGAACGAGCTTGTGCCCCGGTTTCTGCGCGGAACCGGGGCACAGCTGTGTTCTCGATCAAAGGTCAGCGAGTGACGAGGAGCGCCTCGCCCTGTCCCCCGCCCCCGCACAGGCCGACGGCGGCCGTGCCACCGCCGCGGCGGACCAGCTCATGTACGGCGTGCACGACAAGGCGCGCGCCCGAAGCTCCGATCGGGTGACCGATGGCGATGCCGCCGCCGTGCGGATTCACGATCTCGTCCCTCAGCCCGAGTTCCCGCTGTGAGCGAACGAGCACGGCCGCGAAGGCCTCGTTGATCTCGACCAGGTCGAGGTGATCGGCGCCGATGCCCTGCTTGGTCAGCGCGCGCTCGATCGCGCGGGCGGGCTGCGCGTGCAGCGTGTTGTCGGGCCCGGCCACCTGGCCGCTCGCCCCGACGACCGCCAGCACCGGCCAGCCCCGCTCGTCGGCGTGCGCCCGCGTCGTGACCACGAGGGCTGACGCGCCGTCGGAGATCTGCGAGGCGTTGCCGGCGGTGATCGAGCCGTCGGGCGCGAACGCCGGACGCAGCCGCGCAAGGGCTTCGGGCGTGGTGTCGGAGCGGATGCCCTCGTCCGCCGTCAGCACGACCGGGTCGCCCTTGCGCTGCGGCACCTCGACGGGCACGATCTCGGCGTCGAAGACACCGGCGTCGCGTGCCGCGGCGGCGCGCTGGTGCGAGCGTGCGGCGGCAGCGTCCTGCTGCTCGCGCGTCACCTCCAGCCGGCCGTTGTGGCGCTCGGTCGAAGCCCCCATGCTCTCGCGGTCGTACGCGTCGGTGAGGCCGTCGTGCGCCATGTGGTCGAGAACCTCGACGCTGCCGTAGCTCCAGCCGTCGCGGGAGCCCCTCAGCAGGTGCGGGGCACGGGTCATCGATTCCATGCCGCCGGCGACGACGACGGTGGCATCGCCCGTCGCGATCATGCGCACAGCGTCGATCACGGCCGTGAGTCCCGAGAGGCACACCTTGTTCACGCCCGTGGCGTGCACGTTCCAGCCGAGTCCGGCGCCGAGCGCCGCCTGTCGCGCGGGGTTCTGACCGCTGCCGACGGGCAGGACCTGGCCGAGGATGACGGCATCCACAGCGCCCGGGTCGATGCCCCCGCGCTCGAGCGCACCCCGGATGGCGAACGCACCGAGCTGCGACGCGCTGAAGGATGCGAGCTGCCCCTTCAGGCGGCCCTGGGGCGTGCGGGCCGCCGCGACGATGACGATGTCGTCGGTCATGCCGCCACCTCGCGCAACGTGTCGGAGACCCTCAGCGGCGGCTCGGTCGCCGCGATCACCTCGTCGACGCTCACCCCGGGCGCCGTCTCGATCAGCACGAGCCCCTGGGGCGTGACGTCGATCACCGCGATGTCCGTGATGATGCGGTCGACGACACCCTTGCCGGTGAGCGGCAGCGAGCACGCGTCGACGATCTTGGGCGAGCCGTCCTTGGCGGTGTGGTCCATGAGGATGATGAGCTTCGCCGCCCCGTGCACCAGATCCATCGCCCCGCCGGGGCCCTTGACCATCTTGCCGGGGATCATCCAGTTGGCCAGGTCTCCCGTGGCCGAGACCTGCATCGCCCCCAGGATCGCCGCGTCGATCTTGCCGCCGCGGATCATCCCGAAGCTCGTGGCCGAGTCGAAGTAGGCCGCGCCCGGCAGCACCGTGACGGTCTCCTTGCCCGCATTGATCAGGTCGGGGTCGACGCGCTCCTCGAGCGGGTAGGGACCGACGCCCAGGATGCCGTTCTCGGACTGCAGCACGACGGTGATGTCGTCGGGCACATGGTTGGGCACGAGCGTCGGCAGCCCGATCCCGAGGTTGACGTACGACCCGTCGATCAGCTCGCGGGCGGCGCGGGCGGCCATCTGATCTCTCGTGAGCGCCATCTCACTCCCCTCCTTGGCGGGCGGCGCGCACCGTGCGTCGCTCGATCCGCTTCTCGATGTCGGTGCCCACCTCGACGATGCGGTGCACGTAGATGCCGGGCAGATGCACCTCGTCCGGGTCGATCTCGCCCGGTTCGACCAGCTCCTCGGCCTGCACGATGCACACGCGCCCGGCCATGGCCGCGAGCGGGTTGAAGTTGCGCGCCGTCTTGTTGAACACCAGGTTGCCGTGCCGGTCGGCGCGCAACGCGTGCACGAGCGAGTAATCGGTGGTGATCGCCTCTTCGAGCATGAACTCGCGGTGCTGCCCGGCGAAGGTGAACTCGCGCACGTCCTTCTTCGGCGAGGCGACGGCGACGCCACCCGACCCGTCATAGCGCCGCGGCAGGCCGCCCTCGGCAACCTGGGTGCCGACGCCGGTCTGGGTGTAGAACGCCGCGATGCCCGAGCCGCCGGCGCGCAGCTTCTCGGCGAGCGTCCCCTGCGCGGTCAGCTCGAGCTCGAGTTCACCCGAGAGGAACTGCCGCTCGAACTCCTTGTTCTCGCCCACGTACGACGAGGTCATCTTGCGGATGCGTTTGGCGTTCAGCAGCACGCCCAGCCCCCAGTCATCGACCCCGCAGTTGTTGCTGACGATACTGAGGTCGGTGGTCCCCTGTGCGAGCAGCGCCTCGATCAGTGCGATGGGATTGCCAGAGAGACCGAATCCGCCGACGGCGAGCGTGGCCCCGTCGGGGATGTCGGCGACCGCCTCCGCGGCGCTGGCGACCTGCTTGTCGATCACGTTCCACTCCTTCGTGCCGGGGCGATCCCGCGCCCGCAGGCGCCGTGTCCCACCCTCGTCCGGTCGCCCGCCGGGCGCAACGATCGCTTGCGATATGGATGCCGCGGGCCCTACTGTCCACATTGTGGACACCACGGCATCCGTACCCGGCGCGCAGGCGGTCGCGCGGGCCGCGCGCCTGCTGCGGCTGGTGACCGCATCCGGCGAGCGCGGTGCGAAGCTTGCGGATCTGGCCCGGCACGCCGACCTGTCGCGCTCGACGACCCACCGCCTGCTCGCCGCACTGCGCGCGGAGGGGCTCGTGGATCAGGACGACGCGACGTCGTGCTGGATGCCCGGCCCCGAGCTGTTCCTCATGGGAACCGTCGCGGCAGCCCGGTACGATGTGACTGCGCTCGCCCGGGACGTGGTGCGCTCCCTTGCCGCCCGCACGGAGGAGAGCGCCTTCCTCTCGGTGCGTCGCGGCGACGAGACCGTGTGCCTGCTGCGCGAGGAGGGCGCCTTCCCCATCCGCTCGTTCGTGCTCAGCGAGGGGACGCGCTTTCCCCTCGGCGTCGCATCGGCGGGGCTGGCGATCCTCGCGTTCCTGCCGCCGGCCGACGTCGAGGCCTATCTGGCGCGACACCCCGAGCTCGCCGAGCGCTGGGGCGCCGCCCACGATGTGGTCGCGATGCGCGCGCGGCTGTCCGAGACGCGCGACCGCGGCTACGCCGTCAATCCCGGGCTGATCGTCGAAGGCAGCTGGGGGATGGGGGCGGCCGTGTTCAATCGGGCGGGGCAGCCCGAGTGGGCGCTGAGCCTCACGGGCGTGCAGTTCCGCTTCGGCGACGACCGCCTTCCCGCCCTGGGTCGCACGCTGCTCGCCCATGCCCACCAGCTCAGCACGCGACTGGCGGCGGCGGGGCGCTGAGCACGGCGGCCGCGATCGACGCGGTTGGGGCTGCACTTATCGCGGTTTGGGCGGCACTAATCGCGGTGGGGGCTGCACCTATCGCGGTGGGGGCTGCACTTATCGCGGTTGGGGCTGCACTTATCGGCCGTGGCGGCACCTATTCGTAGCGCCCACGCCGAAAAGTGCAGCCGCGGCCGGTGGGCACGGGCCGTTGGGCACAGCGCCGTTGGGCACGGGCCGTTGGGCACGGGCCGTTGGGCACAGCGCCGTTGGGCACGAGCCGGTGGGCACGGCGCCGAAAGCTCACAACGCGAGCTCGGCCGTGACCCGAGCCGCCACGTCTGCGGCGCCCGCGGGCGTGAGCACTATCGTGTAGTGGTTGTACCCGTCGAGGCGCTCGTGTCGCACCCGCGGCATCCCCCGCACCCGCGGCATCCCCCGCAGCTGCCGCTCCAGGCGCGTCGCCTCGTACAGGCCGGGTGTCTCGTCGCGCAGCCCGCGGGGAACCGTCAGCAGCAGGGCGGGATGCCGCAGACCGGCCAGCGCCTCCGCTCCGGAGCCGGCGAGCAGATCGAGAGTGTCTTCCACGGTCGTCGCGTAGCTGGTGGCGGGGCGCCACCGCTCGCCGTCGGGCGCGAGGTCGTATCGGAAGTACTCCTCCAGTTCCGGCGTCCACTCCCCCGCGAACGCGGGATGTCCCCGCCAGAAGTCGAGGTAGGCGTCGGCGTCGGCGAACCGCATCCGCAGCCGCTCGGCGGTGGGGCCGAGCACCCGGGCGACGACCTCGTCGGCATCCATTCCCGCGGGCACGTCGAGCGGCAGTCCGCCGTCGACGAGCACCAGCCGTGACACGCGCTCGGGATGTCGCTGCGCCAGAACCGCCGCGACGAACGCGCCCATCGAGTGGCCGACGACCATCACCTGCGCCACACCCAGCGCCTCGAGGACGGCGGCCAGATCGTCGGCGTGCGCGGCGAGACCCGCGGGGCCGGTGACGGCATTGCTCCGCCCGCGTCCGCGCAGGTCGGGCGCGATCGCGCGCACGCCCGGCGGCAGCGCCCGCACAACGAGGGGCCACGCCAGATGCGACGACGTCACGCCGTGCACGAGCAGCACGTCCGCCGTGCGCTCGCCGGCCGCATCCCAGACGCCCACGGTGAGCTCACCCCCGGCGACGGGCACGGCCACCGTGCGGTACGCGCGTTCCGGGCTGTGCGCCTGCGCCGCCCAGACGCCCCGGGGGCTCATCGGGAGCTCCATCCACCGTCCATGGTGTACGACGCGCCGGTGACCATGCCCGCGGCATCCGACACCAGCCAGGTTGCGAGCGAGGCGACCTCCTCGGGTTCGACGAGGCGCTTGACCGCACTCTCGGTGAGCATCACCCGCTCGATCACCTCGGACACGGGGATGCCGTGCAGACGCGCCTGATCGGCGATCTGTCGCTCGACCAGCGGCGTGCGCACGTAACCGGGGTTGATGCAGTTGCTCGTGACCCCGTGCGCGCCACCCTCCAGCGCAGTGACCTTCGACAGGCCTTCGAGCCCGTGCTTGGCGGTGACGTAGGCGGACTTGAATGCGCTGGCCCGCAGCCCGTGCACGCTCGATACGTTGATGATGCGCCCCCAGCCCCGCGCGTACATGCCCGGCAGCGCCGCACGGATGAGCAGGAACGGCGCCTCGACCATGATCCGCTGGATGAGGCGGAAGTCCTGGGGATCGAATTCCGTGATGGGGGCGACCCGCTGGATGCCGGCGTTGTTGATCAGGATGTCGGCGGACACATCGAGGGACTCGAGCGCGGTGGTGTCGGCGAGATCGACCGCCCACGCCTCGCCGCCCACCTCGTCGGCGACGGATGCTGCGGCGTCCGCGTCGATGTCCGCAACGACGACGTGCGCGCCCCGTTCGGCGAGGGCGCGGGAGCAGGCGAGACCGATGCCGCTGGCGCCGCCGGTCACGAGGGCGCGCCTGCCCGCGAGGCTCTGCTCGCTCGGCTTCTCACCCACGGTGGTGCCCCTCATCGCGCTCCCTGCTGCCCGTTGTGCACGACCCTAGCGACCGCGCGCACCTCGCGACCAGCCTGCAGACCCCTCGCCTGTCACACAGCGCTCTGTCACCTCCTCCCGAACGTCGTTCTCCGACAGCCGAGCGTGGTCAGTGGGACGCGCCGGGGGCTATAGGCCAAAAAGTGTGGATGGGATCTCGATCTAGCGGCGTGATTACGGGGTAGGACAGGGATCGTTATGGT